>NZ_JBFTNF010000005.1:0-152197 GCF_056397345.1 Cupriavidus sp. 05N38
GTATTGCTCTTTGCCCACGAGTAGCACGCTCCGTCATCCTTTTGCTGCTGCTGCGAACTCTGGCCCTTGGCCGGGTAGGCGATCGGCTTGGATTGCGCCAGCGCCCCGAGCGGCACCATGGCGGCGACGGCAGCGCAAACCAGGCGCTTGTTCCACGTGTTCATGACAACTCCTTCATTGCAACTGCCCCGGGCTCGCTCATTTGCCGTTTGCCAGTGTGTCGGCCTGCTGCAGCGGCCACCCGGCACCCAGCGACTTGTAGAGCGAGACCATCAACCCGAACTCCGAGCCGCGCAGGCTTGACTGGTCCAGCTGCGCATTGAACAGCGCGCGCTGGGAATCCAGCACTTCGAGGTAGCTCGTGTAGCCGCCCTCATAGCGATCCTGCGCAAGCGACACATAGCGCTGCAGCGCGTCCACTTGCGTATCCTTCGCCGCGCGCTGCTCGCGCGTGCGTTGCACCCCCACCAGCGCGTCCGCGACTTCCTGGAAGGCCGTCTGGATCGCCTGCTGATACGCGAACAGCGCCTGCTGCTGGCGCGCTTCGGCTTGCTTGACATCCCCCGCGATGCCGCCGGCAGTGAAGATCGGCATGCTCACGGCGCCCGCGAATGACCACGTGCGCGCCGAGCCCACCCACAAGCCGGACAAGGCCGTGCTTGCCGCGCCGAACAGTCCGGTCAGGGAGATCGTGGGAAAGTACTCGGCGCGCGCCGCGCCGATCTGCGCGTTGGCCGCGATCAGTTGCTGTTCGGCCTGCAGCAGGTCCGGACGCTGTTCAAGCAGCGCCGACGGCAGCCCGGCGGGAATCTCGGGCGAAGTCAGCTCGCCGATGGACTTGCCGCGCTGGATGTCGGCCGGATTCTGGCCGACCAGGACCGACAGCAGGTTTTCCTGCTGCGCGACGAGCTGCTCGTAGAGCGCCACGGAGGTGAGCGCCGACGCGTATTCCGACTGCGCCTGGCTGACCTCGAGTTCGGACACCACGCCGCCTTCGAAGCGCTGCTGGAACAAGGTCAGCGCGCCTTGCCGACTGGCCAGCGTCTGCTGGGCGATCAGCAAGCGGTTGTCCAGGTCGCGCAGGCTGATGTAGCCCGTGGCTACCGCCGCCACCACGCTGACCTGGGTGCTCCGCCTGGCCTCGCCGGTGGCGACCCACTGCGCGCGTGCCGACTCGGTCTGCCGCCGGAGCCGCCCGAACAGGTCGATCTCCCAGGTAGCGAATACGTCCGCCCGCACCTGGTTGAACGGATTATTGACAGGTACGACGTTGCCCGCCCCGGTGGCCAGACGCTGGCGGCCACCGCCGATCTCCGCGCCGACCTGCGGAAAGAGCCCGGCGCGAGTCGACATCAGCCGCCCGTAGTATTCCTCGACACGCGCCAGCGCGATCAGGATGTCCTTGTTCTGCGCCAGCGCCTTGGCGATGAGGTCGTCAAGCACCGGATCGTTGAACTGGGTCCACCAGTGCATGTCGATGGCAGGGATCGCGTTGGCATTGGCATTGGCATTGGCATTGGCGCTGGCGCTGGCGCTGGCATTGGCGCTGGCATTGGCGTTGGCGTTGGCGTTTGCGTCGGCGTTTGCGTCGGCGCCGGACTGGGCAAAGCGGTACGCGTCCGGCACGTCCAGCGCCGGGCGCTGGTAGTCCGGCCCGACCGCGCAGCCCGCCAGCACGAGCGCGCCGGCCGCGGCAAGCTGCCGCCTCCGGGCGGGTTTCATGACTCCCCTCCGCTCGATGCCGGCGTCTCCGGACGGGGAGTGGGCGCCGGCGCCGCCGGCGCGCTCCCCGCGGCCTTCCTGGCCGCCCTGGCTTCCAGGCCCCAGAAGAACATCGGGATGAAGAAGATGGCAATGACCGTGGCCCCCAGCATCCCGCCGATGACCCCGGTCCCGAGCGAGCGCCGGCTCGCCGCGGACGCGCCGGAGGCGATCGCCAGCGGAATGCACCCGAGGATGAAGGCCAGCGACGTCATGATGATCGGCCGCAGGCGCAGCTTGGCGGCCTTCACCGCCGCCTCATACGGACTGAGGTGCTCCTTGTGGAGCATCTCCACCGCGAACTCGAAGATCAGGATGGCGTTCTTCGCCGCCAGCGCAATCAGCACGGTAAGACCGATCTGGAAGTACACATCGTTCTCCATGCCGCGTATCAGGATGCCCACCAGCGCGCCGAACAGCGCGAACGGCACGGCGAGCAGCACGCCAAGCGGCAGGGACCATTTCTCGTACTGCGCGGCCAGGATCAGGAACACCATCAACAGGGCGAAGCCAAACACCATGGTGGCGGTGGACCCGGCCTTCTTCTCCTCGAAGGCCTGCCCGCTCCAGCCATAGCTATACCCTTCGCCGAGCACCTCGCCGGCCACCTCCTCCATCGCGGCAAGGGCCTGGCCGGAGCTGTATCCCGGCGCCGCATCGCCGGTGATCTTGGCCGCCGGGAAATTATTGAATCGCGTCACCAGATCGGCGCCGGCCACATAGCGCGAGGTCGTCACCGCCTTGATCGGCACCATGTCGCCCTTCGCGTTGCGCGTGTAGAGCTTTTCGATATCCTCCGGCCGGGAGCGGAACTCGGGCTCGGCCTGCAGGATGACCTGGAACAGCCGGCTGTTCTTGGGAAACTGGCTGACATAGAGCGAGCCGAACATGGTCTGCAGCGCCGAGTAGACCTGTTCCACCGGCACCCCCTGCGTTTCCGAGCGTTCGCGATCCACATCGACCAGGAACTGGCGCGAGCGCGTATTGATGGTGGTACTGACGCCACGCAACTCGGGGCGCTGCCGCGCCTTGGCGATAAAGGCACGTACCCTGTCTTCAAGCTGTTGATACGTGCCGTCTCCCGTGCTCTGCAGCCAGAATTCGAAGCCGCCCGTGGCGCCGAGTCCGGGAATGGAGGGCGGATTGACCGGGATGACCAGGCCCTCCCGGTACGTGGAGAATTCCCGGGTGGCCTTGACGATCAGGTCCTCGGCGCTCTCGCCCTTCCCGCGCTCCTTGAAGCCCTTGAGCGTGACAAACAGCGTGCCGGCGTTGGTCTTGTTCTGGGAATCGATCAGGCTATAGCCGTCCGGCGTCGCCACGGATTTCACGCCGGGCTGGCGGGCGAGCCATTCTTCCGCCCGCTTCGAGAGTTCGCTGGTCCTGTCGAGGCTCGCCGCGTCCGGCAGGATCACCGCGCCCAGCAGATAGCCCTGGTCCTCCACCGGGAGGAAGGACGATGGGATGCGGGTGAACATCAAGACGCTGACGACGATCATCACGACAACCAGGCTCAGCGAGATGACGACCCGCTTGATCACCAGCTGCACCGTGCTGCCGTACCCCTCCACCATCCGGTCGAAGGACTTGTTGAACCAGCGGAAGAACCGGTTCTTCTCATGCTCGCCGGGCTTGAGCAGGATGGCSGCCAGSGCCGGKGAMAGCGTCAGTGCCACCACGCCGGACAGCAGCACGGAAACSGCSAGCGTGATGGCGAACTGCTTGTAGAGCTGSCCGGTGATGCCCGAGAGAAACGCCACCGGTATGAAGACCGCCAGCAAGACCAGCACGATGGCGACCACCGGACCACCGACCTCGTCCATGGCGKSCTTGGCSGCCTCCTTGGGYGGCATCTTGAACTCCACCATRTTSCGCTCGACGTTCTCGATCACCACGATSGCATCGTCCACCACGATSCCGATGGCCAGCACCATGCCAAACAGCGTGAGCATGTTCACGGAGAAGCCCAACGCCGACATCGCCGTGAAGGCGCCGATGATCGACACCGGCACCGCCAGGATCGGCACCAGCGTCGCCCGGAAGCTTTGCAGGAAGAGATAGACCACCAGGATCACCAGGATCACCGCCTCCGCCAGCGTGTGGATCACCTCGTTGATGGATTCCTGGACAAACTCGGTGGTGTCGAGGGCGATTTCGTACTGCAGGCCCGGAGGGAAGCTCTTCTTGAGGTCGGCAAGCGTCTTCTTCACCCCGGCGGCCACCGCCAGCGCGTTGGCTCCCGGCTGCTGGTACACGGCAAGCAGCGTCGCGGTCTTGCCCTTGTAGCGGCTGCGCAGGGAATAGTCCTTCGAGCCGAGCTCCGCCCGGCCGATGTCCTTGAGCCGCACCAGCGCCGCTCCGCTCGAGGCCGCGCGCAGGATGATGTTCTCGAAATCCTCGGGCTCGGTCATGCGGCCCTTGGTGGCAACCGGGAAGGTCTGCTTGACCGGGCCGGCCGTCGGCGCCTGCCCGATGCGCCCCGCGGAGAACTGCTGGTTCTGCGCGCTGACGGCGTTCTTGACGTCATCCACCGTGATGCCCAGCCGCGCCATCCTGTCGGGTCGCAACCAGATGCGCATGGCGTAGTCCGGCGTGCCGAAGATCGATGCCTGGTTGGCCCCCGGGATACGCTTGAGCGCATCCAGCACGTAGATATTGGTGTAGTTGTCGACGAAGTTCTGCGGGTAGCTGTTATCCGGAGAGTWGACCGCGATGACCATCATGAAGGCCGAGGACCGCTTCTGCACGGAAACCCCTTGCTTCGTGACAGCGTCCGGGAGCGTCGGAAGCGCGAGGTTGACACGATTCTGGACATCCACCTGCGCCAGCGACGGGTCGGTCCCGATCTCGAAAAAGACCGTCAGCGTCATGTTCCCCGTGGAGGAACTCGTGGACGACATGTAGAGCATGTTGTCGGCGCCGTTGACCTGCTGCTCGATCGGCGCCGCGACATTCTGCGCCACCACCTCGGCACTGGCGCCAGGATAGGTGGTCGATACGGTGATGSTCGGCGGCGTGATSTCCGGGAACTGSGCCACCGGCAGRTTGAACATSGCMACCAGYCCGCCSACCACGATGATGATSGACAGCACCGAWGCRAAGATCGGCCGGTCGATGAAGAAATGGGAGATCTTCATGGCTTGCGACCCTCGCTGCCGGCGGCGGGAGCGCTGGCGGCATGCGCGCCCGCCCCACCCTTTGCTGCCGCCGGGACTGGCTTCACCGGGGCGCCGGGCGCCAGGCGGGTGGCGCCATTCACAATCACCATGTCACCGGGCCGCAAGCCCGAGCGGATCACCCAGTTGTCGCCCGACCACTCGCCGACCTCGACCACGCGAGACTGCGCCTTGTTGTCCTTGTCGACCGTCCAGACCGACTCGCCGCGCTGGCCCTGGATCACCGCCTCCTGCGGCACGGCGACCGCCTGGGTCCGCTGCGCGCCAATCAGCCTGACCCTGACAAACTGGCCCGGACGCAACAAGCCCTGCGGGTTGGCCATTTCGGCGCGCACGAGGTACGTGCCGGTATCCGCGTTGAACGACGCGTCGGCAAAGGCAATCCTGCCCCGGCTGCCGTACACCGTGCCGTCGGCCAGGACGATCTCGACCTCGAGCGCCCCGCGCTCCGGCAGCTTCAGCGAACCGGACTGCTGCTGCGAGCGCGACTGGAGCACCTCGTTTTCCGACAGGCTGAAATTCACCCACATCGGATCGAGCTTCGCCACATAGGTCAGCAGGCTATTGGTTGGGTCGATATACGAGCCGACCTGCCTCTTCGCAAAACTGGACAAGCCATTCACCGGTGAGGTGATCGTCGTATAGCCAAGATTGAGCTTGGCGTTGACAACATTGGCGCGGGCCGCCTCGACCGCCGCCGCGGCCGCCTGCTCCTGCCCGACCGAGTCGTCGAGGTCCTTCTGGCTCAGTGCATTCTTCGCGGCAAGCGGCCGCACGCGGTTGAGATTGGCGCGCGCCGTGCTGAGCCGGGCCTGCTGTTGCGCCAGTTCGGCCTCCGCCGCGGTCAGCGCGGCCTGGAATGGCTTCTGGTCCATCCGGAACAGCAGGTCGCCCTTCTTGACCAGCGAGCCTTCTGTGTAGAGGCGCTGCTCGAGGAACCCGTTGACGCGGGCGCGGATCTCGACCTGCTGGGAGCTTTGCGTCTCGCCGACAAACTCGAACACCACCGGGACGTCGCGCAGTGCCACCGTGACGATGCCCACCTCGGTCGCGACCGCGGCGGGAGGTGGTGGCTTCTCTTTCTGGCAGGCGGCGACAAGGATAGTCGCAAGCAACAGGCAAACGTAGCGATAGCTTCGTTGTTTATTGTTCATCACGACTCCCACCCCCAAGATCCTGTGGAATCACTTCTTTTCTGCCGTACGCCGCGGTGCAGGGCGCGGTGCCGGTGCGTCAACTCGCCGCGGGGCTCCATCTGCGCTTGCCGAAAATCGATGAGCCCCGTGGAGCTCATGGCTCCGCTTTTCCTGGGGACCCTCGCCCTCATGTGTGTTTTAGATCATTCTCGTGCTTCTTGCCGAATTCTCGTACTGCATTTTTTCGATGCCGTGTTTCGCGCAAACAGGTGTGCCGTGTCACCGCCAGCGCACAGGCAGCGATCCATCCACAAGTGCGACCGCAGAGCATGCCGCGGCGAACTGTTCGACCGGTCTTGCGGCGCGCATCCGGGGCGTGCACTACAACAGGCGCTCCGCTTCATCGAGGAGCGACATCGGAGACAGCATGCCGGCGCGCGCAAAGCGCACCAGGGCAAAGGTGCGCACCAGCGGCGGATCGCCCGGGACCCGGGCGCTTTGCAGATCGATTGCATCGCCCGGTGCCGTGCTCTGTTCCGGCAGCAGCACATTCATCCGGCTCAGGCGGATGTTCCGGTGCTCCAGGGAGAACCGCGAACCCGCCTCCTCGAACACTTCGCCGAGTCCGTCGATCTGGCGCTCCAGGGCATCGGATGCCACGCCGAGCCGGGCGAGTTCCTGAGCGTTTTCCTCGATCTGTTCGCGCAGCCTGGCATGTTCCGCGGGCGCCACTTCGCTACCGCCCCCCACCACCGAGCGCATACCGGTGCCCCGCCGCTCCAGCAGATGCAAGCGCGCCTTCAGGAGCTCCAGCTCACGTTCGATCACATTGCGCCGCGACATGCCGGCGGCAAACCGGGCCAGGCCCTCCAGCGCCAGCTGATCCAGCATTCGCCGCACGATCTCCTCGCGCAGCCCGGCGTCAGTCCGGCCACAGATCCGCACCTGGTGATCGCTGAAGCAGATCGTGGTTTGCTGCACATCGGTGCGCATCACGTCTCCCTCCAGCGCGACGCCCAGCGTGTGCCGCTCGGCCATCGCCATGCCCAGCACCGCATAGGCCTCCCGCGCGTCCGGTGCGTGCTCGAAGAACTCGCGCAGGTCCGCTGAGCGGCTGAAGGCAAGCTCCACATCGTGCGCCGTACCGAAAAAGGCATGGATGTAGGGATCCGATCCCCACGCCACCGCGCTGGCTTCGCGCGGCGCAGGAAGGCCCGCCGCCAGCCCGCGGACAACGTCCAGCGCCAGCCCGATCTTCGGCCCGAGCCGTTTCTGGTAGTGCGGCACCAGGCGCAGGCGCGGACTCAGGCCGAGGACGCGCTCCGTCATCTCGGCAATCTCGTGCTTGCTCCGCTTGTCGCGCTTGCCTTGCTCGTGCGCGCCCGGCTCGCGCCGGCGCAGCAGGTCCAGTATGCTCATCGATCGGCTCCCCTCGTTGCGCGCGACCCCGCGCCACCGGTTCGTGCTGCAGTTCGCGCTCAGGCCTGTGCGCGGCTGGCGCGCCGCGGCTTATCCAGGGGCGATGCCGGCCCCGGCCGGCACCGCAAGCCGGAGCTTGACCACGCGCAGCATGGCATCGTCGGGGCATGGCGTATCGTCGAAGCCGAGCCGGCGCGCAAGGCCGCGCATGGAATGGTTGGAAGACAACACGAAGCCCTCCATCCATCGGTATCCCCGCGCGCTCGCGGCACCAATCAACGTTTGCATGAGGTGCCGCGCCAGTCCCAGCCCATGCCAGTTGTCGTCGATCGTCACGGCGAATTCGCAGACCTCGCTGCCAGGACCCGCGGCATAGCGCGCGCCGCCGACGATGACCTCTGCCTCGCCATTGCCTGTGACGGCCACCAGCGCGAACTCGCGCTCCGGCATCGGGTGGGTTGCCGATTCGAGCATGGCGTCCGGCAGTTCCCGCATGGAGGCCATGAATCGCGTATAGCGGGAATCCACCGATAGGCGGTGGAAGGCGGCCAGCAGGGCTGCCTTGTCTTGTCCGCCGATCTGGCGCAGCAGAATCTGCCGCCCGTCGCGCAGTGTCACGCGGGCGGGCAGCGATGGCTCCGGGATGGAATCGTCCGGCATGATGATCTCGCTGGTGCTGACATCAAGGGGGCGCTGGTGCGCGAACCGGGTGCAGTCCGGAGGCCGACGCCGTCAGAACCGCTCGGGGACATGCCTGTAAGGATAATCCGCCTCCTTGTAGCCGCCGGATTTTTGCCGCGCCGGCAGCTTCACCTTCTTGTGCGGCACGGCCTCGTAGGGAATCTTGTCCAGCACGTGGCTGATGATGTTGAGGCGGGCGCGCCGCTTGTCGTTCGAGTTGGCCACGTACCAGGGCGCGTAGTCTGTATCGCTGGCGAGGAACATCTTGTCGCGCGCGCGGGAATAGTCATACCAGCGGCTGTAGGATTTCAAGTCCATATCCGTGAGCTTCCAGGTCTTGCGGCCATCGTCGATGCGCGACGCAAGGCGGCGCGTCTGCTCCTCCTCGCTTACCTCAAGCCAGTATTTCAACAGGATGACACCGGAACCGATAATGGCCTTCTCGACCAGGGGCACGGCCCTCAGGAACGCTTCGGCCTGCTCCTCGGAGCAGAATCCCATGACCCGCTCCACGCCAGCGCGGTTGTACCAGCTGCGGTCGAAGATCACCACTTCGCCGGCGGCGGGAAGGTGCGAGATGTACCGCTGAACGTACATCTGGCTCTTCTCGCGCTCCGTGGGGGCCGGCAAGGCAACCACGCGGAACACGCGCGGACTCACGCGCTCCGTGAGGGCCTTGATGGTGCCGCCCTTTCCCGCGCCGTCGCGGCCTTCGAACACGATGCAGACCTTGCAGCCGGTCGCCAGCACCCATGCCTGCAGCTTGACCAGTTCGATATGCAAGCGCCGGAGTTCCTTCAGGTATTCCTTGTTGCCTAGCCGGTCCCCGGTGGCTTGCTCGTGTTCAGCCGCCTTTTTCGCGTTTGCCATGTCCGTTCTCCTCAGCCCCGCGCTTCGCCTTGCACGCTACTCCGAGATCACAACCTTAGTTTGCGTTCCGGCTTATTGCAAATCTTACTTGCGGGCAAAACAGCACTCGCGAAACGCGTCGGCGAAACGGATAACTTCTACGCTGTATCAACAGTGATACACCCGTGCGGTCGCGTTTTGCTTGCAGGCGGGGCCGCCCAGGGCGATGGCGCAAACGCCGTGCATGGGCACCGCACAAACGGACGGAGATCTATTGGCCGGCATCCCCGTGCCTTACGGTCCGCGCCTGCGCCCGCCATTGCGAAACACTGCAGCCGAACTGGCCGCCGAACCAGCGCGAGAACGCGCTCAGCGAAGAGAAACCCAGCAACGTGGCCACCTCCGAAAGCGGACGCCCGCGGTTTTCGATATACGGGATCACCAGGCCGGCGCGCACGTCGTTGACGATGCCGGAGTACGTTGCCTCCTCCTGCGCCAGACGCCGGTGCACCGTGCGGCGGTCCACGCCGAGGAACTGCGCCACGCGCTCGACCGAGCAGACGCCGGACGGGAGCAAGGCGTAGACCAGCTTCTTCACCTTGTCGGGCATGGTGGTGTTGGCCTGCGCAAGCAGCGTGCCGAGATACTGCTTCACTTGCTGCGCCATCACCGGATCATAGGAGGGCAAGGGCGACTCCAGGTCGGACGCCACGCAGATGATGCCGTCGAAGTCCTGGTTGAACTGCACCGGCATGCCGAAAACGCGCAGGTACGTGGCCGTGCTGGCAGGCGCGGCGCTTGTGAAGCAGATGCTGCGCGGACGCCACGATGCGCCCAGGAACAAGCTCAGCATGCGGAACACCACGCCTACGGCCAGATCCGTGGCCTGGCGCAGCGTACCGGGCTCGTCACTCAGGACCTGCAGGTGGATCATCACCATGCCCTCGGACTCTTCGACGCGCATGGCCAGCGCTTCGTTTTGCAGGCCCATATAGCGGACCATGGAGTCCAGCGCACGGCGCAATGTCGGCTCCTCCCGCACCACGAAGGCGAGTGGCCCGAGATTCGAGAATTCTCGCAACTCGGCCATGCGCAGGCCGAAGTCGTCAACCCGGGCCGCCTTGGCGGACATATCCAGCAGCCGCCCCACCAGTCCGGCCGCCAGCCGGATGTCGGGATCCAGCAGCGCCGCACGGCTGATCTTCGCCGCCCTTAGCTGCTGATAGGGATCAAGGCCGACGGCGCGCGCCACCTCGACATAGTGGGTGAGACTGGCACTGCGGAGATAGTAGGCCATTGCCGAAATCGTGGGTTCGCTGACTCTCCCGAAATGTAAATTGAATGTCCCGGATGGTCAAATCACTGCTGGCCATCAGCCGATATTTGAAGCAAGGAAAAACCGCTTTCTCCGCATCGGCTCCGCTGCAGCAGCGTCGGCCGCCGCTGCCCGGCAGGTCACGCCCACCGGGAATCGGGAATCGGGAATCGGGAATCTGGAATCACGAGTCGCCCGTGCCGGGCCAGAAGCACGGTCTATGCATCTGCGATGCCTGACCTGACCAGCCCGAACTCCAGCAGCGCGGGAACAAAGCAATGGTTCCTCACCCCTCTCAGGGACATCTTCGTCAGCACATATCGCTTGAGGATCGAAAGCCCGGACCAAGCCTCCCCGGTAATCGGCGCCAGTTCGGCCAAGGCGTACTGCGCCAGGACCGAGTCAGGTATTTTCGAAGCCTGGAGCCATGCCGCCTGAGCATCCGGCGGGAATGTCTCTGGCACCTTGTTAAGGTGCTTCTGCATGATGTCCCGGAGGCTGGAGGCAAAATCACCCGCGTTGCCGGCCGTGGCGGGTGGAAAACCGGCGAGCGCCTCACGGGCCTCGACGGGAAGGGCTTGCCATTCCAAAAGGGAGAATGTGTATCCGTAAAAATCCAGATTGAAGCGGAGACACATGGGCACGTATTTCAGGTTGTCACATGCCTCTATCTCAAACACAAACAATGGCAATTTCTCATAGAGAAACATGGCAATCCCCTCGGACCTTGTAGTCGGTGTGAAAAGCCAGGCGTGCCGCTGAACTCGCGATCGCCTCACGCATACCACTGCCGCATCCCTTCGTGACTGAGTATAGGACGCGAAGGGGAACCTCTCGCACGAGGAACAGCGAGACACCGGTGGCCACCAACATACCGCTGGATAGCCTGGCGCTGGCGCCAAAAGCTGGTGCCGGAGGATTTGCGACAACCGGCGGGGCGTGCCCGCCGGAGGATTACAACGCGCGCATCGCGCATCCAGGCGGATTCCACCTGCGGGTGCCCGCGCGGGAGCGGGAGTGGCACACGCCCTCGGGAAAGGCGGTGTTCCTGGTCAATGCACTGACCCCGGACTCGCCCATCGCGCGTGCGCGCGAGGCGTACGGGGAACGGCTGATGACGCTGATGACCACGCGGTCGCATGACCAGTACAACACCACGGTGTATGCGCTCGACGATCGGTATCGCGGCGTGTTCGGCCAGCGGCGCGTCGTCTTCATCAACCGCGACGACCTTGCAATGCTCGGCCTGAAGGCCGGCGAATGGATCGATATGACCACGGTCTGGGAAGACAATATCGAGCGCCGCGCCGATGGCTTCCTTCTGGTCGAGTACGACATCCCGCGCGGATGCATCGGCGCCTATTATCCGGAGACGAATCCGCTGGTGCCACTGGGCAGCGTAGCCGACGGATGCAATACGCCGACCTCCAAGTCGGTCCCGGTCCTGTTGCACCGGAGCGCCGCGCCAACGGCAGCCGGACAGGCGTGACGGGCCACGGGTACCCGGCGCCGGTGGGCGGTACAGCGCTAACGCGGGTCGCCGCCCTCGCCCTGCAGGCCCGTCTCCACCATGTCGATCAGCCGCTGCCCGATGTCGTAGGCCTGCCCCGGCGCCTGCGCCAGCAAGTGCAGCGGCCCGTCGATGACCAGCATGGACAGGCCGTGCACCGCGGACCACGCCAGGTATTCCGCGCCGGGCCGGCGCGCAGCGGGTAGCAGGCCGGCGGCGGTCATCTTGTCGAGCGCCGCGCCCAGCAGCTCGAACGGGTTCAGGCCGCTGTCGCCTTCCCTGGCCGGCATGGGCACGCCGCGCAGTTCGCCCGGCACGGAAAAGGCCGTGCGGAACAGCCCCGGCTCGGCCAGGGCGAAACGCATATAGCCGGTGCCGACCGCGCGCAGGCTGGCGCGCGCCGCATCCGCTGGCGGCGCTGTCCCGTCGACCTCGGCGAGATCGGCCTCGATCGCCATGGCCAGCGCCGACAAGGCCGCGAAGCGCACCGCCTGCAGCAGGTCGTGGCGGCTGGCGAAGTGCCGGTACGCGGCATTGGGCACCACGCCGGCACGCCGCGTGGCCTCGCGCAGCACGACCGCATCCGGGCCGCCGTCGCGCGCCAGGTCCATGCCGGCATCGAGCAGCGCGCGCCGCAGGTCGCCATGGCGATACGTATTGCGGGCCGGAGCGCCGGCCGGCGCGTCCGGGGGTACCGCCGCAGGTGCGGATTGCGCCGCCTCGCCTGGTTCCGACATGGCGGCGGCACCCTTGCCAGCCGCCCGGCCCGCGGTGCCGGAAGTGCGCTTGGCACCCGTCATTTTTCCTCCATGTGGACAGCGTCCATTTTCTCGACTATGGTAGTGGACAGTGTACACAACGATGTGGCCGGATCACAGCAGCGGCGCCCATCACGCAATCCGGCGAAATCCGGCGCAATATCGACGCAGCGTGTGACCAGCACCCCCAGGGCGGCGCGCCGCAGGAGGCCTGGGTGCGCGCCACCTTGTGTTTTCGCAAGATCGCCGGCCGGTGGCTGGTGGTGCACGAGCATGCATCGGTGCCGATGCCGCTCGATCCCGAACGACCCTGAGAACGCCATAAGGAGACAAAATGCTGGTCCAACCCTACCTGTTCTTCGAAGGCCGCTGCGAGGAAGCGGCGGAGTTCTACAAGCGCGTACTGGACGCGAAAGTCGAAATGCTGATGCGCTTCAAGGAAGCGCCGCCGCAACCGGCAGGCGCGCCCGAGGGATGCGCGCCCGCCCCCGGCGACGCAGAGAAGGTGATGCACATGGCCATGCGCATCGGCGAAAGCACGGTGATGATGTCCGACGGCCGTTGCAGCGGCAAGCCGAGCTTCGAAGGCATCGCGCTGTCGGTAAGCGTGCCCGATGCGGCTGCCGCGGACCGCGTCTTCAACGGGCTGGCCGAAGGCGGCCAGGTCCAGATGCCGTTGGGCGAGACCTTTTTCGCGCACCGCTTCGGCATGACCGCCGATCGCTTCGGCGTGTCGTGGATGGTAATCGCGGAGAAGAAGCCCTGAGGCACTTCCTTGCCTGGCGGCGCTGACCGGACGGCGCCCCTGGTTCTGCCGGTCCGACCCGATCCAGGCGCCACTTGCTGCGCGGCGGCCGTAAAGCCCGCCGCGCCGGCTTCTCCCTTCCCGCCCTTCCCGCCCTTCCAGCCCTTCCCGCTTTCCTTTTCATTGCGCCGTCGCTACGCCGTCAAGGCGGGTGACTACGCGATCGAATCCCGGCGGGCACCTTGCTGGCCGCGAGCGTGCGCCCGCGCGCGCCTTGCGATCCGGCCGGTCTCACGCTCAGGGCGTGACGCTGGGCGCGGTCGCGGCTGTGGCGGCGGGCACGGCCGACGGCGCGGCCGGTGCCGCCGCCCCCTGCGCTTGCAAGGGGCAGCGCGCCTGCGCGCTTGCCCGCCTGGCCTGCGCCTGCTTCTGGGCGCGCGCGCGTTCGATCACGGTCCAGTCGGGACCGGCCAATGCCGGCAATGATGCAGCGAGTGCCGAGACGCTTGCCAGCGACAGCACGATCTTGTTCAGGGAAATCATGGGGAGGGTGAGACTGTTGGTTGGTACTGCGGGGGACTGCGGGGGACTGCGGTGAACTGCGGTGAACTGCGTGGCGTGGCGTGGCCAGGGACAATCTGCGCGCAACGCGGCGGCAGCGGTCTCGCCGGCCGGCCCGGCCCCGGGCGGAGGATTCCCGGGGCCGGGCCGGTTGCGCCGGTCAGGCGCTGGCTTTGCCTGCCACGCCGCTGTGGGACGGCGTTGCCGACACACCGGTCAGGTCGCGGCCAGCCAGGTCGAGCGCCGCGGCGCCATGGGCGCCATCGGTGAACGCATCGCGGCGGTCATTGACGCGCGCACCGTCGGTAAACGGGTCGCGGCGGTCATTCGCGCGGGCGCCGTCGGTGAACGGGTCGCGCTTGCCGTTGTGCAGGTTGTAGCCGTACTTGTCGCCGGCACTGGTGCTATCTTTCGGACCCTGTGCACTGGCTTGCGTCGATGCCATGACGCAAAGGCCAAAAGCGGCTGCGGAAACGAGGGTCGTGAAGAGCTTCTTGTTCATGATTGCTGCTGGAGTCCAGAATGGGCGGCACTTTCCACTTGTGGTGGAGCGGGATAGGCGGATCTGCGTCCCGCATGTCGTCTGTTTCGCCTTTTTGCATGTACCGGCGCGGTCGGAAGCGCGGTACAGACGACAGTGTAGCCATCGCCTAGCATTCCCGTGATGAATTAATATTCTGCATTCCAGTCGGAATTTTCACAGTATTGGCCGCGGCTCTGCCATGCCGGCGCAGCCGGGCGCGCCCCACGCAGCAACGCCTCCGCGCGGTCAGTGATGCTCGCCTGTGTTCTGCGCCACCTTCGGGCTGTTCTGCCAGCCGCCCCCGAGCGCCAGGAACAGATTGACCTGGTCCATCGCCACCTGGCTGTCCGACGCGGCCAGCGCCGCCTCTGCCGCTGCCAGCGTCCGGTCGGCATCGAGGCTGGACAGATACGGCGTGCGCCCGGCCTGATACAGCTGGCGGTGTTGCCGCGCGGCCTCTTGCGCGTCATCGCGCGCCACGCGCAGCGAATGGTTGCGCTCCAGCTCGCGCGTGTAGTCGCTGAGCGCGCCCTGCGTTTCCTGCAGCGCCTTCAGCACGACGCCGTCGAAACTGGCCAGCGCGGCGTCGGCACCCGCTTCCATCGCGTGAATGCGTGGCCGCACGCCGTTGGTCGGCAGGTTCCAGGTGATCAGCGGCCCGATGCCCCAGCGCGCCGTGGGCCCGCTGCCGAGGTCGCCGAGGATGCCGCTGAAGCCGGCGGATGCGCCGATGCGGATCGAGGGATAGAGATCGGCGGTCGCCACGCCGATCCTGGCGGTGGCCGAGGCGAGCTCGCGCTCGGCCTGGCGGATGTCGGGCCGGCGCCTGAGCAGCGCGGCGCCGTCGCCGACAGGCAAGGGTTGCCGCAGCCTCGGCTCTTCATGGCAGGCGAACTCCGCTTCAGGCAGCGCGCCGGGTGGCTTGCCGAGCATGACGGCGAGGCGCCAGGCGGCGCCTTCCTGCTCCGCCTTGAAGCGCGGCAGCGCGGCGCGCAAGGTCTCGGCCTGCGCGCGCGCGCGCAGCAGATCGGCGGGCTGGCCGCGGCCGGCGGCGACCAGCTTGCCGGTAATTTCCGCGCCGCGCTCCTGCAGCGCAAGCTGCTGCCCGGCGACGTCGAGTTCATGCGTGGCGGCGCAGCCCTGCACATAGGCACGCACGGTCTGCGCCACCACGCCGACGCGCGTCATGTCGAGCGCGGCCTGGCTGGCTTCGGCACTGGCCAGCGCGGCCTCGTCGGCGCGCGCGAGCTTGCCGAAAAAATCCACCAGGTAAGACACCGCGAAACCGACATCGCCGAGGCTGAAGACCGGGACCTTTTCCTTGAGCAGGAAACTCTCGCCAGCCACCTGCGCGCGTTCGGCCTTGGCGGAGATCGCCGCCTGCGGCAGGTTCTCGGCCTCCACCTCGTGGTAGACCGCCACGGCGCGCCGCAGGTTAGCGGCGGCCACGCGCACGCTGGTATTGGCAGCGAGGGCCTGCCGCACCAGCCGGTCGAGCCTGGGGTCGTCATAGAGCCGCCACCAGTCGTCCGGCACGGCGGCCACCGATACCGCCGCATCCTGCGTGCCCCGCAGCGGGCCATTGGCCTCGGGCGCGCGCATCATCGCGTGCGCGGGCACCTTGTAGTCGGGGCCGACCGTGGTGCAGGCGAACAGCAGCGGCATCACCGCCGGCAGCCATGCCAGGCGGAGCTTGCTCATTGCGCCGCACTCCCGCTGGCACCGTCGCCGGGGGGTGCGCGCCGCGCGGCCACGACCTGGCGCGGCACGGCCACCGACACCGTGGCCGTGCGGCCCGAGACGAGCTGCATGTCGGCCGGGACGTCGTCCAGCACGATACGCACCGGGATACGCTGCGCCAGCCGCACCCAGTTGAAGGTGGGATTCACATTGGGCAGCAGGTTGGCGCCGCTGCTGCGGTCGCGGTCCTCGATGCCGGCTGCAATGCTCTGCACGTGGCCGTGCAGCGTGACGTGCTCGCCCATGATGCGCACCGCTACCGGGCTGCCGATGCGGATGCGGTGCAGCTTGGTCTCCTCGAAATACCCTTCCACATGGAAGGAGCCCGCATCGACCATCGACAGCACCGGGCGGCCGGTGCTTACATAGTCGCCCAGGCGCGGCAGGCGATCGTTCAGGATACCGTCGACCGGGCTGGCCACGCTGGTGCGCGCCAGGTTCAGGCGCGCCACCCCGACCGCGGCCTCGGCCTGCGCCAGCGCCGCTTCGCCTTCCTGCACGCGGGCCTGCCCTTCCTCCACCACCTCGGTGGCGACCACCTCGCTCAGCGCGTGGTTGCGCGCGGCCTCGCGGCGCGCCTGCGCCAGCGTCGCGCGCAAGGCGGCCGCGTTGGCCTGCGCTTGCTGCAGCGCCAGCCGGTAGCGGTCCTGGTCGATCACGAACAGCACCTGGCCGCGCCGCACGCGCTGGTTGTCCCTGACCAGGATCTGCGTGACCAGGCCCGACACGTCAGGCGCGACCTGCACCACGTCGGCACGCACGTGGCCGTCGCGCGTCCACGGCGCCACGGTGTAGTAGTCCCACAAATGCCTGACGACAAACAGCGCTGCCACCGTAGCCAGCAAGGTCAGCGCCACGGGGACCAACAAACGGAACTTGATTTTCATGATTGCAGCCAGCGGGCCAGGGCGACCACGCCGCCGAGCACGATCAGGTAGAGGGCGAGGTTGAAGAGGGAACGGTGCCAGACCAGCCGGTAGAAGCCAGCGCGGGCGAGCAGCGCGCGCAGGCAGGCGGTCATGGCGAAGCTGACCAGCATCAGCGCGAGCAGGCTGGGCACGAACACGCCGTAGACATCGATCTCGGCGCTCAGCATGGTTTCTCCACCGGCGCGCGCGGCAGCGCCGGCGGCGCGGGTACCTTGCCAGTGGGCGCGTGCGGCTGGGCGTGGTAGAGCGTGACCTGCAGGGCGACCAGCGCGGCCAGCGTCTCGCGCACCGCATCGCCGGCGGCCGCATTGTCCACGCCATCGTCCACGCCATCGGCCTGCGCCGCGACCTCGCCGATGGCCTTGTCGATGCGCGCGGACAGCGCCTCGGGCGGCGCCATCGCGTGCCCGGCTTTCAGGCGCGCGCGGAAATGCGCGGCGGCGCCGTTGAGCACGCGCGTGACCGCGCGCCGCGCGGCCGGACGCAGCGCCGCCAGGTTGCGCTGCAGCGCCAGCGCGCCGAAGCCGACCTGCAGTTCGGCGAAGCCGTCGGTGGACATCTTGTCGTCGCTGGCCGCCAGGCGCGGCACCAGCTGGCCGAGGCGGTCCAGCATGCGGCTGCCGAGCCGGGCCTGCTCGGGCGCTTCCCCGCGCGTGGCGGCTTGCGCCAGGTCCTTCCAGCTGGCGCGGATCAGCCGGTGCGCGGCCACGCGCGCGCCGAACGGCCGCGTCGCCATGAACCACAGCGGCGCGAACAGCATGCCGCCCACGCTGGCCAGGCTCGTATTGAAGGTGCCGAGGAAGTTGGCGTCGTAGACACTCTGGAAGTTGCCGAACGATGCCGTATTGACCGACAGCAGCATGGCGATGAGGTTGAAGCCGGGACGCGAGATCAGCATGCCGATGGCCATATAGGGCACCGCCAGCATGCCGACCAGCGTCTCGAAGTTATGGGCCTGCGGCACCACCAGGAACAGGTAGAAGCACGACACCAGGAAGCAGATCACGCTCCAGCGCATGAAGGCGCGCGCCACCGGCCTGGGCTCCTCGACGGTGGCGAAGAAGCAGCTGGTGATGGTGGCCACCACCACGGCGCCGGCACCGTCTTCCCAGCCCGAGGCGATCCACAGCAGGCCCGCGCAGAACACCGCGAGGCTGGTCGAGCAGGCGTAGTACAGCAGCATGCCGTGGTCGTGATGGTGCGCCCGGTCCGCCGCGCGGGCGCGGTAGCGCAGCACCGGCGCGGCGGCCTGGCCCGCCCCGCGCTGGTCGCCGATGCCGCGCTGCAGGGCGTGGCAGTCTTCGCACAGCGCCGCGAGCGTGCGCAGCTGATCGTTGGCGGTGGCCACCAGGCCGGCATGCCAGCCCGGCGCCTTGCCGTATTCGCGCCAGGGCGCGGCCGCCGGCCCGAGCGCGGGCGCCGGCCCGTGGAAGCCGGCATGGATCCAGGCGCGCATGTCGGCCATCTGGCGCGCGAGCTGCGCCGGCATGCCGTGCGCATGGGCGCGCAGCGCCTGCAGCAATCCTGCCAGCGAGGACAGCACCGGCAGCAGCATGGTCATGCGCTCGCGCAAGGCGCGCGCATGGCGCAATGTGTCGGCGCTCTCGGTATCGTAGGAAAGCTGCGCGATCAGCTGGTCGAGCGCGAGGATGTCGGTGGCCAGGCGGTGCCGGCTGCCGTGGCGCGAGGCATTGGCGTCGGGCTCGGGCGAGAGCATGTCGGTTGCCCACAGCGCGGCATCGGCCAGCCAGGTGGCGGAACGGGCGCGCAGCGCCGGCGCCACCTTGGCCGGGAAGACGATCGAGCCGACCAGCCCGGCGCACAGGATGCCGACCACGATCTCTTCGATGCGCGCCACGGCAATGGCGAAGACCTGGGCGGGCTCGCTGACGGCGGGCAGCGCCACGATGGGCAGCGTGTACGCGGCCAGCAGGAAGATATAGCTGCGCGGCGTGCGCTGCAGTAGCGAGAAATACAGCAGGGCGCCGGTCCACAGCGCGATGGCAGCCATCAGCAGCACCGGTTCGTTGACCAGCAGCGGCACCGTGGCGACGGCGCCGGTGGCGCCAAGCAGCGTGCCCGCCACGCGGTAGGCGGCCTTGGAGCGCGTGGCCCCGGTCAGCGGGTGGGAAACGAAATAGACGGTTGCCATGGCCCAGTAAGGGCGGGGCAAACCCAGCGCCAGCGCGATATAGAGCGCGAGCATCGAGGCGGCGAATGCCTTCAGTGAAAAGAGCCATTGCCGTGCGCTCGGCCAAGCCATGACGCAAACCTGTAGAAGAGCGGTGGAATGGAAGTGTAGCCAACTGGCGCTCATTCCGAACATGATTTAAAATTGACGATCACATTCGCTTTTTTCATGGATCAGGAAGCCGCCCGTGCCCATCGATATCCGCGCCCTACGCTATTTCGTCGAGACCGTGCGCCTGCAGAGCTTCACCCAGGCGGCCACCTCCCTGTTCGTCACCCAGTCCACCATCAGCAAGATGGTGCGCCAGCTGGAGGACGAGATCGGCCAGYCACTGCTGATCCGCGAGGGCAAGCAGGTACGGCTGACCGATGTGGGGCGCGTGGTCTACGAGCGCGGGCAGGAGGCGCTGGGCGTGGTGCACCGGCTCACGCTGGAGGTGGCCGATCTTTCCTCGCTGGGGCGGGGCCAGCTCACGGTGGGCATTCCGCCGATGGCCAACCTCTTCTTCACCCCCGCGGTGAGCGCCTTCCGCCAGCGCTACCCCAACCTGGAACTGAGCCTGGCCGAGCATGGCGGGCATACGGTGGAACAACAGGTGGCCAACGGCGAACTGGAGGTCGGCGCGACCGTGCTGCCCGGCGACAGTGGCCTGGCGCTCGCGACGCGCGAGTTTGCCAAGTACCCGATCTGGGTGGCAGGGCCGCGCAAGGCAGGCTGGGCCAGGAACAAGACCGTCAGCCTGGCGGCGCTGCGCGACGAGCCGCTGCTGCTGCTGACCGACGACTTCTCGCTCACGCGCAAGCTGCGCGTGGCCTTCATGGAGGCCCGCGTGGAGCCGCGCATCGTGGCGCAAAGCGGGCACTGGGATTTCCTCGCCTCGATGGCGGCGGCCGGGCTCGGCACCACCTTTCTGCCGCAGCCGCTGCTGGCCAGGGTCCAGCTCGACGACAAGCTCGCCGTGGCGCGCCTGACCGAACCCGCGATGGACTGGGCGCTGGCGCATATCTGGTCGCCGGGACGCTACCTGTCCCACGCGGCGCGCGCGTGGTTCTCGATCTGCGAGGAAGTGCTGGGGGCCTGAGGCAGCGTGCGGCGTGCGGCGCGCGGCCCCCGCCTGCCGCCGTCAGTCCACCGCGATCGATGCGCTCTTGATCAGGGCGCGGCTACGGCCCACTTCGTCGCGGATGGTGCGCGCCGTTTCGTCGGCGCCGGCGCCCCTGACCACGAAGCCCTGCGCGGCAAACAGCTCGCGCGCCTTGGGGGTGGCGAGCGCCTTTGCCATGGACTGCTGCAGGCGTGCGGACACCTCGACGGGCAGGCCGGCCGGGCCGACCAGCGCGATCCAGGCGTCGTACGCATAGTCCTTGACGCCGGCCTCGGCCAGCGTGGGCACCCCCGGCAGGCTTTCCAGCCGCGCCGGCGTGCTCACGGCGAGCGCGCGCAGCTTGCCGGCCTTGATCTGCGGCAGCGCCGACGGGGAGGCCAGGAAGGCGGCGCTGATCTGCCCGCCCAGCACATCGGTCAAGAGCGTATTGACCCCCTTGTAGGGCACATGGAGCATGTCGATGCCGGCCCTGGACTTGAGCAACTCGCCCGCCAGATGAAGCACGCTGCCCTTGCCCGACGAGCCGTAGGTCAACTGGCCCGGCTGCGCCCGCGCCGCCGCGATCAGCGCCTGCGCGGTCTTGTACGGCGAGCCGGCGCCAACCACCAGCACCAGCGGCGTGGTGCCGATCAGCGCCACCGGGCTGATGTCCTTGAGACTGTCGTAGGGCAGGTTGGGATACAGGCCGGGGTTGATGGCATGGTTGGAGGAGACCACGGCCAGCGTGTAGCCGTCGGCGGCGGCCCCCACCAGTTGGCGCGTGCCCGGAATGCCGGCCGCGCCGGCGATGTTCTCCACATAGAACGGTTGCCCGAGATCGTGCCCCATGCCCTCGGCAACCACGCGCGCAACCAGGTCCGCGGTGGAGCCCGGCGAGTTCGGCACGATCAGGCGCACGGTCTTGGCGGGATAAGCGCCGGCGGCATGCGCGGCCGCCACGCCGCAGGCCAGGGCAAGGGCGGCAAGCAGCCGCCCGGCCGCGCGCGTGGCGCGGCTTGGGATATGGAACATGGGTGTCTCCGGTGTCTTGTGGTCCGGCCGGAATCTGCTGCCCGGCTCTGGGGAACCCGGCCCGCGCGGGTGCGGGCCGGTGGCGTGAAACTCAGGCTAGGCCGGCGCTGCCTCCTCGCGGGCGCGCGCCTGCAGTTGCCCGAAGGTGCTGATCTGCCCTGCCAGCGCGCTGGCCGCCACCGTGTAGGGGCTGGCCAGCCAGACCTGCCCCGGGCCCGAACGGCCCGGGAAGTTGCGGTTGATGGCGCTGATGGTGACCTGCTCGCCGCTGGTGGACGCACCGGGGCCGCAATTGGCGCAAGAGCCGCAGCCCGGCATCACCAGCGTGGCGCCGGCGGCGTCAAAGGTCTCCAGGTAGCCGCGCGCCTCGCAATACTCGCGCACGCCCAGCGTGCCGAATTGCAGGTACAGCCGCGTGCGTGGCGATACCTTGAGGCCGTGCTCCAGACCCCAGCGCAGCACCTCGTGGTAATAGTCGAAATCTTCGCGCTTGCCGGCCGTGCAGGAGCCGCCGTAGGCAATATCCACCGGCACGGCCTCGCCCAGCGCCTGCGCCGCCACGCCGTTGCCGGGATCGCCGGGCCGCGCCACCATGGGCGTGATGGCGGCCGCATCGATGCGGATCACGTCGCGGTAGCTGGCGCCGGCATCGCTGCGCATCCAGTCCTCGACGACGAAATCCACGCCGCGCCGCGCCTTGAGGAAGGCCACGGTCTTGTCGTCCGGCGCGACGATGCCGGTGAAGCCGCCCAGTTCCGCCACCATATTGGTGAGCGTGGCACGCTCGTCGACCGAGAGCGCGCGCACGGTGCTGCCGGCGTACTCGAACACCACGCCGATGGCGCCGCCCGAGCGGATCGCGTCCATCTGCAGCAAGTGGAGCACGATGTCCTTGGCGGTCACGCCCGGCGCCAGTTCCCCCTCCACTTCCACGCGCAGGGTCTCCGGCACCTTGCAGCGCACGTAGCCGGTGACCCAGCTGTTCGCCAGGTCGGTGGCGCCGGCGCCGAAGGCCAGGCAGCCGAGCGCGCCCGAATGCGGCGTGTGCGAATCGGTCCCCACCACTACCTGGCCCGGCAGCGCGTACTGCTCGGCCATCAGCGCGTGGCAGATCCCTTCGGAGCCGGGCACGTCGCCGGGCAGCGCGCCGTGCGAGCGCACCGGGTAGTCATGGGCGAAGCTGTCGTGGCCTTGCATCAGGTTGGCCACGCCGGGCAGCAAGCCGTCGCGCACGTGCGGATAGCTCTGCGCCGCCAGCACCAGGTGATCCTTGAACGCAATGATGGTGTCCGGGTCGCGCAGCGCGGCCGGCTTGCCGAAGGCGCGATGCATCAGGTGCGCGCACATGCCGGTGAAATAGTCGTGGGAAAAACGCCAGTCGGCCGCCACGAACACGCCCTGGCCACGGCCGGCGCCCGGGGTGCCGGGCAGCAGGTGACGGTCGATGATCTTCTCCACCAGTGTGCGCGGCGCCGCGCCGGCGGGCGCCGCCGCCGCGGGCATGCTGCCGGGGACCGGCCAGCTCGCCGCGCGGCTGAAGGCCAGCAGGCCGCCGGCGCGGATCACCTGCTGGGTCAGCGCGTCGCGCCCGCTCAGGAAGGCTTCGATGGGAATCGCCTCGCCGGCCAGCACGCGCTCGAGCACGCTGAAATCCGTGGTGGTGAGGATGCCGATGTTGTCGCAGTTCTGCTGGTAGATGCGCTCGAAGCTCTCCGCCACGATCAGGCGGATACCGGCCGACAGCTCTGCCAGCGGGCTGGACTCGCGCGAGGAGCCCTTGCCGTAGCGCTTGCCCGCCACCGTGACCGCAAAGCCACCGTCGCGCACGGCGTTGCGGCCGACCGGCATTTCCCCGCCGGCCTGGAAGCCCACATAGGGGAACTCGCCCAGGCGCTCGTCGTAGGTGAGCATCACTGTCACCGGCGTGATCTCGTCGGTGGAAACATTGTCGCGCAGCGGGCCGGCGTCGGCCAGGCTCACGGCCTTGCCTTCGAGCTGGGCACGCATGCAGGCGGGATCCTGCGACAGGTAAAGCACGCGGCCGCCGAAGCGGATCGTATCGTCCATCATGGGGGCTCCGGATCTGATTGTCGCCGTGGCGAGGTCCTGGTCAGCCCACTATATGGCGCGGCGCACGCGGCGCATAGCATGGAATCGGCACGACAGCCCTCTCGCTTCGAGACGGCTCGCCCGGCGGCGGGCCGCCCGCGCTAACGGCGCTAACGGCGGCAGAGGAAGTCCACCAGCGCCGCGGCGCTGGCCGACAAATGCTCGCGCGAATGGAACACCACCACCAGCTGGCGCGTGGCCCAGCCGTCGACCAGAGGCCGGCACGCCACATCGAGCGTGTTGACGTAAAGCTCGCCCACCTGGCGCGGCACGATAGCGATGCCCAGACCCACATGCACCATGCGGCATAGCGCGTCGAGGCTCGCCACGCGCATCTTGATGCGCAGCGCGCCGTTCAGCCGCGCGGCCTCGCCCAGCAGCAGGCGGCTCAGCGCGCTCTCGTCGCGCAGCGCGACGAAGGTCTCGCCGAGCAGGTCGGCAAAGCGCACCTGCGGCGCCGCTTCCAGCCGGTGCCCGCGCGGCACCAGCACGCACAACTGGTCCTCGCGGTAAGGCAGCGAGACGAACTGCTCCACGCCCTGGATCGCGTTGCAGATGCCGAAATCCGCGCTGCGCTCGCCCACCAGCCGCAGGACCTCGGGACTGTGCTGCTCCTCCAGCGCGATGTCGATGTCGGGGTAGACCCGCCCGAAGGCCGCCAGGTCCTCCGGCAGGAACTGCACGATGGCGCCCAGGTTGCACACCATGCGCACTGCGCCGCGCGCGCCCGAGCTAAAGCGCGACAGCTCCGCGCCGAGCGACTCGATATTGCCGATGATGGCCAGCGCATGGCGCAGCACGGCCTCGCCCACCGGCGTCACCGTGATGCCGCGCGGATGCCGCTGGATGACGGGCAGGCCGATCAGCGCCTCGATTTCCCCGATGCGGCGGCTGACCGCCGATGGCGCGATGAACTCGCGCTCGGCCGCGCGGGCAATGTTCTGTTCCTGGCAGACGGCGACGAACAGCCGCAGCGAGGTGAGGTCGAGTTTTCTGAGCAGGTTGTCCATGGCAGCGATGCTACAACGATCGCCCGGCGCGTAGCCGAAGGCGACTCGCCGAAGCGCTGATTGCAGGCCATGGAAGAGCAGGTCCGGCGAGCCAGCCACCATGAAAAAAGCGACTTGCACCCATAGGTTTTAATCGTTTCTTGAATCGCACACCGGGGCATACACTGCCCTTCGTCGAGCACGCCAGGCACCGGAACCACCGGACGCCGCCGTGCCCGCCAGTGAAGATGAACCATCATGCAGAACCCAGTGACCGCGCGCTCCCTCCTCTGCTTATTGCGCGGCCACTTCTTTCCCGGCTGATGTTTCCCTGGCCGCAGGGAGTGGCCAAAAGCTGCTCCCTGACTTTTTCAGATCGCCCCCTTCGCAATGAAACAAGCGCGCAGCGCCAGCCGCGTCGCACCGGGCGACAACGCAACAACCGCAAACAGGTAACCCTCGTGAAGAATATCGCCCTTATCGGTGCCGGCCTGATGGCACTCTCGTGCTCGCTTTCGGCCTTCGCCGGCCCGGATTTCTCCGTCATCGAAAAGGCCCGCGAAGCCCGGCGCGCCCAGCAGCGCGCGGCTGCCGCCCAGCCGGCAACCAGCCAGCCGCTGGCCGCTGCGACCCCCACGCCGGACTCGGTCACCCCGCGCGGCGTGGTCTACAAGCGCGGCGGCTGAGCGCGGGGGCAAGCCGCTGCGGGAGGCGGGCCAGGGCCATCGCGCTGTGCCGCCGGCGCCGCGAGGGGCTGCATTGCGCAGGCCCACCGAACTGCATCGGCCCCGATATTACCTTTGACGCCCCGGCGTGCCGCGCGTTGAACTTGGCGGATGGTGCCGGGAAGGCCCCTCTACACTCGGGGGAGCACATCCGAATGGGGGCCTGGATGCACATCGAGTATCCCCGTTCGCCGGCATCCGGCGAACCGAACAGTGGCATTGACGCTCCCTGCCCGCAAGCGCTCCTCAAACAACGGCTGGGTGGCGGCCATCTTCGTCCGCTCGATGGAATGCGAGGCGTCGCCGTCCTCCTGGTCTTCTTTCATCACTCCGTGGTCGCGGCAGCCCTGGGCGGTACGGGGACACTCGACCACATCGTGGTGAAGCTGCTGGCGTCCGGATGGGTCGGCGTCGACATCTTCTTTGCGCTATCCGGATTTCTCATCACCGGCATATTGCTCGACGCGAAGGGCACGCAGCGGTACTTCGCCAACTTCTATGCCAAGCGCACCTTGCGGATTTTCCCGCTCTACTATTTCTTCCTGATTCTGTTTTTCCTGGTGTTGCGGCCGTTTCTTGCGGAAATCTATCGGCCGGGCAATGACTATGCCGATCTCCTGCACGCGCAGGCCTGGTTCTGGAGCTATATGCAGAACTGGTACTTCGCAAGGCTCGGGGAAGGCTCGCCCGTCCCTGTCACGCAGCTCTGGTCGCTGGCGATCGAAGAGCAGTTCTACCTGGTCTGGCCGCTGGTCGTGTTTCTGTGCACCGCCCGGCGCGTGGTGGTCGTGTCCCTGGTCCTGTGCGTTGCCTCCCCGGTTCTCCGCTTCCTTCTCATCAGGGACGGATGGGATCAGATGGCGATCTACGTGTCCACGCTCACGCATATCGACCCCCTGCTGTACGGCGCGCTGGTGGCTGCGTATGCGCGGGGTGGATTCGCGCTGCCCACCGGCCGACAGGTCCTGCGCTGGCTCGCGGCGCTGGCCACCATCAGCGCGGCGCTGGTTGTGGTGCTTGACGGCGGCCTGAAGCGCGACGGGCTGGCATTGCAGACGTTCGGGTTCAGCACGCTCGGCGCATGCTCGGCCTTGCTGATTGCCGCCATGCTCCTGCTCCCGGCGGGCTCTCGCCTGAATCTGGTGGCCAGTCATCCCGTGCTTCGGATGTTCGGCAAATACAGCTATTCGCTCTATGTGTTCCACCCGCCGGTCCTGTACGGCCTGGCATGGCTAGTGCGCACACGGTCCGGCCTGCTGCCGCACAACGGCAGCGTGCTTTCAGCCGGCTACCTGGCCTATATGCTGGCTTCGCTGCTGCTTTGCATGCTTGCCAGCCTCACGACCTGGCACTTGTTCGAAGCAAGGCTGCTGCGGCTCAAGCGATATTTCACCGCACAGCCAGGTCACCCTCGCGGAGAGGCTGGCGGCAGCTTGCCCGTGCCCGACCTCTAGCCGATGCCGCAGGCAGGAACCAGCGCATGCGGCCGGCGCCCGCCCGCGTCGTGAGCCCATCGGCGCGCGGCGATCGCACTATGCGACGATCGGGGCGCACCGCCCTGCACGCCCCCGCTCACCGCGCCCAGGGCGGCTCCATCTCCGTGCGAGCCCCGTAGCGCGCCAGCCCCTCGGCATGCAGCGCCGGGGAGATCGCCCGCAGCGCGGCGATCGCGATGTGGTAGCGGTCGATCTCGAAGAAGCGCCGCAGCGCGCTGCGCGTGTCGCTGCGCCCGAAGCCATCCGTGCCGAGCGCGGTAAAGGGCGCACTCACATAAGAGGAAATCAGCTGCGCGTAGGCGCGCACATAGTCGGTCGAGGCAATCACCGGCGTAGCGCCGGGCAGGCATCGCTGCAGGTGGCTTTCGGTCTCGCCGCCGCTGGCGAACAGGCTGCTGCGCTCGCATTCGCGGGCGTCCCGTGCCAGCTCGGAAAAGCTCGTCACGCTCCAGATCTCGGACTTGATGTCCCAGTCGCCGGCGAGCAGTTCGGCGGCGGCGATGACCTCCCGCAGGATCGGCCCGGAGCCAAGCAGCCTGACGGCCGCGGCCGCGTTGTCCGGGCCGCGCGAACCGAAGCGGTACATGCCCTTGATGACGCCGTCGTGCGCGTCTTGCGGCAGCGGCGCCTGCGCGTAGTTCTCGTTGTTGACGGTGAGGTAATAGAACTCGTCGTGCTGGTCTTCCAGCATGCGGCGCGCGCCGTGATCGATGATGAGCGCGGCCTCGCTGGCGAAGGCAGGGTCGTAGGCGCGGCAGTTCGGCACCGTGGAGGCGATCAGCTGGCTGGTGCCATCCTGGTGCTGCAGGCCCTCTCCGGCCAGCGTGGTGCGCCCGGCGGTGGCGCCGATCAGGAAGCCGCGCGCGCGCTGGTCCGCCGCGGCCCAGATCAGATCGCCGACGCGCTGGAAGCCGAACATCGAGTAATAGATATAGAACGGCAGCATGGCCACGCCGTTCACGCTGTAGGAGGTGGCCGCCGCCGTCCACGATGCCAGCGCGCCCGCCTCGGTGATGCCCTCTTCGAGCAGCTGCCCCTGCTGGCTCTCCTTGTAGTACAGCATCGAGCCCGCGTCTTCCGGCTCGTAGAGCTGACCCATCGGCGAGTAGATGCCGATCTGGCGGAACAGGTTGGCCATGCCGAAGGTGCGTGCCTCGTCGGCGACGATGGGCACCACGCGCGGGCCGACTTCCTTGTCCTTGATCAGGTTGGTGAACAGCCGCACCACCGCGGTGGTGGTGGACACCGCGCGCTCGTCCGGCTCCATGGCGAAGCGCCCGTATTGCATCAGGTCCGGCATGCGCAACGCGTGCGCCGTGCGGGCGCGCGCCGGCAGGTAGCCGCCGAGCGCCTGGCGGCGCGCATGCAGGTAAGCCATCTCGGCACTGTCTTCGGCCGGCTTGTAGAAGCGCAGCGCCTCCACCGCGGCATCGTCCAGCGGCAGGTTGAAGCGGTCGCGGAAGGCGCGCAGCGCGTCCACGTCGAGCTTCTTCTGCTGGTGCGCGGTCATGCGCGATTCGCCGGCCTCGCCCATGCCGAAGCCCTTCTTGGTCTTGGCGAGAATGACGGTGGGCGCGCCGCGGTGTTCCTGCGCGGCGCGGAAGGCCGCGTAGAGCTTGCGCAAGTCGTGCCCGCCGCGGCGCAGCGCGTCGATGTCGGCGCTGCTCATGCTGGCGGCCAGGGCCTTGAGCTCGGGATCGCGGTTGAAGAAGTTGGCGAGGTTGTAGTCACCGTCCTTGGCGCCCAGGTTCTGGTATTCGCCATCCACCATCGCGGCGAAGCGGCGCAGCAGCGCGTGGCTGGTATCGCGCGCGAACAGCGCGTCCCACTCCGACCCCCACACCACCTTGACCACGTTCCAGCCGGCGCCGGCGAACAGCGCCTCCAGCTCGTTGATCACCTGGCCATTGCCGCGCACCGGGCCGTCCAGGCGCTGCAGGTTGCAGTTGATGACGAAGGTCAGGTTGTCGAGCTGCTCGCGCGCGGCCAGCGAAAGCGCGGCGAGCGATTCCGGCTCGTCCATCTCGCCGTCGCCGAACACGCCCCACACGCGCCGCCCGGCAGTGTCGGCAATCCCGCGGTGGCCGAGGTAGCGCAGGAAGCGGGCCTGGTAGATCGCGCTGATCGGGCCGATGCCCATCGAGCCGGTCGGAAACTGCCAGAAGTCCGGCATCAGCCAGGGATGCGGATAGGAGGAAAGCCCCCCTTCGCCACCTTCGCCGCCGCCCGTCTCCTGTCGGTAGCTTGCGAGCTGGGCCTCGGACAGCCGCCCTTCGAGGAAGGCGCGCGCATAGACGCCCGGGGCGGAGTGCGGCTGGAAGTAGACCAGGTCGCCCTTGCGCCCGCCATCGTCGGCGCGGAAGAAATGATTGAAGCCCACCTCGAAGATCTCGGCCGCCGACGCGTAGCTCGACAGGTGCCCGCCCAGCTCGCCGTAAGCCTTGTTGGCGCGCACCACCATGGCCAGCGCGTTCCAGCGGATGATCGAGCCCAGGCGTTGTTCCATCGCCAGGTCACCCGGGTAGCGCGGCTGCTCGCCCACGCCGATGGTGTTCTGGTAGGCGGAGTAGGGATGCGCGCGGTGGCCCAGGCCGAGATGGCTGGCGTGCTCGGCCAGCCGCTCCAGCAGGAAGCGCGCGCGCGGCGCGCCCTCGGCGCGGACCACGGCAGCCAGGGCATCGAGCCATTCCCGGGTTTCCTCGTGGTCGGTGTCGTCGCCGTGGGCGGGATCGGTGGCTGCGGCTTGTTGCGGGGCGTGCATGGCTATCTCCGTGGGCATTCGTCGTTTCGTGGCGGGCGACGGCGTCGACGGCGGCGCATCGCCTCAGCGCAGGCTCCCTCCCCCGACAGGGCCCGGAGGAACCTCGCATGCAGGATTTCATTGTAGGGAGAGGGGTGCCGCAGAAGCTGCCGAATTGACGTGCCAGGCCGCGAGATGGCAGTGGAACATGCCGGTAGTTACACGATTTCGCGATGTCCATGCCGCCCTGCCTGGAAATGCCGGAATGACGTGCCGCAGGATAAGAGACGCGCCCGCCCGGGAGGCGGCGCCGGCCGGCGATTGCAGGTTGCGATTCTCCGTCGATTGCCTGGCCATGGCACCGGCATGCAGCGCGGGCGGCTGCCGCACGCGCTGCGTGCGCGCGCCCTTATACTCGCGCACATGGCCTACGATCTCACCGACAAACTCGTCATCGGCATCTCGTCCCGGGCGTTGTTCGACCTCGAGCACGAGAACGGTATCTATCAATCCCAGGGCGTGGCGGCCTACTCCGCCTACCAGCGCCAGCACGAGGACGAAGCCCTGCCGCAGGGCACCGCCTTTCCGCTGGTGCAGGCCCTGCTCGAACTCAACAGCCTGATCCCCGGGCGGCGGCTGGTGGAAGTGGTGGTGATCTCGCGCAACTCGCCCGACACCGGGCTGCGCGCCTTCAACGCCATCGAGACCCACGGGCTGGACATCACCCGCGCGGCCTTCACCGGCGGCGAGCCGATCGCGCGCTACCTGCAGGCCTTCAAGGTCGACCTGTTCCTGTCGCGCGAAGCCGCCGACGTGCAGGCCGCCATCGACGGCGGCGTGGCGGCCGCGCAGCTGTACGACGCACCCTCCGCCTACCGCGCCCCGGCTGGCCAGATCCGCATCGCCTTCGACGGCGACGCCGTGCTGTTCTCGCCCGAGTCCGAGCAGATCTTCAAGCAAAAGGGGTTGGAAGCCTTTATCAAGAACGAAAAGCGCCATCGCCACAAAGCCATGGCCGAAGGCCCGTTCGCCAAGCTGCTGCTGCGCCTGGCCGAGATCCAGGCGCATTTCCAGCCCGGCCAGAGCCCGGTGCGGATCGCCATCGTGACCGCGCGCAACAGCCCCGCCCATACGCGCGTGGTGCACACCCTGCGCGCCTGGAACGTCAGCATCGACGAAGCCTTCTTCCTGGGCGGCCTGCCCAAGGACCAGGTGCTGCAGGCCTTCGGCGCGCATATGTTCTTCGACGACCAGGAGGGCCATGTGGAACTGGCCTCCGCCGTGGTGCCGTCCGGGCGGGTGCCTTATCAGGGTGGGGAGCTTGGCGGCGGCAAGCGCAAGCCGGCGGCGCGCAAGCGGGCGAAGCAAACGCGCGCCTCACCCTCCGCCTCCGCGCCGATGCCGGCGGCGGAACCGGCGGCATGAAGATCTTCGGCCTCTACCTGATCACCGCCTGCGCCGAAATCCTCGGGTGCTACCTGCCGTATCTGTGGCTGCGCCAGCATGCGGGCGCCTGGGTGCTGTTGCCCGGCGCGCTGTCGCTGGCCCTGTTCGCGTGGCTGCTGTCGCTGCATCCGGACGCGTCGGGGCGGGTCTACGCGGCTTATGGCGGGGTCTATATCGCGGTGGCGATCGCCTGGCTGTGGCTGGTGGATGGCGTGCGGCCGAGCCCCTGGGACATTGCCGGGGTCGCGGTGGCGATCGCGGGGATGGCGATTATTGTGTTGCAGCCGCGGTGAGGGGGCTTTCGGTCAGCCGCGTCGCGCAGGAAGCGGGGACGAGGCGTTGAAGGTTTGGCCAGCTTGTCTCCGCGTACCGCGACTGCGACAGCCCGAAAATTGAAGCGGTATGGTGCGACAGGCATGGCGGCGGCGCACCATGCGCCGGCCGCTGTGCCTCCCGCCACCGCTCAGGCCGCCACCCGCGCCCCCGCCTCGCGGTATTGCGCCAGCAGCGTCGCCTGGCGCGCAGCCACCTTTTCCATATTGGCTTCCTTGACGTGGCCGAAGCCGCGGATATCGTCCGGCAGGCTGGCCAGCGCCACGGCCGTATCCAGGCGCCCGGCGTCGAGCGAAGCGCAGAGTTCCTCCGTCATCCCGATATAGTCGGCGACCAGCTTGCGCTCGGCGCGCCGCTCGGCGGTCTTGCCGAACACGTCGAAGGCGGTGCCGCGCAAGCCCTTGGCGCGTGCCAGCAGACGGAACACGCTCAGCATGCCGGGCCCGAAACGGCGCTTGACCAGGTGCCCGTGCGCGTCGCGCTTTGCCAGCAGCGGCGGCGCGAGGTGGAAGCCTAGCTGGTAGTCGCGGCCGGGTTCGCCTTCGAACTGGGTGCGCAGCTTGTCGAGGAAGGCCGGGTCGGCATACAGGCGCGCGACTTCGTATTCATCCTTGTAGGCCATCAGCTTGGCGAGGTTGCGCGCCACCGCTTCGGTGAGCAGCAGGCGGCTGCCGGCGCCGAGCGCCTTCTCCGCGTTGCGCACGCGCTCCACCACCGTGCTGTAGCGGGCCGCATAGGCGGCGTTCTGGTAGGCCGTCAGCATCGCTTCGCGCTGGCGGATCACGCCGTCGAGCGTTTCCGGCATCGCCACCACCTGCGCGCGCGGCGCGGGCTTGAGCTGCGCGCTGAGCGCGGCTTCGCCGTGATGGGCCAGGTAGCGGCCCCAGTCGAAGGCCAGCAGGTTCTTCTCCACCGACACGCCGTTGAGCTCGATGGCGCGCACCAGGCTCTCGCGCTGCAGCGGGATCCAGCCCTTCTGCCAGGCAAAGCCGAGCAGCAGCGGGTTGGAGTAGATCGAGTCGGCCAGCAAGGTCACGGCCCAGGCGTTGGCATCGATAAAGGCGCAGGCATCGCCCACGCTCGCGCGCAGGTCCTGCTCGGCCGAGGCGCCGGGGAACTTCCACTTCGGGTTGTGGATGAATTCGGCGGTGGGCGTGCTGGCGCTGTTGATGGCGGCGGCCGTCACGCCCGCCCGGGTCTTGGACAGGACTTCGGGCGAGGCCGAGACGATGGCATCGCAGCCGATCACCAGGCGCGCCTCGCCCATGGCAATGCGGGTGGCATGCAGCGCGGACGGGGTCGGCGCGATCTGCACGTGGCTGATCACGGCGCCGCCCTTCTGCGCCAGGCCGGCCATGTCGAGCACGGTCACGCCCTTCTTTTCGAGGTGGGCCGCCATGCCGAGCAGGCCGCCGATGGTGACCACGCCGGTGCCGCCCACGCCGGTCACCAGCACGCCGTAGGCGCGCTCGAGCGCCGGCAGCGCCGGCAGCGGCAACGCCGAGAAATCGGCACCGGCCCCCTTGCCGCCCGCGGCGGCCGGCTTCTTCACCTGCGCGCCTTCGGCGGTGACGAAGCTCGGGCAGAAGCCGTTGACGCAGGAGAAGTCCTTGTTGCAGGAGGACTGGTTGATCTTGCGCTTGGTGCCGAGCGGCGTTTCCAGCGGCTCCACCGACAGGCAGTTCGACTTGACCGAGCAATCGCCGCAGCCTTCGCAGACCGCATCGTTGATAAAGGCGCGCTTGGCCGGATCCGGATAGGTGCCGCGCTTGCGGCGGCGGCGCTTTTCGGTAGCGCAGGTCTGGTCGTAGATCAGCACGGTGACGCCGGCGGTATCGCGCAGCTGGCGCTGGATTTCGTCGAGCGCGTCGCGGTGGTGCACGCTTACGCCGCCGGGCAGCATGCCGCCGTCGCCGTATTTCTCCGGCTCGTCGGTCACCACCACGATCTTGCTGGCGCCTTCGGCCTGCACCTGGTGGGCGATCTGCGGCACCGTGAGCACGCCGTCGACGGGCTGGCCGCCGGTCATGGCCACGGCGTCGTTGAACAGGATCTTGTAGGTGATGTTGGCCTTGGCCGCGATCGATGCGCGCACGGCCAGCAGCCCGGAGTGGAAGTAGGTGCCGTCGCCGAGGTTGACGAACACATGCTTCTCACCGGTGAAGTGCATCTGGCCGGTCCACGCCACGCCTTCGCCGCCCATCTGGCTGAAGGTGTCGGTATTGCGGTCCATCCACAGCGTCATGTAGTGGCAGCCGATGCCGGCCATGGCGCGCGAGCCTTCGGGCACGCGGGTGGAAGTGTTATGCGGGCAGCCCGAGCAGAACCAGGGCTTGCGCTCCACCGCGATGCGCGGGCGCGCGGCCTCGCGCTCCTTGGCTTCGATCAGCGCCAGGCGCGCGGCGATGCGCTCGCGCACGTCGGACGGCAGGTCGCTCTTTTCCAGGCGGGTGGCGATGGCCTTGGCGATCAGCGCCGGCGACAGTTCATAGTGCGCCGGCAGCAGCCAGTTGCCGCGCGGCACCGACCATTCGCCACCGTGGTTGCCGCGCTCGTCGAACTTGCCGTAGACCTTGGGGCGCACGTCGTCGCGCCAGTTGTAGAGTTCTTCCTTGAGCGCGTACTCGAGGATCTGGCGCTTTTCTTCCACCACCAGGATTTCTTCCAGCCCGGTGGCGAACTCGCGCGCGTCATGCGCGTCGAGCGGCCACACGCAGCCCACCTTGAACACGCGGATGCCGATGCGGCGGCAGGTGTCGTCGTCCAGGCCCAGGTCGGCAAGCGCCTGGCGCACGTCGAGGTAGGCCTTGCCGGCGGTCATGATGCCGAAGCGCGCATTGGGAGAATCCAGCACCACGCGGTTAAGCTTGTTGGCGCGCACATAGGCCAGTGCCGCGTACCACTTGTGGTCCAGCAGACGGGCTTCCTGCACCAGGGGCGCATCCGGCCAGCGGATATTGAGACCACCCTCGGGCATGGCGAAATCTTCCGGCAGCCTGATCTGCACGCGCTCGGGATCGATCTCCACCGAGGCGTTGGACTCCACCACGTCGGTCACGCATTTCATCGACACCCACAGGCCGGAGTAGCGGCTCATGGCCCAGCCGTGCAGCCCGTAGTCGAGGTATTCCTGCACGTCGGACGGATACAGCACCGGAATGCCGGCAGCCATCAGCACATGCTCGGACTGGTGCGCCACGGTGGAGGACTTGGCCGCGTGGTCGTCGCCGGCCAGCAGCAGCACGCCGCCGTGCGTGGCCGAGCCAGCCGAGTTGGCGTGCTTGAGCACGTCGATCGAGCGGTCCACGCCCGGGCCCTTGCCGTACCACATCGAGAACACGCCGTCGCGGGTGGCGCCGGGGAACAGGTTGACCTGCTGCGAGCCCCATACGGCGGTGGCGGCCAGGTCCTCGTTGACGCCGGGCTGGAACACCACGTCGCTGGCGGCCAGGTGCTTCTTGGCCTTCCACAGCGCCTGGTCCACGCCACCCAGCGGCGAGCCGCGGTAGCCGGAGATAAAGCCCGCGGTGTTGAGGCCGGCGGCGCGGTCGCGCGCCTTCTGCAGCATCGGCAAGCGCACCAGCGCCTGGGTGCCGCTCAGGTAAACCCTGCCTTTCTCGAGGGTGTATTTGTCGTCCAGCGAAACGCTATCGAGGGACGCCAGCGCGGCTTGCAGGTCGGGGGATAGGGGTGCATTCATCGATGCTGTCTCCGTGTGCTCTCAGGGGCTGCGCTGAGTGTAGGAAGGCCGCTCGATATCGTAAAATCATGAATTCAGAGAGCAGGTATCTGAAAATCGGATAGCGAGCGTTAACCCGTAGCGCCGGAGACGCAAAGCCGAAGCGCCACTTTCACCACCAGCGGCGCCACCAGCCGTGCAGGAAAAGGAGATGCCATGCCGAAGGACCGCACCGGGGGACAGGACAGCGCGCCGCGCCTGGCCAAGGAAATCACGCTGCGGCAGTTCCGCTACTTCGCGGCGGCGGCCGAAACCGGCCAGTTCTCGATGGCGGCTACCGCCGAGCATGTGTCGCAGTCGGCCATCACCAATGCCGTGCTGATGCTCGAACAGCAGCTCGGCGTGCGCCTGTTCGACCGCCTGCCCCACGGGGTGACGCTGACGCCTGAGGGCCACCGCCTGCACCAGCGCGCCCGCGAGATACTGGACGCCGTGCAGGACACCCTGCGCGAGCCGCGCTTCCAGGCGCACAATCTCAGCGGCACGGTGCGGCTGGCAGCGTCGTACACCGTGCTCGGCTACCTGCTGCCGGGCCTGCTGGCGCGCTTTCGCACCAACTACCCGGATATCGATTTCGACCTGCACGACATGGACCGCCCCGGCATCGAGCAGGGCGTGCTGTCCGGCGACATCGAGCTTGGCATCTGCCTGCTGTCCAACATCGAGAAACTGCAGCGCTTTGCCCATCACACGCTGATCCGCTCGCGGCGCCAGCTGTGGGCTTCGCCGTCGCACCCCTTGCTGGCCCTGCCCAGGCTGACGCTCAAGGATATCGCGGCGCACCCCTATATCCTGATCACCGTGGACGAGAGCGAGCGCGCCACGCTGCGCTACTGGCGCAGCAAGCGGCTGGCGCCGTCGATCGCCTTCCGCACCAGCTCGATGGAAGCGCTGCGCGGGCTGGTGGCGCACGGCTTCGGCGTGACGGTGCTGTCCGACATGGTGTACCGGCCCTGGTCGCTCGAAGGCCGCCAGATCGAGGCCCGGCCGATTGCCGACGGTGTGCCGGACATGGAGGTCGGGCTGCTGTGGCAGCCGGGACGCAAGCTGGATGCGCCGGCCGACGCGCTGCGCGAATTCCTGATCCACGCCAGCGGAAGCTAGCAAGGCCGGCCTGCGCGCAGCGTGTCACCCTGCCACACGCTGTCACACACTGTTCCAGATTGGCACACCTGCGCCGCGCATGACACATCGGCTGCGGCTGGCATAGCCGGCCGCCGGCCAGTCTTTGCCTGCCTTTCGCCGCCGCCGTGCGCCGCCGCTCGCCGGGCATGCCTCTTGCGGATAAGGGGCCGTGCGCGCGGCATCGCCGCACGGTGCGCTGTCCTTTCGACATCGCACGGAACCAAGCGAAATCAAATAACGGAGCGAGACATGGACATGGCGGAAATCGCCCAGCTGGGCGTTGCGAATCCCTACAAGGACCAGTACGAGAACTATATCGGCGGCGCCTGGGTGGCCCCGGTCGACGGCCAGTATTTCGAGGCGATCACGCCCGTCACCGGCAAGCCGTTCACGCGCGTGCCGCGCTCCAACCAGAAGGACATCGACGCCGCGCTCGACGCCGCCCACCGCGCCAAGACGGCCTGGGGCCGCACCTCCACCACCGAGCGCGCCAATATCCTCAACCGCATCGCCGACCGCATCGAGGCCAACCTCGTCACGCTGGCGGTGGCCGAGACCATCGACAACGGCAAGCCGATCCGCGAGACCACCGCGGCCGACCTGCCGCTGGCGGTGGATCACTTCCGCTACTTCGCCGGCTGCATCCGCGCGCAGGAAGGCGGCATCTCCGAGATCGACCACGACACCGTGGCCTATCACTTCCACGAGCCGCTGGGCGTGGTCGGCCAGATCATTCCGTGGAACTTCCCGCTGCTGATGGCGACCTGGAAGCTGGCGCCGGCGCTGGCCGCCGGCAACTGCGTGGTGCTCAAGCCGGCCGAGCAGACCCCGGCCTCGATCCTGGTGCTGATGGAGCTGATCGGCGACCTGCTGCCGCCGGGCGTGCTCAACGTGGTCAACGGCTTCGGCCTGGAGGCAGGCAAGCCGCTGGCGTCCAGCCCGCGCATCAACAAGATCGCCTTCACCGGCGAGACCACCACCGGGCGGCTGATCATGCAGTACGCCTCGCAGAACATCATCCCGGTGACGCTGGAGCTGGGCGGCAAGTCGCCCAATATCTTCTTCGAAGACGTGATGGCCGCAGACGACGCCTTCTTCGACAAGGCGCTGGAAGGCTTTGCCATGTTCGCGCTGAACCAGGGCGAGGTCTGCACCTGCCCGTCGCGCGCGCTGATCCAGGAATCCATCTACGAACGCTTCATGGAACGCGCGCTCAAGCGCGTGGCGGCAATCAAGCAGGGCCACCCGCTCGACAAGACCACCATGATCGGCGCGCAGGCGTCGCAGGAGCAACTGGAAAAGATCCTCTCCTACCTCGACCTGGGCAAGCGGGAAGGCGCGCAATGCCTGATCGGCGGCGAGCGCAATGCGCTGGGCGGCGACCTGTCCACCGGCTACTACGTCAAGCCCACGGTCTTCGCCGGCCACAACAAGATGCGCATCTTCCAGGAGGAAATCTTCGGCCCGGTGGTGTCGGTGACCACCTTCAAGGACGAGGACGAGGCGCTGGAGATCGCTAACGATACGCTCTACGGCCTCGGCGCCGGCGTATGGAGCCGCGACGGCGCGCGTGCCTTCCGCATGGGCCGCGGCATCCAGGCCGGGCGTGTGTGGACCAACTGCTACCACGCGTATCCGGCGCACGCGGCCTTCGGCGGCTACAAGCAATCCGGCATCGGGCGGGAGAACCACCGCATGATGCTGGACCACTACCAGCAGACCAAGAACCTCCTGGTGAGCTACAGCCCGAACGCTCTCGGTTTCTTTTGATCCAGCGCAAACATGGGCGAGCGCGCCGCTGGTGCACCGCGGCGCGCACGCGCATGATCGGACTGACGCCCGGCCGCGCGCGGCGGGCGTAACTGTCAACGGAATCAGCATCAGGAGTCGACATGACAGCAATGATGAAAGCCGCCGTGGTACGCGAATTCGGCGCCCCGCTCACGATCGATGAGGTCCCCGTGCCGGAGCCCGGCCGCGGGCAGATCCAGGTCAAGATCGAAGCCTCCGGGGTCTGCCACACCGACCTGCACGCCGCCGAGGGCGACTGGCCCGTCAAACCCACCTTGCCCTTCATCCCGGGGCACGAAGGCGTGGGCTATGTCTCCGCCGTGGGCGCCGGCGTGACGCGCGTGAAGGAAGGCGACCGCGTCGGCGTGCCCTGGCTCTACAGCGCCTGCGGCTATTGCGAGCATTGCCTGCAGGGCTGGGAGACGCTGTGCGAGAAGCAGCAGAACACCGGCTACTCCGTCAACGGCGGCTACGGCGAATACGTGGTGGCCGATCCCAACTACGTGGGCCTGCTGCCCGACAGCGTGGGCTTCGTCGAGATCGCGCCGATCCTGTGCGCGGGCGTGACGGTCTACAAGGGCCTCAAGGTCACCGACACGCGCCCGGGACAGTGGGTGGTGATCTCCGGCATCGGCGGCCTTGGCCACGTCGCCGTGCAGTATGCGCGCGCCATGGGCATGCGCGTGGCGGCGGTGGATATCGACGACAAGAAGCTCGAACTGGCCCGCAAACTCGGCGCCGAGGTCACCGTCAACGCGCGCACCACCGATCCGGTGGCCTACCTGCAGAAGGAAATCGGCGGCGCGCACGGCGCACTGGTGACGGCGGTCTCGCCCAAGGCGTTCGGCCAGGCCATCGGCATGGTGCGGCGCGGCGGCACCATCGCGCTCAACGGCTTGCCGCCGGGCGACTTCCCCACGCCGATCTTCGACGTGGTGCTCAGGGGCATCACCATCCGCGGCTCCATCGTCGGCACCCGCAGCGACCTGCAGGAATCGCTGGACTTCGCCGCGCACGGCGCGGTCAAGGCCACGGTTTCCACCGCGCCGCTGGAGCAGATCAACGATATCTTCGCGCGCATGCGCTCCGGCGACATCGAAGGCCGGGTGGTGATGGACTTTTCCGCAGCCTGACCAGGCAAGGAGCGCCCCCGATGTCCGACACCACCATTCCTGCCGGCGCCGTGCAACGCGTGATCGCCACGCCTGCCGCGCAGGCGCTGATCGAGCGCCTGCGCGGGCAGCATGGCGAGCTGATGTTCCACCAGTCCGGCGGCTGCTGCGACGGCAGCGCGCCGATGTGCTATCCGGCCGGCGAGCTGATCATCGGCGATGCCGATGTCTGCCTGGGCGAGATCGGCGGCATGCCCTTCTACATGACCCGCGCGCAATTCGAGTACTGGCAGCACACGCGACTGGTGATCGACGTGGTGCCCGGCACGGGCGGCATGTTCTCGCTGGAGGGGCCGACCGGCTTGCGCTTCCTGACGCGCTCGGAGCTGTTCAGCGACGAGGAGGCGGCGCGACTGGAGAAAGCCGCTCGCTGACTGCGCACACGCAAGGACAGAAGGCTGCTTCGTTGCGCCCGCATGGCGCGGCAAGGCAGCCTCTTTTTCATTGGCGCCCGCGCCAGGAAGCGCGTCGGCCTCCGGCCTTCAGTCGCGCTTCTTCAATCGCCTGTAGATGGTATTCCTGGAAACGCCCAGTTCCCGCGCAGCCAGGCTGACATTGCCCGCATGCCGCGCCAGCGCCTGGCGGATCAGGCCCGCCTCGACATCCCGCAAGGGCTCGGGTGAATCGCACGCCGCCGCGGACGCGGCGCATGGCGCGGCTTCACGGGCAGGGCCGGGCGCAGCCAGTTCGTCGAAGAAATCCTCCGGCAGGTGCGCCACCCCGATCACGTCCTCGCCTTCGGCCATGATCGCCGCGGTGCGCAGCACATTGACCATCTGGCGCAGGTTGCCGGGCCAGGCATGCCGCTGGAAGCGTTCCAGCACTTCGGCAGACACGCGCAGCGCATGCGGGCCGCCGCCCTGCTCCGGCGGCGCGAGCTGCTGCGCCAGGATGCGCTCCACCAGCGCCGGCAGGTCGGTACGCTCGCGCAGGGCGGGCAGCGTGACGGCGAGTGCGTTGATGCGGTAGTACAGGTCTTCGCGGAAGGTGCCGGCGGCGATCATCGCGCGCAGGTCGCGGTGGGTGGCGCAGATGATGCGCAGGTCCACGGGAATCGCGCGCGTGGCGCCGAGCGGCGTCACGGCACGCTCCTGCAGCACGCGCATCAGGCGCACCTGCTGCGCCAGCGGCATGTCGCCGATCTCGTCGAGGAACAGGGTGCCGCCATGCGCCTGGACCAGCTTGCCGGGACTGCCGCGCCGCCGCGCGCCGGTGAAAGCGCCGTCTTCGTAGCCGAACAGTTCGGCCTCGATCAGCGACTCGGGGATCGAGGCGCAATTGACCGCTACGAAGGGTGCGTCGCCGCGCGCAGAGGCACAATGGATGGCGCGCGCCAGCCACTCCTTGCCGGTGCCGGTACGGCCGAGCACCAGGATCGGGATATCGCGCCCGCGCACCTTGTCCACCCGCTGCAGCACGGCTGCCATGCGGGCGTCGCCGGTGTCGAGGGCGGCCAGCGCGGAGGCCTGGCTGCACGGCGCGGCGGGCGCCGCGGCGGCAGCGGCACGGCGTGCGGGCATGAGCCGCGTCGTGCGCGCGAACACATGAACGCGACTCGGCAGCGTGAGCGTGAGCAACTGGTCGCTGGCCTCGCCGCCCTGCCTCAGCGCGGCGCCCAGCGGCATGCCGAACAGGTCGGCGAAACCCTGGCGGTCCAGCGTGTCGGGCGAAAGCCCCAGCTGGAACAGGCCGCTGCGGTTGGCGGCGAGAAAGGTACCGTCGGGCGCAAACGCGGCCATGCCTTCGAACAGCGTGCCGACGAATTCCGGGCGCGCATGAAAGCGCACCAGCACGCCATCGCTGAAATGCGTGGCGAACAGGTGGTTCTCGATCATCTGCGCCGACATGCGCACCAGCGCCAGGGTGTGCTTGTGAAAGCCGCGGTGATCGCCGCTGACATCGAGCGCGCCGAGGACCTGGCCGAACGGACCGGCGATCGGGGCGCACGAGCAGGTCAGCAGACGGTTGGCACGCAGGAAGTGCTCATCGGCATGGACCACCGTGGCGCGCGCCTCGGCCAGCGTGGTGCCGATCGCGTTGGTGCCCTTGCTGGACTCCGCCCACGACACGCCCGGCGCCAGCGCCACGCGCCGGGCCTGGTCGGCGAAATCGCCGTCGCCCAGGCTGTGCAGGATCACGCCGCCACTGTCGGTAAGCAGCACCATGCTTTCGGTGCCGGCGATCTGCGCGTGCAGGGTTTCCATCACCGGCAGCGCATGCCGGTAAAGCGCCTGGCTGGCGTCGACCAGTTCGTGCAGCGCGTGCTTTGGCAAGGGGTGGAAATCGGCCCCGTGGGCGACTTCGAGCCCGAAGGCGGCGGAACGCGCGTGCGCGCGGGCGATCAGGGAGCCGCGCTCCGGGTCGTCGGGCGACGCCGCGGCGTGGCGGGCAAGCGGGCTGCTCATGACGGCTGGTCTCCTGTTATGGATCCCGGTCGGTCCGGGTCAGGCCGTCTCTATGCGCGGATGTCGGGGCGGCATGGCGACCTTGCCGCGAAACCTTATCACAAGCAGGGCGCGCGGCGCGCGGGCATACGTCCGAAGTCGGGTGTAAAGTACATGCATTCCCGGCCCACCCCTTCCTTCATACCAGCGTCACCCCCTCCGGCATTTCCATTTCCGAAAGGTGCAAGATGAGCATCGTGATTGACCGCTTCGACCATATCGTCCTCAATGTGAAGGACGTCGAGACCAGCGCCGCGTGGTACGAAAGCGTGCTGGGCATGACGCGAGAGGATTTCGATTCGCGCACCGGCAAGCGGGTCTCGGTGCGCTTCGGGCAGCAGAAAATCAACCTGCGCCCGATCGGCACCGACACCGTGGCGTGGTTCACCGGCGTGCATCCCACCCCAGGCAGCGACGACCTCTGCTTCATCACGCGCAATTCGCTGGAGAGCGTGATCGCGCACTGGCTGGCGCACCGCGTGCCGATCGAGGCGGGGCCGGCTGCCCGCACCGGCGCGCTTGGCCCGATGACCTCGGTCTATTGCCGGGACCCGGATGGCAACCTGATCGAGGTGGCCGCCTACCCTGCGAACTGAGCGGCGCACCGAGCGGCGAACCGAGCGGCGGACGGCTTCTAGCGCTTGCCGTCGAGCAAATCGTTCAGCAGTTCGTCGAACGCCGCCTGGGCGTCTTCGAGTGCCTGCAGCGCCGCGTCGAAGGTCGTCAGCGCCATCTTGGACGGATTGCCCGAGCCCTGCGGCGCAAACTGCCCTTGCAGCGAGGTGAAGGCCACCTGCACCTGGCGGCTGGCGCTGACCACGCGCTCCATTGCCTGCGCTTCTTCCGCGCGTCTCTGGCCGGCCAGGGCCGGATCGTTTTGCTCGCTCATGTTGCTTTGGCTCCGTGCGCGGCCGCACGGGCCGCCGTTGATGTGGAGCGTATCGTACAAGAACTTGTAGCCGCCTGGCCCGGTCGAATGCCGTGGCCGCGGGAAATGCCCCCGGGGCTCCCCCGCTGCGCGCAGGCCGCGCCGGACATTTTTGCGAATCAAGCATGCCGTCATCCCTTTCCCGCAAGACGCTCGCCGTTGCCCTGTTCACGGCCGGCAGCTTTACCTGCTACTGGACCTATCTCACGCTGAACCAGGACAGACTGCTGTTCGACGCCCGCCGCCGCCCGCCGCGCGACCTGCCCGACGGGATCACCACCTATGCGCACGAGGTGCCCGGCGGCCTGCTGCACGGCTATGTCTATGGCGCCCCGGCGGCGCCCGACGGCTCGCCGGCGCTGCCCGAGGACGATGCCCCGCCGGTGCGTGACCTGCTCTTTTACCTGCCCGGGCGCGGGGAGGACGTGCTGCTCACCATGCAATACCTGGAATGGTTGCCACCGGGGGTAGGCTTTGCCACCATGGACTACCGGGGTGTGGGCGACTCGGACGGCACCCCGTCGGAAGCTTCCGCGGTGGCGGATGCGAGCCAGTTCCTGCTGCACGTGCGCCGCGTGTTCCCGGGCACGCGCGTGCACGTGGTCGGGCGCAGCCTCGGAACCGGCATCGCCATCCAGCTGGCGGACCTGCAGGACTTCGAAAGCCTGCAACTGATCACGCCCTACGATTCGCTGCTGGAAATCGTGCGCAAGCGCTTCCCGCTGGTGCCGCTGCGGCAACTGATGCGCCATCACTTCGATTCGATCTCGCACTGCAAGAAGGTGGTGCAGAGCACCAAGGTGCTGCTGGCGGAGACCGACGAGGTGGTACCGCATGAATGCTCGGAGCGCCTGATCGCAGCGTGGCCCATGCCGGTCGCGCAGGAAACCGTGCCGGGCACCGACCATTTCACCATCATCGAGCGACGCGAGACCTGGCGCGCGCTGGCCGGATTCGCGCAGCAGGTGGGCTCGCCGGAGATGCGTCCGGTGGCATCGCCACCCCCGGCGCAAGCAGCCGGCATGGGCGCGGCGGCCCCCGCCGACGAGCTTGTGCATCGCCTGTCGGCGGTGGCGGCCCTGGCCCCAAGGTAGAATGCGCGCATGAAACGAGTCGTAGCAAAGGCAGCCAGCGCCACTTTGGCGCTGGCTGCAGCCTCCATCCTGCTTGTCGGGTTCGCCGCTGTCGTGAGCCTGCGCCAACTCCCCGCCGTCGACGCCCTGCGCGATTACCGCCCGGACCTGCCGCTGCGCATCTTCACCGCCGACAACGTCCTGATCGGCGAATTCGGCAACGAGCACCGGGAATTCGTCCCGCTCGAACGCATGCCGCGCCAGATGTCCAATGCCCTGCTCGCGGCCGAGGACGACCAGTTCTACGAGCACGCCGGCGTGGACATCCCCGGCATCTTCCGTGCCGCCCTGGCCAATATCGGCGAGGGCTATGCGCAGGGCGCCTCCACCATCACCATGCAGGTGGCGCGCAATTTCTACCTGTCGCGCGAGAAGACGCTCTCGCGCAAGTGGTATGAAATCCTGCTGGCCTGGAAGATCGACCACTCGCTGTCGAAGGACCGCATCCTCGAGCTGTACATGAACCAGGTCTACCTGGGCGAGCACGCGTACGGCTTCGGCAGCGCCGCGCAGGCGTACTTCGGCAAGCCGCTGGATGCGCTCTCGCTGGCCGAATCGGCCATGCTGGCCGGCCTGCCCAAGGCGCCCTCGACCATGAATCCGGTGGTGAACTTCCAGCGCGCGAAGCTGCGCCAGCAATACGTGCTGGGACGCATGCAGGCGCTGGGCATGATCACGCACGAGCAATACCAGGCGGCCCGCAAGGAGACGCTGCAGGTGGCAGGCGGGCGCAACGGCCACTTCGACGGCCACGCCGAGTATGTCGCCGAGCTGGCGCGCCAGCTGGCCTACGAGCGCTTCGGCGAAGATGCCTACACGCGCGGGCTGAACGTCTACACCACGGTATCCTCGGTGCGGCAGAGCCTGGCCTACGAGGCCGTGCATGCCGGCCTCGACCAGTACGGCCGGCGCCATGGCGCCGCGCCGGGGCCGCAGGCCGCGCTGGTGTCGCTGGACAGCAAGAGCGGCGCCATCGAAGCCATGATCGGCGGCGCCGACTTCGGCACCAGCCGCTTCAACCATGCCACCCAGGCCGAGCGGCAACCCGGCTCGACCTTCAAGCCGTTCATCTATTCCGCCGCGCTCGAACGCGGCCTGTCCTCCAACACGATGATCAACGACGCGCCGCTCGATGCCTCGTCGCGCTGGCAGCCGGGCAACGACGACGGCCGCTTCCTGGGCGCCGTGAGCGTGCGCCAGGCGCTGGCCGAGTCGCGCAACCTGCCTGCCATCCGTACGCTGCAGGCCATCGGCATTCCCTATGCGGTGGACTACGCGGGCAAGTTCGGCTTCGCCGAGCAACGCCTGCCGCACTACCTGCCGATGGCGCTGGGCACCGGCACCACCACCCCGCTGCGGCTGGCCGCCGCATATGGCGTGTTCGCCAGCGAAGGCTACCGCACCGAGCCCTACCTGATCGAGCGCATCGCCGACGCCGAGGGCAACGTCCTGTTCACCGCGGCCAGCGAGCCGCAGCCGCGCCGCGTGATTCCGGAGCGCAATGCCTACGTCATGAACAACCTGCTGCGCAGCGTGGTGACCAGCGGCACCGGGGCCGGGCTGCAGCACTACCTGCGGCGCGCGGACGTGGCCGGCAAGACCGGCACCACCAACGACTCGGTGGACGGCTGGTTCGCCGGCTACGCATCGGGCATCGTCACCGTGGCCTGGATGGGCTTCGACGACAACCGCACGCTGGGCCGCCACGAATTCGGCGCGACCACGGCACTGCCGATCTGGGCCGCGTACATGGAGGGCCGCCTCGCGGGCCAGCCCGAGGAGGAATTCGCCGCGCCCGCGAACCTCGTGCGCAGCGGCGACGACTGGATCTATCCGGAATACGCCGACGGCGGCCACGGTATCGCCTCGCTGGGTTTCCCGGCGCCGGCGCCCGAGCAGGAGCCTGCCGCCAGCCCGGCACAGGATGGCCCGGCTGGCCCCGCGGCGCCGTCCGACCCGCTGCGCACTGCCGCGCCCGTGGCACCGCCATCGGCCATCGTGCCCCGCGCGCCACAGTCGAGCACCTGAGCGCCTGAGCACCCGGGCGCCTGAGTACCTGAACACCGCGGGCACCCGCAGCTGACGCCGCCGAATCCGCCGCGCCCTGGCGCGGCGCCACGACACCCACGACACGAACTGCCGCCCATACGATGCTGCCGACCAGCCTGTCTCCCTACAATGGCCTCCTGATCTGGGCGGTTGCGGCGGCCGCCACCGTCGGCGTCATCACGCGGCCGTTCCGCTTGCCCGAGGCCGTCTGGGCCGTGGCCGGCGCGCTGCTGCTGTGCATGACGGGGCTGCTGGCCCTGCCTGATGCGCTGGCCGCCGTGGCGCGCGGCTACGACGTCTACCTGTTTCTCGGCGGCATGATGCTGGCCGCCGAACTGGCCCGCAAGACCGGACTGTTCGACCACCTGGCGGCGGTGGCGGTGCGCCGGGCGAAGGGTTCGGCGCGGCGCCTGTTCGTGCTGGTCTATGGCATCGGCACGCTGGTCACGGTGTTCATGTCGAACGACGCCACCGCGGTGGTGCTCACGCCCGCCGTGCTGGCCGCGACACGCGCCGCCAGGGTCAGGCATCCGCTGCCCTACCTCTACATCTGCGCCTTTATCGCCAATGCCGCCAGCTTCGTGTTGCCGATCTCGAACCCGGCCAACCTGGTCGTCTTCGGCGAGCGCATGCCCACGTTGCTGGGCTGGCTGGCGCGCTTCGCGCTGCCTTCGGCGCTGGCGATCGCCGCCACCTTCGCCGCCCTGTACTGGACGCAGCGCCACGCGCTCGACGAGCGCATCGCGGCCGACGTGCCGGTGCCGCCGCTTTCGCCCGAGGCCCGGCTCACCGCCGCCGGGATCGTGGTGATGGGTGTGGTACTGCTGGCCGCCTCGCTGCTGGGCGCCGAACTCGGTTGGCCGACCTTCCTGGCCGGCCTGGCCACGCTGGTGCTGGTGTGCGCGCGCCGGCCGGGCCTGTGCCTGCCGGCGCTGCGCGAGATTTCGTGGGGCGTGCTGCCAATGGTGGCGGGCCTGTTCGTGCTGGTGGCGGGGCTCGAGCAGACCGGCGTCATCGGCCGGCTGGCATCGGAGATGCAGGCGCTCATCCGCCATGCGGCCACGACCGGGCTGTGGCTGCCCGGCGCCGTGGTGGCGCTGGCATCGAACGTAGTCAACAACTTGCCGGCCGGGCTCATTGCCTCGTCCGTGCTCGCGGCGGGACACGCCTCCACCGATCTCACCAGCGCCGTGCTGATCGGCATCGACCTGGGGCCCAACCTCTCGGTCACCGGCTCGCTGGCCACCTTGCTATGGCTGACCGCCTTGCGGCGCGAGGGCCACGAAGTGGGCGCGCTGCAGTTCCTGCGTCTCGGTGCCCTGGTGATGCCGGTGGCGCTGGCGCCCGCGATCGCCAGCCTGCTGTGGTGAGAAGCAGCGCCGCGTTCCGCGGCACTGCCCGGCAGCAAGTACTCAGGCCGGGTGCGCCTGCGTGTGCGCGCGTTCCTGCTCCCGATGAAACTTCGTGTGGCGATACAAGCCATAGATGCTGGTCGCGGTAAAGCCCAGCTGCTGGACGAACAGGCCATAGGTGCCGGTCACCAGCGCGAATACGCTCCATACCAGGTTGGAACAGAGATAGGCGATCCAGCCCCAGCGCGACGCCTTGTTATGCAAGGCAACCAGCAGGGAGCCGCTCATCGCCAGCGCGCAGCCGGACCATTCGAGGCCATTGAGCAGATTGGGAATGTACTGTTGCGCCAGATCCATCGCGCTTGTCTCCTGAATGATTTCAGATTTATTTTGTGTTCATCTTTTGCATACAATGCAGGCCGAAGCTTAGCCTGCCGGGGCGCGGCAGGGCAAGCGTTTTTGCTCGGGTTTTGCGCGATCGATGGAATACCCCAGGGCCTTGGCTGGATTATTTCGTCAGATAGATGACGATGGCGATGACCCCGAGCGCTGCCAGGGTGAGCATGAGGAAAACAAGCATCGGCAGCATGTGGTGTTGTCGTTCCATCCAGTATGGAGTGGCCGCAACGACACTGGCGTAGGGCGATGGCTGATTCGGGCCAGACGGCCTCCTACATGCCGCCGTTGCGCGCACACCAGCACGCATCCGGCCGCATCCGGCACGCACGCCTCAGCTGCGCGCCAGGACCTGCGCCAGGGCCTCCAGCGCCAGCGGCTTGGCCAGGTGGAAGTCGAACCCGGCCGCCGCGCCGCGTTCCCTGTCGGCCGTGGACGCGTAGCCGCTCAGCGCAACCAGGCGGGTGCCCGCGAAGGACGGCAGCTGGCGCAGGTGCCGGGCCAGTTCGAAGCCGTCGATGCCGGGCAGGCCAATGTCGATCAGCGCGACATCCGGCGTGAAGTCCGCGGCGATCTCCAGCGCGTCCTCGCCGCTGACGGCCAGCCTGACTTCGTGGCCGTCGAGTTCGAGCAACATGCCGAGCGCGCGCAGGCCCTCGGCATTGTCGTCGACCAGCAGGATGCGCATCGGGGCGAGCTTGCCGGTGGTCTGCGCGGCCACCTCGGCCAGTCCGGCGCACACCACCGGCAGGCGCGCCTGCACCTCGGTACCGAGACCCCTGCCATCACTGCGCACCGTGACCGTTCCGTTGTGCAACTCCACCATGCGCTTGACGATAGCCAGCCCCACGCCCAGGCCACCCCCATGCGCATTGGCCGCATACTGGCTGAACATGTCGAGCACATTGGGCAGGAAGGCGGGATCGATACCCACGCCGTTGTCCTTGACCGTGATCACCAGCACGTCGTACGGGCCGGCATCCTCGTCGTTCGCATCCGCTTCCCCCATCGGCGACGGCTCGACCTGCAGCGACAGGTCCATGGTGCCGCCGCGCGGCGTGTACTTGATCGCGTTGGACAGCAGGTTGGTCAACACCTGCGTGAGCCTTGCCGCGTCGGCATACACTGTCACCGGCGCGTCGGGCAGCGAGGTGGTCAGCACGTTGCCGTGCCATTCGATGTCCGACGCCACCGCGGCCAGGGCATCCGCCACGATGTCCTGCATATTGGCGTGGGTGCGCACGATCGGCACCTTGCCCTGCTTGATGCGCGAGGCATCGAGCAGATCGTCGGTCAGCCGCTTGAGCTGGCGCATCTGGCGCTCGGCGATATCGAGCATGCCCGAGGTGGACTGCTGCGCCGTCGCGAGCCGGCGGCTGACCTTGATCGCGCTGTCGATGGCGGCGATCGGGTTGCGCAGTTCGTGCCCGAGCATGGCGAGGAATTCATCCTTGCGCGTATCCGACAACTGCAGCGCCGCGCGCGCGGCCTTGGCCTGCGCCGCTTCGGCGATGGCTGCGTCCTTGCTGCGTGACATGTTGAGCACCGCGCCGGCGAAGCTGGCCAGGCTCTCGAGCAGGCGGCAGTCTTCCTCGTCGAACCAGCGTCCCGGCTCGTGCGTCGCGACCCAGATGGTGCCCCAGGGTCCGCCATCGCCGGGAACCGGCACGACCAGTTCTTCGACCGCCTCCGGCACGGTGGCCGGCAAGCAGGAAAAATGCCGTTGCGGATAGGCCAGCAATTGCGGGCTGCCCAGTTCCAGCGTCACGCCGGACGGGCTCGCGTCGCACGACACCACATGGCCGACCTGCGCGGCGCTGAGCCCCGCGGTAGCGATCCAGCGCAATGCCGGCGTGCCGTCGTTGCCGGGCTCCGGCAGGCAGATGCCGGCGCTGCCCGCGCCGCAAAGCTGTAGCGCGGAATCGGCCAGCGATTGCAGCAGCGCCAGGTCGGACGACACCAGCGCGCGCGCCAGGCGGCGCAGCGCCACGCACTCCGCTGCGTAGTCGGGCGAGCGGGCCGTCCGCTTGCCGAGTTCGTCGGTCTTCAGGATGCCCGCGCTGCGCGCGCGCATCAGCGAAGGGGATGGTGACGCCATGGCAAGTCGCTCCCGGGGACCGGAACAAGTTCCGTGGCAGGCACCGGCGCGCCGGGCGCGCGCGAAACATCCCGCCAGCAAGGAATGTTAGCGGATTTCGGGCCAGCCGGACCGCACCCGGCCCCGCGGGCCAGCGTCCCGTCATCAACACCGTCAACGCCATCGACGCCATCGCTATCGAGGGTCGGCAGCGATAGTTCGCAACAGCCGATCCGCCACGCAGAGGTGCGGAGAACGCGATACGCGAATCTACTTAAGAAGTTTCCCTAGGCACGATGGAAGCCGTCTGAACTTAAGATAGGGATAACAGCCCGAAGTACAGGAGGGCACGATGCGCCCGCACAATGCAACCGAAAAGGACCGCGAGGAAGTAGAAGATCTGCTGCGGGCTTGCGCCTTGCCGCTGGAGGGCGTCGCCTGTCATATCGGCAATTTCCTCGTGGTGCGCGACAACGCAGGCCTGCTTGGCTGCGCCGGCGTGGAGAACTATGGGCACGTCGCGGTACTTCGCTCCGTGGCGGTGGCCCAGCGCGCACGTTCGGCCGGGCTCGGCGAACTGCTGGTGGCCGCCATGCTGGCCGAGGCACGCACGCGCGGTGCCCAGTCAGTGGTGCTGCAGACCACCACCGCGGCCGCCTACTTCGCGCGGCTCGGCTTCGAGCAGGTCGAGCGCGCCTGCATGCCGCCCGAGCTGCAGGACGCGATTTCGCTGCGCGAGGCCGGTCCCGCGCCCGCCACCGTGATGCAGGCCGCGCTGTAGCCGGTCCTGCGCGGGCAGGCGCGGGGACACGCGCCTGCCTGTCTTCGCCCCGCCACCCCCTCCGCTGCCGTCTCTGTTGCGTGCAACGCACCCCGGCACGCAGATCGGCGTAGGATATCGTTCTGTCCGGACCGCAAGCCAGTCTGCGCGGCGGCCGCCACATGCCGGCAGGGCTTGCGCCAACCCTTTCTCCTCGATCACGAAACGCACGATATGGAATCCGATCACCACGCATCCCCTGCGCAACTCGACGAAGCGGCGGGCAGTGCGTCGTCCCGCATCCGGTCGCGCCTGCAGGCAGCGCATGAGCGTTTTCATGCCAACGACAATATTTCTGCCTACGTCCAGCCGGGCGAACTCGACGAACTGCTCGATGAAGTGCAGGCGCGCATGGAAGACGTGCTGCGCAGCCTGGTGATCGACATCGAGCGCGACCACAACACGCGCGAGACCGCGCGCCGCGTGGCCAAGATGTACCTGAAGGAGATCTTTGCGGGGCGCTATGTCAGCCCGCCCAATGTCACCGAGTTCCCCAACGCGGAGCGCATCAACGAACTGATGATCGTCGGCCCGCTGCGCGTGCGCAGCGCATGTTCGCACCACCTGTGCCCGATCATCGGCAAGCTGTGGGTAGGCGTGATGCCCAACCAGCATTCGAACCTGATCGGCTTGTCCAAGTACGCGCGCCTGGCCGAATGGATCATGTGCCGCCCGCAGATCCAGGAAGAGGCGGTGACCCAGGTAGCGGACCTGCTGCAGGAAAAGATGAGCCCGGACGGGCTGGCCATTGTCATGGAGGCCGAGCACTTCTGCATGCACTGGCGCGGCGTGCGTGATACCGACGCCAAGATGACCAACAGCGTGATGCGCGGCTCCTTCCTGAAGGACGACAGCCTGCGCCGCGAATTCCTGACCTTGCTCAACCGGCACCGGGAATAGGCGCGCACGGCGCCACACACAAACACACGCACGCACGCACGCACAAACACCGCAGATCCCCACTGGAGACAACATGCTCGTACGCCTGCTCTATGCCAGCCGCGCATGCAAGCCGGCCGATCCCGCGCTGGTCGACGACATCATCGCGACCAGCATCGCGAACAACCCGAGGCACGGCATCACGGGCGTGCTGTGCCATGGCAACGGCATCTTCATGCAGGCGCTCGAGGGCGGCCGTACCGAAGTCTCGCGCCTGTACCAGCAGATCGTCCGCGATGCGCGCCACGAAGACGTGGTGCTGCTGCACTATGAAGAAATCCTCGAGCGCGAATTCGCCGGCTGGGCAATGGGCCTGGTCAATACCGGCAAGGTCAACATGGCCACCATCCTGAAGTACTCGGCGCACGGCGAGCTCGATCCCTACCGCACCAGCGGGCTGGCCTCGCAGGCACTGCTCAAGGAACTGATCGCGGGCGCGTCGATCGTGGGGCGCACCCCGGAGCGGCATCGCGTCTGAGCGCAGCCCGCCGGCCCGCCGACCGGTTATGCTGTCGGCCCGGCCGCGCGCAGCCGGATCTTGCGCGCGTGGCTTCGCATTCACGACACCAACGATAGGAAAACCCTGTGAGCGCAAACTTCAATCCCGGCACCGCGGCAGCACTGCTGGCCGACGCCTGCCGGCGCGGCGTACAGTTCCGCGACCTGCCCGCCGACGCCAAGCCCGCCACGCTGGCCAGCGGCTATGACGTGCAGGACAGCTTTATCGCGGCGCTCGGCGACCCGGTGGCTGGCTGGAAGCTCGGCGTGGGCAGCGCCAACGCCATGCGCCGCGCCAATCTGGCGCGCCCCCTGGTAGGCCAGGTCGGCGCCTCGCGCTGCCTTGCCGCGGGCGATACGGTCACGGTGCCGGCGGGCGCGGTGGTCACCATCGAATTCGAGATCGCGGTGCAGCTCGCGCGCGACGTGGCGCCGGTACGGGACGCCCTCGCGCCGGCGGAACTCGCGGCGCTGATTGGGCACGCCCAGGTCGCCTTCGAGGTTGTGCTGTCGCGCTACGAAGACCGCACCGCGGTCGGCATGCCTGCCTTTGCCGGCGACAACGTGGGTTTCCACGCGCTGGTGCTCGGCCCGCAGATCGACGCGGCGAGCATGGAAGAGGTGCGTGCCAGCGCCAGCGTCGCGCTCGTCGGCCAGGTCTGCGCGCTGCCGCTTGCCGGCGACGACGCCATCTATCCCCTGGAGGCCCTGGGGTCTTTGCTGGCACATGCGGCCGAACGCGGCATCACGCTGCGCAAGGGCACCGTGGTCACCACCGGCACGCTCACCCGCCCGTTCGACGTGCCTGCCGGCCCCCACGAGATCCACGCCGCCTATGCCGGCGGAAATTTGGCGATGAAGCTCGCGTGCCGGGCTTGACAAGCCCTTAAGATTTCGCGCATTCTCGTTTTTTGCCTTCCCGTGTTATCCACACTTTGTGTGGATAACACTGTCGACAAGCTCCGCAAACGGCGCTGGCACGCGGACCCCATCGGACTGCTCACAAAACGGGCAGCTACCGGCTCCGCGGCCGCGCGGATCTCCAGGAGCGGGCTGCCTACCCCGGAACGAATCAAGCGTCAAGGAATGTGAAGGTCCTCCACGCCATCCGATCCCGCAGGGATGACCGGCAGAAAAAGTAGCCGCGACAACCAAGACAACCAAGACAATCGCGAAGTGAGTGCAGGCTAGCCTGCCGGCGTCCTCGCCGAAGGACGCGGGCAGTTGCCGGCAAGGATCAGGCGACGGTCAGGCGAAGATCGGCCGATGCATCTCAGGCAGCAAGCCTGGCGGCGGCATCGCGCAGCGCGGTGCGCAGGCCCTCTTCCACCACCGGGTGGTAGTACGGCATGGCCAGCATCTGCTCCACGGTGAGCGCTTGCTGATAGGCCCAAGCCAGCAGGTGCGCGATGTTCTCGGCGCGCGGGCCGGTCCATTCGGCGCCGAGGAAGCGGCCGCTGCGCTTGTCGGCATAGACGTGCATCAGCCCGCGGTTCTTGAGCATGACGCGGCTGCGGCCCTGGTCCTCGAAGCTCACCTCGCCGGTGACGAAGCTGTCCGGCGCAAGGTCGGCATGACGTTGTCCCACCATGGCGATCTGCGGATCGGAGAACACCACGCCGATCGGCGCGCGGCGCGACAGCGCACGCACTGCGGGATAGGCGGCCGCGTTCTCGCCGGCGGCCTTGCCCTCGTCGGCGGCTTCGTGCAGCAGCGGCAAGATATCGTTGGCATCGCCGGCGATAAAGACCGGCGCCGGGCCGCATTGCAGCGTGGCCGGATCGAACACCGGCACGCCGCGCGGGTCGAGCTCGAGGCCGCTGTTCTCCAGCCCCAGGCTACGCACATTAGGCACGCGGCCGGTGGCGGCCAGCGCGTAGTCGAAGCGCTCCGTGACAAGCCTGCCCTCGATGTCGGTGAAGCTGATCACCACCTCGTCGCCATCGCGGCGCATCTCGCCGAGCGCGGCGTCCGGGTCGATATAGAACTCCTCGCGGAAACTGGCGACGGCGTTGGCCTTGATGGCCGGATCGGTCAGCGGGCCGACACCGCCGCGCAGGCCGAACACGCGCACGTGCACGCCCAGACGGGACAGCGCCTGGCCCAGCTCGAGGCCGATCACGCCGGGGCCGAACACCGCCACGCGGCGCGGCAGGTCGTCCCAGGCGAAGACGTCGTCGTTGACCACCAGGCGCTCGCCGAACACCTTCAGCGGCGGCGGCACCATCGGGCTGGAGCCGGTGGCGATCACCACGCGGCTGGCGCGCACCACGGTGTGCCCGTCCACTTCGAGCACGGTATTGTCGATAAAGCGGGCATGGCCGCGGATCTTGTCCTCGGCCGGAATGCCGTCCACGCCGCGCACCACGAAGCCGACGAAGCGGTCGCGCTCGCGCTTGACGCGGTCCATCACCTCGCGGCCGTCGACGCGGATCTGTCCGTCCACGTGCACGCCGAACGGCGCGGTGTGGCGCAGTTCGTGCGCGGCCTCGGCCGCCGCGATCAGCAGCTTGGAGGGCATGCAGCCTACGCGGGCGCAGGTGGTGCCATACGGTCCGCCTTCTATGATGACGGCGCGCTTGCCGGCCGCGCGCGCCGCGCGGTATGCAGCCAGGCCGGCGGTGCCGGCGCCGATCACTGCGACGTCGGTGTGGATGGTCTGCGCGGTCTGCTTCTGCTGGCTCTGCGTGGTGGTCATGAGAATGTTTTCCTGGTGAGTCTGCTTCAATCAGCGGACCCGATGGCAGCGGCGGCTTGCGCCGGCACTGGTGCTGGTGCTGGTGCCGGTGCTGGTGCTGCCATCGGGTCCGCCGACTGGGGCGAGGCTGCCGGCATTGCCGGCGCCATGCCCTTGCGGCGGTGAAGCGCGGCGGATCCGTCTGCCGGTCCGCCGGTGCGGGCGCGCTTAGCGCACGAGATAGGTCTCGAGCGCTTCGGCGCCGCCGATCAGGCTGCCGTTGATGAAGATCTGCGGCGCGGTCATGTTGCCGGACACGGCGCCCAGCACCTTGCCGCGGATCTTGTGTTCGAGCGGCACGTCGATGTACTCGTAGCCGTTGTCGGACAGCATCTGCTTGGCCTTGGCGCAGAACGAGCAGCCCACCTTGGAGAAGACCACGACCTGGTCGGGCTTCTTCGCGCCGGGAGCGATGTAGTTCAGCATGGTGTCGGCATCCGAGACCTTGAACGGGTCGCCCGGCTCTTCCGGCTCGATGAACATCTTGTCGACCACGCCGTCCTTCACCAGCATCGAATAGCGCCAGCTGCGCTTGCCGAAGCCCAGGTCGGTCTTGTCCACCAGCATGCCCATGCCCTCGGTGAACTCGCCGTTGCCGTCGGGGATCATCACGATGTTTTCGGATTCCTGGTCCTTCGCCCATTCGTTCATCACGAAGGTGTCGTTGACCGAGACGCACAGGATCGCGTCGACGCCATGCTTGGCAAAGACCGGGGCCAGTTCGTTGTAGCGCGGCAGGTGGGTGGATGAACAGGTCGGGGTGAAGGCGCCGGGCAGCGAGAACAGCGCGATGGTCTTGCCCTCGAACAGGTCAGCGGTGGTCACGGTCTTCCATTCATTGTTTTCGCGGACGCGGAACGTGACATTGGGAACGCGTTGACCTTCACGGGATTGCAGCATGGTGAAAAGCTCCTGGGTGACTTGGGGGTGGATGGCCGCGTGTGTTGCAGCGAAGACCCGATTCTGAGGGCGCCCCCTTTATTTGTACAATTTATCGTCACAAATACACTGATTGAAAAATACTATTGTTACTGGATAGGGCCGCCCTATCGCGGCCATCGCAGCAGTGATGCCGCTACGCATGAATCACCTGTTCGCCGCCAGTGCTCCGGACAATCCCCTCGCCGCCGCCCCCCCGGCGTAGGCAATTGCGTACGCAAGTAGCGGAAAGTGCCGACGATCATTTCAGATGTTTCACAGCGATGCCGGTCCTGGCGGCCCTTACATTCGTCACGAAAGCCGCCCCGAACCCGCGGCGTCCTCCCGGCCACGGCTGCCGGCGTGAACCCTGCCGGCCTGCCGGCCTTCGACGAGACTCCCTTATGTGCCGCTGTCTTCCGCCGCGCTTCGCCAAGGGCTTGCCGCCCCGGAGAACGCAACTGCCGTCGCCGCCGCGGCAAGGCCGCCTTGCCGGAGGCCTCGCGGTTTCGCTGCTGGCGCTGTGCCACGGCATGCCCGCAGCGGCGGAACCGGCGCCGCCCGCCGCCCTGCTGCTGAACTCCCAGATCCGGCTGGCCCAGCCCCTGGCCGCCTCCACGGCCCCTGGCACCCGCCCCGCGCAATGGAGCGGCGCACCGCTGGACGACGACCCCGAACTGGCGACCTGGCGCCGCGCGCGGCGGAGCCTGCGGGTGGGCGTGGTGGGCAACTACCTGCCGCCGTTCGACCTGATCGACCTGGAAGGCGAATACCGCGGGATTTCGGCCGACTACCTCGCCGTGCTCGCCGCCCGGCTGCGCATGCCGCTGTCCATCCAGCGCTATCCGTCGCAGCAAGCCGCGCGGCGCGCCCTGGACGAAGGCGCCATCGACCTGGCTACCACTACGCTGGACGGGCACGCCGACGGCCTGCGCACCGCGCCCTACCGCGCGCACCGGCTGGTCGAGCTGGTGTCGCGCCGGGACAGCGAGCACAACGAAGCGGTGCGCACCATCGGCTACCTGCGCGGCGAGGTATCGCCGGATGCCTTGCAGCTGGCCTACCCGGATGCGCCGCTGCAGCCGTTCGGGAACCTGCTCGGCGCGCTCGACGAACTGGTGCGCAAGGCGGATTTCGTGATGGTCACCAGCGCGACCGCGGCCAGCTATCTGATCGACCAGTACAACTATGACGAGCTGACCGCGCGCAACTTCGCGCCGATCGCGCCGGATGGCGTGCGCTTCGCCGTCGCCGACCCCGCGCTGGGCAGGATCGTCGACCGCGCGCTGGCCGGGCTGCCCGCGACACTGCAGCGCCAGATCGACAACGCCTGGGTTCCCGTTGCGCTTGATTTCAACATCGCCGACAAGCTCAACCTGTCCACCGCCGAGCGCGCCTGGCTCGCCGGCCACCCGGACGTGCGCTACCTGGCGTCGCGCGATCTCATGCCTTTCCAGTTCATCGACGCCGGGCAGCGGCTCGAAGGACTGACCGAGCAGGTGCTGCATCTGGTCGGGCAGCGCACCGGGCTGCGCTTCGTGCCCTACTGGCCCGCCAGCGCCGCGGCCGCGAGCGCCGACATCGACACCGGCACGCTGGACGTCGTGCCGGTCCTGCCGCTGAACCATCCGGCCACCGGCCTGGGCGCACTGACGGTGAGCGCCCCGTACTATTCAGGCAACTGGGTGGTGGTCACGCACGTTGGCAACGACAGCACCCACAGCCTGCCCGACCTTGCCGGCAAGGTCATTGCGGGGCCGCCATTCAACGGGATCCAGGAACTGGTGGGCGCCAGCTACCCCGTCAGGCGGCACGAGACCGGCACCTACGAGGAAGCGTTCCGCATGGTGGCCGAGGGCAAGGCTGACGCCACCATCGCCAGCGCCTTCATGGCCGACTACATGCTCAAGCGTGCCTACGCGGGCCGACTGCGCATCGCCACGGCCACGGGCGGCATGCCGCTGGAAGTGGGCCTTGGCGTGACCAGCAAGCATCCGGAACTGCTCGCCATCCTCAACAAGGCCCTGCTCAGCATCTCGCACGAAGATCTCGGCGCCATGCGCGCCCACTGGACGCAGGCGCGCACGCCGGTGCTTGCCTGGCGGCAACTGCTGCCCTGGCTGATGGCCGGCGCGGCCCTGCCGCTGGCAGTAAGCGGGCTGTCCCTGGCATGGGTGACTTCGCTGCGCCGCCAGGTGACGCAGCGCACCGCGGCCGAACATGCCTTGCTGGACCAGCTCGCGTTCCAGGCCACGGTGCTGGACGGCATCCCGCAACCGATCTTCCTGCGCGACAACGCGCTGCGCATGATCACCTGCAACAGCGCCTACGAGAACGCGCTCGGCGCGAAGCGCGAAGCGCTGCGCGGCACCGCGCCGGGCTTCGCGCGCTCCACGGTCCCGTCCGACATCGGCCACGAAGAATGCAGGGACATCTACCGGCACGTGCTGAAAACCGGCCTGCCGTTCGGCGCCGACCGCCGCCTGGTGATCAACGGCGAGATGCGCAGCGTGATCAGCTGGGCGGTACAGCTGCGCCGGGCCGACGGCCGCACAGCCGGCATCGTAGGCGGCTGGATCGACGTGACCGAGCGCGAACAGATGCTGGCCGAACTGGCCGCCGCGAAGGACCGCGCGGAGGCGGCCAACCGCGCCAAATCCACCTTCCTGGCCTCGATCAGCCATGAGATCCGCACCCCCATGAACGCCATCCTCGGCATGCTGGAACTGACGCTGACGCGCCGGCGCGGCACCCGCGACCGCGAGCAGCTGGGCACGGCGCATGGCGCGGCCACCTCGCTGCTGTCGCTGCTGGACGATATCCTCGATCTTTCCAAGCTGGAGGCGGGGCAGTTCACCTTGCAACTGCGCGCCGCATGCCTGCGCAAGGGCCTGCATGAAGTGGTGCGGATGTTCAGGCCGGTGGCGGCGCAAAAGGGCCTGACCCTGGAGCTCCGCGTGGACGACGCAGTGGCGCCGGCCCATCTGGTGGATATGCTGCGCATCAGGCAGATCATCGGCAATTTCGTCTCCAACGCAATCCGCTTCACGGAACGCGGTGGTGTCGAGGTCCGGCTGCACGGCAACGCCGCGCGCGATGGCCGGCAGGCACTGGAGATCGTGATCGAAGACAGCGGCATCGGCATTCCGGTCGAAGCCATCGGCAAGCTGTTCCGCCCCTTTGTCCAGGTGGAATCGGCCGGACGCCCCAATACCGGCGGTACCGGGCTGGGCTTGTCGATCTCGCATAGCCTGGTGCGCAAGATGGGCGGCGAGGTCACCCTCGAAAGCGCGCCGGGGCAAGGCACGCGGGTGGTGGTGCGCCTCGATCTGGAAGTGTCGGCCGCCGCGCCGGCACAATCCAAGCCACCTGGCCAGCGCACCGGGTTCGCGCCGTTTCCACCCGCCTGCCGCGTGCTGGTGGTGGACGACCACGCGCCTAACCGCCTGCTGCTGGTGCGCCAGCTAGAGCGGCTCGGCATCGCCTCTTGCACGGCCGAAGACGGCGCGCTCGGCTTGCAGGCCATCCTGCGCGCGCCCCCGGACCTGGTGATCTGCGACTGCATGATGCCGGTGATGGATGGCTACGGACTCGCCAGCGCGATCCGCGCCCGGCAGGACGCCGTGAGCCGGATCCCGATCATCGGCTGCACCGCCAGCGGCCAGTCCGAAGACCATCAGCGCGCGCTGGCCGCCGGCATGAATGGCGTGATGGTCAAGCCGGTCGGGCTGGCCACGCTGGAGCGCACGCTGCGCGGCTATCTCGGCGCGACCGCGCAAGGCACGGTTGCCCCGCATGAAGACCTTGCCGAAGCAAGCGGCGAAGAGCAACCGAGGCGCAACTAGGACGAGAACGGGCGGGAGGCAGGAAAGCACAAGGCGGAGGCAGGCAGCCGCGCTGCGGCACTGCAGCGGCACGGCTTGCCCGTGCCACCCGCGCGCGTCACTGCCCCGGCGACAGCCTGCACCGCCGCGCGAAGTCGACCAGGTCCACCAGCGAGCTGACCTGCAGCTTGCCCATGATGCGCGTCTTGTGACTGCTCACCGTCTTGTTGCTGATGAACAGGAGTTCGCCGATGGCCTTGTTGGACAAGCCGCGGACCAGCATCTGCAGGATGACGATCTCCTTGTCCGACAGCAGCATCAGCCGTTCTTCGTCCGCCCGCTGAATGACCTGCGGCAACTCGCGCTGCTGGCGCATCTCGGGAAATACCGTGTAGCCGGCCATCACCGCTTCGACGCAGCGCACGATCTCCTTCATGTCCTGCATCTTGCTGACGAAGCCCTGCGCGCCGGCCTGGCGCACGCGGGGCGCGAACGTGGCCTGGTCCTGCCCCGAGATCACCAGGATGCGGATCGGCGGATGGACCAGCTTGAGCCGCGGGATCACGTCGAGGCCGCTGATGCGCGGGATGTCGAGATCCAGGATGGCGAGATCCGGCTCGAACTGCCGCACGGCTTCGATTGCAGCCTGCCCATTGTCGGCTTCCAGAATATTGCCGACCCCCAGCACTTGCGACAACTGAGTCTTGATCACCAGGCGCAATGCCGGATGATCGTCGACGATCAGGATCGTTGCCACTCCCGTTCTCCCCCAAGATTCCCACACTCTGCCCGCCCGCGCCGGCACTGCCACGCCTTCGCAGGTGAAGCGCGGATTATGTTATGACGTTACTTCATAGTCGTGAGGAATTTTCCGCGCGAACTGTCGGAGATTTCCCAAAATACTGGCCACGTGGCGAAATAGACCATTTCCGGCCAGCCACCCCCGCCACAGCCGCCCGTCCCTTGCCCCGGCGAACCCGTGCGCCGGTCCCGCCAGCGCCGCATATCCCCTGATTTGCCGAAATTTCGCAAACCGCCATCGCGCCGTCGCGGCTACAGTCTGAAGCCGACGGCCCTGCCGGCGCCCCGCGCCGCCATGCCTACGATCACTGCGCGCCCGCGCAGCGTCCTCCCGGATATGAGTCCATGCTGGCCGATGCTATGTCCTCCAAAACCCTTATCGTCATCGCCGACGACCATCCCGTCATGCTGCTCGGCCTGCGCGGCCTGCTGGCCCAGTTCGACAGCATCGAGATTGCCGGCGTTGCCCGCAATTCGACCGAGATCATCGCCCTGCTCAACCGGCTGCCGTGCGACATCCTGCTGACGGATTTCGCCATGCCCGGAGGCGTCCACGGCGACGGCATGCACATGCTGGACCTGGTGCGCCGGCACTACCCCGGGCTCTGGATCGTGGTGGTCACCATGCTGGACAATCCCGCGCAGATCGGCAAGCTGTCCAGGTTCGAGAAACTGTCCGTGGTCAGCAAGCTCGACGATGCATCGCACATCGCGACGGCGCTGGGACAGATGCTGGCCGGGCGCCCCTACCTCTCGCCGACCATACAGGCACTGCTGGACAGCGCCATCCCCCAGGTGGACCCGCGCGTACGGTTCGGCGCGCTCAGCCCGCGCGAGATCAGCGTCATCCGCCTCTACCTGACGGGCATGTCGGTCAGCCAGATCGCGGCCAACCTCGGACGCAGCATCAAGACCATCAGCACGCAGAAGATGTCCGCCATGCGCAAGCTGGGACTGCGCGGCGACCTGGATCTCTTCAGCTACGCGAGTTCCACCGGCCTGCTCGGCCAGACGCGCCTGCCCACCGGCGGCAAGGCGCCGGACCAGACCGAGGGCAACAGCCAGCCTTAGGTGGTCCACCCCAGGCAGCCCGCCGCCGTATCGCGCGGCGGCGGCATCCACTCAGGCGTTGCCGGGCGGGTAGCCCTGCGTGCCGCGCGCCCTCCCGGCCGCCGCGGCGACCTGGTCCCCCCCGCCGTGGCCGCCCTGCGCCGCGGTTGCCGCGGCATGCATCTCGAACCCGGGATCGGGCGACGGCACGGAAATGGTGGTCAGCAAGGACAGCGGACACCACCAGAGTGCTTTTATCAGATTCATTGCCCCCCCTCATTCTCGAGCCGACGACCGTGGCCAGCCATGGCCGACTACCCGGCATCATCGCTGGATTTCACCACGAATTCCGTCAGGTATTCCACCGCATAACGGCGGCTGGAGGGCCTCAGTTGAGGGTTGTCACAAACATTTCATCGTGGCGCGTCGCCGGCGTGCGTTTTCACTCACATTCGCCCGGGTGACGGCCTGCCGCGCCCGCGCGACATCCCCGGCACCTTCTGTAGTGCCAGGGAGTCCGCAGCCTTGCCGGCGGGGTGCCGGGTTCAGCAGATCCGCCATCCGGGCGCGGCGGGCTCTTCCGACGGCGTGGCGCGCAGGTAGCTGATGGTCTCGCCGCAGCGCTCGCGGTTGCTCCTGCGCAATTGCAGCCCGTTGAGCACGCCGCCGATCACGTTGGCGCGGGCGCGCTCGAGTTGCTTGAGCGCCTCCGTCACCTTCTCCTGCGGCGTGCAGTCCGCGCGCACGAACAGCAGCGTCGAGCCGGCCAGGCGCCCGACCAGTGCCGCGTCCGCCACCGCGAGGATCGGCGGCGTATCGACCAGGATCAGGTCGAAGCCCGCGTCGCAGGTCAGCAGCAGCTCGCGCAGCGCCGGCAGCATCAGCAACTCCGACGGATTCACCGGCCGGGTGCCGGCGGCAAGCAGCCATAGCCCGCCGACCGATGTGGGCCGGATCGCATCGTGCAGGGCCAGCGTGCCGCACAGCAGGTCCGCCAGTCCCGGCGCACCCTCCAGCCCGAACTGGCTGGCCACGCGGGAGCGGCGCAGGTCGGCGTCGACGAGCAGCACGCGCATGCCGGCTTCGGCCGCCAGTACCGCCAGGTTGACCGCGCCGAAGGTCTTGCCTGCCCCTGCCGATGCACTGGTGATGGCGACGATATGGTTGACCGCGCCCTCCATGGCGAAATGCAAGGCGGCGCGCAAGGTGCGCAACCCTTCCACGGCCGGCGCGTGCGGGTATTGCCGCGCGAGCAGGTAGCGGTCGTGCAGCGCCGGCGGCGGCTCTTCGCTCACCACTTCCGGGCGCGCCGATGCTGGCGCCACGGCGCCGCGCAGTCCGGCGCGTGCCGCGCCGCCGACGCCGACACCGGAAGGCAGGCGCATGGCTTGCGGATGCTCGGTGGCGATCAGCGTCGGCGCGAGCAGCGAGCGCGGCGATGTCAGGCTGCGGCGCTCCAGCTCGGCCTGTTCCGGACTGAATACCACTTCGCCCACCATCGGCAGCGCCAGCGTGCCTTCGATCTCCGGCGCGCTCGCCATGCCCCGGCGCGCGCGGCCCTTGAACCCGGCCACGGCGACGCTGCCCAGCAAGCCGAGGAAGGCCGCCAGCCCCGTCAGCAAGATGCGGTCCGGGCCGGCCGGCAGCGTCGGGGCCACAGCGAAGTCCACCAGGCGCACGTCGCTGGTACTGTCCGAATGTGCCAGCGCCAGTGCCTGCGATTGCCGGCGCAAGGCCATGTAGGTATCCTCGGCCACCTTCACGTCGCGGGTCAGCGCCGCGGATTCGCGCTCGGCCTCGGTCAGGCCCTTGCGCTGGGTATCAAGGTTGCGCCGGTCGCTGTTGAGCTGCAGGAGCTGGTCGTCGACCGCCTGGACCTCCAGGCTCTCCGTGGTGAACTTGCGCAGCAGGCGCGAACGCTCGAGCCGCAGCGCGGAGATCTGCTTCTGGTAGTCGATGCTGCCGCTCAGGTAGGACTGCGACTCCTCGGCCGGCTGCATCGAGCCGACGCGGGCCCGATGCCGCGCCAGCGCGGCTTCGGCCTGTTCGAGCTGCGCCTTGACCCGCGGCAGCTCGCCGGTGACGAAATCCATTTGCTGGTCCGCCTGCTCGCGCCGCTGGATGACTTCGGTATCCGAGATCGAATGCGCAACGGCATTCACCACGGCGGCGGCGCGCGCCGGGTCGCCATCGCGCCAGGTGATGCGCACCGCGCGGGGCGCGCCGCCATCCGCGCTCGCCGTGCCCGGCACGGCACTTGCCGAGGTGCCGCGCACCTCTTCCGTCTTGAGGCCGCGCACGAGCATATCGTAGGCCGTGACCGGGTCGCGGCGCATCAGCTCGAACCGGGTTCCCTCGCGCGCATCCAGCCGCGCCAGCTTCATCGATACGCCGTCGCCGCGCACGACATCGCCGACCTTGCCGGTCAGCAGCATCGAGCCGTCCGCGCGTTGCAGGCGGAACTGCCCGTCGTCGAGCGCAACCAGCGTGAGCGGCTGGTTGAGCAGTGCCTCGGGCACGTTCAGCGCGAGCACATCGATATGCTCGCCGCCCCAGGCATACTCCGACAAGGCGGCCAGCGGCGACGCCAGCGGGCCGCCTTCCGCGTTGCCAGCGAAGCGCGCCCACAGGGGCCCGATGACGGGCAGCATGTGCGGCAGCGCGACAATATCCAGCCTCGATTCGCGCACCACCGGGGTCAGCACCGCGCGGCTGGTCAGCGCATCCGCGCGCAGTTCGCTGGCGGGTTGCGCCGCGCTGCCGCCCTGCGACACGCGCTTGCCGGCATCCGGGCGCACCATGGCGTCGGCCTGGTATACGGCCGGCAGCGACCAGGCGTAGATCGCGCCGCACAGGGCCGCGCAGACGGTCACGCCGAATATCATCCCGGCTTGATCATGCAGCGCGCGGGCCAGCTCAGAGCGCGCGGCCGCAGCCTGCGCGCGGAACGCCGGCGCGGGGCCGGATTGCGTAAAGGTATTCACAGGCAGCTCCCTGAATGGGCTGATTGCGGCAGATGCGCGCAGCTGGCGGCGGAAGACCGCGCAGGACCCGCGCCCTCGCGATGGAAGGATTCGGCAGGCCGGCCGGACAGCAGGCGCCCGTACTCGCGCGCGACCAGCCCGTAGCACTCGCAGGCGTGCAACTCCAGCCGGCCACGGTCGATCACCGTGATATGGCCCCGGCTGTAATGGATCAGGCCCTGCTCCGCGAGCTTGCCCGCGGCCTCGGTCACGCCTTCGCGGCGCACGCCCAGGCGGGCGGCGATCATCTGCTGCGTGATGGCGATCTCGTTCGAACAGAGGCGATCGGCGGACAGCAGGAGCCAGCGGCAGACCTGCTGGCTCAGCGAGTGGTAGCGGTTGCACACCGCGGTCTGCGCGATCTGGGTCATCAGCGCCTGCACGTACAGCAACACCGCGCGCAGCGTGGCGGGCGAGCGCAGCAATTCCTGCCGCAACCGGTTCGCCGCGAGGCGGAAGCCGTAGCCGGCGGTCTGCACCTCCAGCCTGAACGGCATGGCGTAGCCGCCCGTGACCACCGGAATCCCGATCATGCCCTCGTTGCCCACCGTGGCGATCTCGATGGCGGTGCCGTCCTCCAGGTAGGAAAGCATCGACACCACCGCCGTGGTGGGGAAGTAGACATGGCTCGCTTGCTGGCCGCTCTCGCTGAGCAGTTGCCCGGGGCGCATGCGGACGAGTTCCACGTAGTCGGAGATGGCACCCCAGTCCTCGCGCGGCAAGCCGAGCAGCAGATGGTTGACGTCCGGAGATAGTCGCTGACCGTGCATTCTGGTTTCCTCCGCAAAGCCATGCCGCATGCGTGCGGGACCGGTTGCCATTGCGCCCGGGCAAGCGCGCGCAGGCACGCCGCAGGCTCGGCAATCTCCGCAAGATCTGCGCCAATGCCGGCTCGTCCGTGCCCTGTACGTCTTGTCTGGCAACACTGTCACGCCTGGTTACCTCTGGTTACGTCCTGTTACTCCTTGGGCATCGCCATCACCGCCGACACGGCCGGCACGACGGGCGCGATCGCGGCAGCAGCGATCGCCAGGTCGTCCTCGGGCACCGTTGCAGGTGCCTTGCGCGGCGCGTCGGCCTCGCTTTTGTACGTTGCGCATGGCATGCCGAGCTCGCGCGCGATATGGCCGCTCAGCCTCAGCGCCAGCGCGGCGATGGTGATGGTGGGAAAGTTCGCGCCCACCGTGGGAAACACCGAGCTGCCGGCCACATAGAGATTGGCCAGGCCGTGCACGCGGCAGTTGCGGTCCACCACTCCCGAATTTGGCGAATCGTGCATTCGCGTGGTGCCCATGTGGTGCCACGTCCCTTCGAGCGAGGCAGGCCATGGCTGCCCTTCCATGGGCGGATCCAGCGTGACCTGCGCCACGCCGCTGCGCTGCAGTTCGTCTGCCAGCAGGGCAAAGGTGCGGTCGAAGGTACGCTGCACCAGGCTGCCCACGCGCCAGTGCACGCGCACCCGCGGCACGCCGAGCCGGTCACGCTGCTCGCACAGGGTCACCCTGCTGTGCGGGTCGGGCTCGGCCTCGACGATGGCCTGCATCTTCACGCCGGTGATCAGCGAGCGCGGCTGCAGCAGCCGCGTCAGTCCAAAGCCCACGGTATCGATCGGGTGGGCAGCCATCGTCAGCAGGTCGGCGCTGAGCTTGCGCCCCGGCTGGTCCTTCTTGAGCAGCGCCTGCTTGGTGCGGATCAGCGCCTCCGCGCCGGTACTGCCTTCGCCGTAGAACTGCGAGAAAAACCATACGCGCGAATTCAGCAAGCCCTCGCGCTCCAGCACGGCCTGCTTGAGCGCGAACTGCGAGGACACATGGGTGCCATAGGCGCTGACGGCCGCATTCTGGTAGTGGTACTTGATGTCGTACAGCTTGTTGCGCTCCCATGCCTTGCTGAAGCGCACGCTGCCGGACAGCAGGCGTGGATGGTCCATGAAGTAGCGGCCCACCAGGTCCGCGCCGTTGCCCAGGCCGGCCGCCTGCACATTGTTCGAGGCCAGCATCAGCCGCGCGTTCTCGATGCCGCCCGTGGCCAGCACGAACAGGCGCGCCGCCACCCGGATGCGGCGGCCGCTGAGCGTGGCCACCGACACCCGCGAGACCGAACTCGCATCGGCGTTGGCATCGATATTGACGACATTGGCGTAGAGGTACACCTTGATGCGGTGCGACTGCTCGAGCTGGGCACGGTAGAGCTTGCCGAAGCGCGCCGGCGGGCTGAACTGCGAGATGGTGTCGCGGATATACTCGCCGCTCAGCGGCAGGCGCCTGACGTCGTGCCGGCGGATCGCGGCCTCCCAGTAGGCGGGGTCGAAATTGTTCGGGCCGAGCTTGAGCAGGTCGTGGGTGCGCTCATAGAAGGGCGTCAGTTCGTCGAGCCCGAACGGCCAGCCGCTGTGCGCGACCCAGCTGCGCTTTTCCAGATCCCATGGATCCAGCGGACGGCACCACCCGCCCCAGCAATTGCTGCTGCCGCCGAGAAAGCGGCTGCGGCTGCCATCGGCAAAGCTGTAGGGCAGGCCGACGTTCTCGCCACGGTACAGGTCGCGGGTCTCGTCGTCGGGGGCATAGCCGCCGCTCTCCAGCAGGCAGGCATCGATACCGAGGCGATGTAGCTCCAGCGCCAGCGTAATTCCCGCCACACCACCACCGATGATGCAGACGGTCGAAATCACCATCGTGTCGTCCTGCAGTTTTCTCGTATCGATGAACATGGCGTACTCCTCGCGCGCCGGCCCCGGAGCCGGACGGCAACCCTCGCTGCAACCATCTTCCTACCGTGCGCTCGTCCACGTTCGCCAACATTGCGCCAACGACGGCCAAGCGCGCTTGCCTTCTCGTGCCCGCCCCCCTCAACCATCGCCCGCGCGCCAGCCCGGCACGGGCACGGCGGGCGCCGGCGCGGCTTGTTGCACCTGCTCCTGCTCCTGCATGGTCCCCGGCGCCTGCAGCACGCGCAGCAGGTCGCCCGCCATGCCTTCGACCGTGAAGCGCCGCTCGAAGCTGGCCTTCGCGCTTGCGCGCATGGCGCTGCGCGCCTGCTCGTCCATGGCGAACCAGCGCCGCAGCAGCGTCTCGACGCCGTCGGCCGTGTCCGGCGCGACCAGCCCCGCGCCGTCGTGCTCGATCTCGCGCCAGATGTTGATCCTGTCCGAGATCAGCGCGGGCACCGCGCAGCCCAGCGCCTCCGCCACCGCGATACCGAAGTTCTCCTGGTGCGACGGCAAGGCGAACACATCGCTGGCATGGAACGCGCCCCACTTCATCGGGCCGCTGAGCATGCCGGGCCAGCTCACGCGCTGCCCGACGCCGGCCGCCGCCGCCTGCGCGCGCAACTGCGGCAGCCAGCCGGCGCTGTCCGGGCCGGCGATCACAAGGTGTGCGGCGGGATCCATTTCCGCGGTGCGGGCGAACGCTTCGATCAGCAGATCGCAACCCTTCTTCTCGTGAATGCGCCCGAGGAACAGCACGATGCGCTTGCCCCGCAGTTCGGGATACGCAGCCAGGAACGACTCGCGCAGCGCCACCCCGCCCGCATCCCGCTGCGGCGGCGCCTGCGTGCCGAACCGCACCACCAGCGCGCGCGCCCGGTATAGCCAGAACGACTGGCTCGCCAGACGCCGCTCTTCCTCCGCGGTGAAGAGCACCGCCCGCGCGTCGCGCAACACGCGGTACTCCGCCCACGGCCAGTAGAGCCATTTCTTCAGGTGCTTGAGCGGGTAGGTGCGCTTGAACCACGGGTCGAGCATCCCGTGCGGATAGACGTAGTAGGGGACCGGCAGCTTGCGCAGCGCGCGCCAGGCCCCGAAGCCGTGGTACTGCCACAACCCGTTGACGATCACCGCGTCGAACTCGCCCGCATGCGCGCGCAGCCACGGCACCAGCCGCGGCGCATAGCGGTAGAAGCCGCGCGCCGGGCCCAGCGCATGCAGCGGCAGCGCGAAAGCGGCCACGCATGGCGCGTCCGGCGCGTCCAGCGAGAGCACTTCGACGCGATGCCCCTGCGCGATCATCTGCGCGCTGCCCTGGCGCACGCTTTCCACCGGCCCCCCGCAGGCCGGATCGACCGACGCGAGCAGCTGGAGGATCTTCATCGGGATGCTCCGCGCGAGTGATAGCGCAGGCGTGGCACCTGCGGGTCGGCGACCGTGGCCGTAGCCGGGGCCGGCAGCGGCAACGGCACCGGCCGCGGCAGCGGCGGGCGCACCGGCGGCACGGATGCCGCGCCGGCAGCCTCGGCCTCCCGGGCTTGCTGGCTGCGGGCCTGCGCGCGGCGCAGCCGCGCRTGCGTGGCTACCAGCAGACCCAGCGCCACGCCGTACAGCAGGCCGGAAAAGCGCGGCCCGAGCGGATTGCCGCCGATCGACGTGGCTGGCAGCGCCGCCAGCACCAGCAGCGCGCGCCCGAGCACGGCCAGGTAAGGCGCGTCCGGCGCCACGCGTCGCCAGTGCCGGTAGGCGACGCTGCCGCAAAACAGCGCGTACAGCACCATGAGCGGCATGGCGATGCCGAACAGCAAGCCGCCCGCAAAGAACTGGTAGACCCAGAAATTGTGGCCGGCCGTCCATTCGTTGATGGCGTAGAACTCCTTCTCGGTCATCTGCCCGGTGAGTGCGGGCAGGTAGGCCGGCGAATAGCGGTAATGGTGTCCGTAGCCCTTGCCGAGCACCATCGAGGTCTTGGTCTGCGTGACCTGGTCGAACTGGTCCTTGAGCTCGGCAAGCCGGGTCGCGGTGGTGGGGTCCACGCCGGACTCGGTGGCCTTGGCCGCCGCGATGCGCTGGGCCCAGTGCGCCGCGACCGCGGGGAACAGCGCCGAGCCCACCAGCGCCGTGCCGCCCACCAGCGTCGTGGTGATGACCGCCGCCCGCAAGGCGGCGCGCAGCAGGTGCCGGATCGAAGGCGCGCTGAGCCAGGTCGCGAACAGGAACAACAACACCGTGCCGACCAGCAGGCTCCGGGTCACGCTCAGCAACTCGACCACCACGGTGACGATGAAGAGCAGCAGGTTGCTCTTGCTCACCCGCCGCGCAATCACGAACTCATGCAGCAGCACGCCCTGCAGTGCAAGAAAGGCCGGCGCGACGATGCGGAAGCGGACGTTCTCCAGCCCGCCGCCCACCGCCATGCCGTAGCCGAAGGTAAACAGCAGCGAAACCGCCATGCCCGTAAACATGGCCGTTTCGACCTGTTCCAGCCGGTCTTGCGGCCAGGGATGGCGCGCCGCCAGGTAGCCGATCAGGAACAGCAGGAACGGCAGCAGCACGCGCAGGTAATTGCCTGTCTCGTTGCCTTGCAGCAGATGGGGGACCAGACTGCCCGGCACCGTCAGCATCAGCGCCGCCATCACCAGCCGGCTCAGCCGGGTGCGCCCGGTGAAGCGCGGTGCGATCAGCGCCAGCGCGATGCCCCCGCCGAGCGCGGGCACCGCCAGCAGGATCTGCAGGATCCGGCTGCCCTGTCCATCGACGCTCTTGAAATCGAGCGCCAGCGGGAACAGCATCATCCAGATCCACAGCGGCGCGAAGCGGTTACGCATGGCGGCAATCCTCCCCTGCCCGCCGGAGGCCGGCGCGTGAGCGCGCCGGCGCCTCCGGGGCGCCGCCTGCCTGCACCGCTGCCTGTTGTCTGCCTGGCATCTCGCGCTTCCCTCCTCGGCTGCTCGTCCTGCTCGTCCTGCTCGTCCTGCTCGTCCTGCTCGTCCCTTGCGACCCGCGCCCGCGCGCCAATTGCATTGCGCGGCGCCGCGGCCTATTCCGTTTTCCCGGGCTGCAGCGCATGCGCCGTCAGGTCCTCCGCGCCGCGCGCCTCTGCCGTCTGCGGCCGCTCCGGTCCGTCACCGCCCCAGGCGCGAAGCCTGGCGTCGAGACGGGACAGCACGGCATCGGACGACAGCGTGGCCTCGGCGTAGGCACGCGCCGCCGCGCCGAGCTCGGCGCGGCGCGCGGGATCCGAGGCCAGCGCCTTGATCGCGCCGGCCAGGGCGTCGATATCGTCCGGCGGCACCGCCACCCCGCGCGCGGACACGGTGGCAAACAGTTCGGTGCCGACATTGGCCATGGCAATGATCGCGCGGCCGCTGGCCAGCATGCCCGTGAGCTTGGACGGCATGACGAGGTCGGCAGCGTCGCCGCGCTGTGGCAGGACATGGATATCCGCCAGGTTGAGCAGCTCGTTGAAACGGTCGGCGGGCTGTAGCGGCAGGAAGCAGCAATTCTCCAGGCCCGCGCAGTAGGTCTCGAGCATGGCGCGGGCAGGGCCGTTGCCGCAGAAGACAAAGGTGATGCCCGCATTGCCGGCCAGCGCCGCCACGGCGCACACCAGCACTTCCAGGCCCTGCTTCTCGCCCATGTTGCCGGCGTACAGCACCACGATCTGCTCCGGCGCAATGCCGAGTTCCTCGCGGTAGGTGCTGGGCCGGTCAAGCGGGAAGACCGCGCCGGTATCCACCCAGTTCGGCAGGCGGAACACCCGCGCGGCGGGAACGCCCTTGCGCGTGGCATGCTCGGCCATCCTCTCCGAGATGGTGGACACCACGTCGAAGCGCCGCATCAGGAAGCGCTCGACGGACAGCGCGGCGCGCCGCAGCCAGGCACGCCTGAGCAGCCCCAGTTCGAAGGCAGCGTCCACTTCGTAGTCCTGCACATGCAGCCAGCTCCTGGCGCCGGTCATGCGCGCCAGCGCCAGCGAGGCGGGCACGCTCATCAGGCTCGGCGCGATGGCGATGACGGCATCGGGCCGCCACGGCACCTGCGCCAGCAACGCCGGCAGCGCGCACACCGCAAAGCTGGCGAGGTGCAACAGGCGCGTGACGCCGGTGGGGCGCCGCGGCACCCACAGCGGCGCGCGGTAGATGCGTACCCCGCCGCGCCATTCGCGGCTGAAGCGCCAGGCCGCATAGCCCTCGCCAACGCGCCAGGCGGGATAGTAGGGCGGTGCGCAGACCACGCGGACATCGTGACCCGCCGCCGCCAGCGCCTCCGCCATCTCGGCCGTGTACTTCCCGGTCCCGGTCAGCTCCGGCGCATAGTTCTGTCCGCAAACAAGGATTTTCACGGGACCCTCCCCTCGAACTTCCGCGAAATGACTCGGGCCGCGATGCCCTGCCCGTCAGCCAGGCATCGCGGCGTCTGTGTGGCGAATGGCTTCAGGTCTGCACCCCGGTGCGCTGGTGCATGTCAGGCGCACTGAGCATCGCGGCGCAGCCCCTGGCGATGTTCGATGCCGCATTGGCCGGGTCGAAGCGCCGGATCACGGCAAGGCAACGCTCCGCCGTGACCTGGGTGTCCGCGAACGCCTTCACCGCCCGCGCCATGCCGGTCTGCAGCGCGGCGGCGTCGCGCACCGGCACCGCAAAGCCGGTCTCGCCCTCCAGCACCAGCTCGGGCACGCACCCGCAGATATCGCTGGCGACCGTCGGGCAGCCGTGGCTCAGTGCCTCGTTGACCACCAGCCCCCACGGCTCGCTATGGCTCGGCAGCACCATGCAGACCGCCCGGTAATACTCCTGCGACAGCCCCTCGTCCTGCAGGCTGCCGACCTGGCACACCGCATCCTCGATTCCCAGGCTGGCCGCCATCTGGCTCAAGGTGCCGGCCAGCGGGCCGGTGCCGACGATGCGCAGCGTGGCCGCGGGGATCTGCTTGCGCAGCCCGGCAAACGCGCTCAGCAAGGTATCGAGGCCCTTTTCCTCGGACAGGCGGCCCACGTAGAGAAACACCGGCTTGCCATCGGCCCGGTGGCGCAGGCGTTCGCGCACCACCTGCTCTGGCCGGTACGTGGCCGGCATCGCCGCGGCCTGGCATGGCGTGAAGATCAGCTCGGGCTTGGCGCCGAGCGACATCAGGTATTCACGGCTGCGCTCGCCGAAGCCGAAATAGCCGTGGCACAACGAGAAGAACAGCCGCTTGGGGATCGAGGTCAGCATGCGCCGGGGCCGGTCGCGCCCGGTGGAATCGCAGAACACCGCGCGCCGCTTGCCGGTGACGATGCAAGCCAGCAGCATGGCCCAGTACTCCGGCCGGTGATAGCCCGGCAGCACCACCAGCTCGCTCTTGGCCTTGAACACTTCCCAGGTCAGGCGCGCTGTCATCTTCCAGCGCGGCACGTCCTCGTAGCAGCCGGTGTACAGCTGGTGCATCGGGTATTTGTGGAAGGAGTAGTCCACATCGGAAAAGCCCACCCGGTAGTGCTCGGTCTCGGCGATCTGCACCATGGTGTACCGGATCGGGCTGGCCGCCGACTGGCTGTACAACGCCGAGAACACGGCGCCCTTGTGACGTGACCAGACGATGTTATGGAATATGGTGACTGAACCTGCCATGATTCGCTCCTGTATCTCGTCACTCGATGACGGCGCTTGCCTGTGCGTCGGCCTCGGCCGGCGCCCCCCCGGGCAAGGCACCATCCCTGCGACTCGCGTACTCCTGGTAGACGGATTCGATACCCTCGTCGAGGCTGATCGCGGGCTGCCAGCCGAGCCGCGCCAGCCTGGAAATGTCCAGCCGCTTGCTTGGCGTGCCGTCCGGCTTGGAGGTGTCGAACGACAGCGTGCCCGCGAACCCGGCGACACGGCAGATGCGCTCGGCCAGCTCGCGGATCGGCAGGTCCGTGCCGGTGCCGACGTTGAACACGCCTTCGGCCACGTCGTGCTCGAGCATGAACAGCGTGGCCGCGGCGAGGTCGTCCACGTGCAGGAACTCGCGCCGCGGCGTGCCGGTGCCCCAGATCTGCAAGGTCGATGCGCCCTCCCGCACCGCCGTGTAGGCCTTGCTGATCAGCGCGGGCAGCACGTGGCTGGTGGACAGGTCGTAGTTGTCGTTCGGGCCGTACAGGTTGGTCGGCATCAGGCTGAAATAGCGCGCGCCGTACTGGCGGTTGTATGCCTCGCACAGCTTCAGCCCGGCGATCTTGGCGATCGCGTAGGCCTCGTTGGTGCGCTCCAGCGGACCGGCCAGCAGGTACTCCTCGCGGATGGGCTGCTGGCATTCGCGCGGATAGATGCACGAGGAGCCGAAGAACACCAGCCTCCCCACGCCGGCCTGGTACGCGGCGTGGATCACATTGGTCTCGATGACCAGGTTCTCATAGAGAAAATTGACCGGGCGCAGGGCATTGGCAAGGATCCCGCCGACGCGCGCGGCGGCCAGCAGCACGACGTCGATGCCCTCGTCGGCGAAGAAGCGGTGCACGGCACCCTGGTCGGTCAGATCCAGTTCGGCGCGGTCACGCGTGACCAGGTTGCTGTATCCCTCGGCGCGCAGGCGCCGCAGCAGCGCCGAGCCCACCATGCCGTTGTGCCCGGCGATATAGATAACGGAGTCTTTTTCCATGGCTCTTGCTGTTGGAGTCGCTCGTGGAGTCGTTTGTGGATGACGGGGTGGCGTTACTCGTGATGCTCGAGCGCCTGGAAGCCGGCCAGTGTCACCAGCGCGTCGCGCCGGGCAATCTGGAAGTCGGCCCGCACCATTTCCTTGACCAGCTTGGCGAACGATGTCGTGGGCTTCCAGCCGAGCTTCTCATGGGCCTTGGACGGGTCTCCCAGCAGCGTCTCCACCTCTGTGGGGCGGAAATACTTCGGGTCCACGCGCAGGATCACCTTGCCCGGCGCGAGACGGGTTTCCTTGCCTTGCACCCGCTCCACCACGCCAACCTCGTCCACGCCCGTGCCTTCGAAGCGCACCGTCACCCCCAGCTCCGCCGCGGCGCACTGGACGAAATCGCGCACGCTGTACTGCTCGCCGGTGGCGATGACGAAATCCTCCGGATGCTCCTGCTGCAGCATCAGCCACTGCATCTCCACGTAGTCCCGCGCATGGCCCCAGTCGCGCAGCGCGGAGAGGTTGCCAAGGTAGAACTCGTCCTGCAGCCCCACCGCGATGCGCGAGATCGCGCGCGTGATCTTGCGCGTGACGAAGGTCTCGCCGCGCACCGGGCTCTCGTGGTTGAAGAGGATGCCGTTGCAGGCATACATGCCATAGGCCTCGCGGTAATTGACCGTGATCCAGTAGGCGTAGAGCTTGGCCACCGCGTACGGGCTGCGCGGATAGAACGGCGTGGTTTCCTTCTGCGGCACTTCCTGCACCAGCCCGTACAGCTCCGAGGTCGAGGCCTGGTAGAAGCGCGTCTTCTTCTCCAGCCCGAGGATGCGGATGGCTTCGAGCAGCCGCAGCGTGCCGAGCCCGTCGGCGTTGGCCGTGTACTCGGGCTCCTCGAAGGACACCGCCACGTGGCTCTGCGCCGCCAGGTTGTAGATCTCGTCGGGCAACACCTGCTGGATGACGCGCAGCATGCTGCTCGCGTCGGTCAGGTCGCCGTGATGCAGGAAGAAGTGCCGGTCGGGATCGTGCGGCTCGCGATAGAGATGATCGATGCGGTCCGTGTTGAACAGGGAGGTGCGCCGCTTGACGCCGTGCACCTCGTACCCCTTTTCCAGCAGCAGCTGCGCAAGATAAGAGCCATCCTGCCCGGTAATGCCTGTGATCAGAGCAACCTTGTGCGTCATCGTCATTCTCCCGCCGTGCGTTGGTGTTGGTGTTGGTATTGGTGATCTGCATCGCGGACCGGGCCGCGCCCGGTGGCGGGCGCGCTACTTCGCGCTGCCCTGGTAACCGTAGTAATCGGTGTAGCCCGTGCGCAGCTGCAAGGGCGGCTTGGGCACGTCGGTGAGCAGCACGCCCTGCAGCGTGACGCTGCCGTTGTTGAGCCGCCGCGCGGTCTCGGCCACTTCGTTGGCCGAATGGCGGCCATGCCGCACCACCAGCAGCGTGGTGCCGGCATGCCGGCCCAGCAGCGCCGCATCGGTCACCGCGAGCACCGGCGGCGTGTCGATGACGACCATGTCATAGCGCTGCTTGAAGTGGTCGAGCAGGGAGTCCAGGCGCTCGCTCATCAGGAGCTCGGCGGGATCGGCGGGCAGCGTGCCGCGCGGCAGCACATCCAGGCCGGGCAGCACGTCGTGCACCACCACGGAATCGATATCCGTGCCCATCAGCGCATCGGACAGGCCCGGCACCTGCGCCAGCCCGAAATGCGCGTGGACCTCGCCGCGGCGCATGTCGCCGTCGATCAGGAGCACGCGCTTGCGCCCCGATGCCACCAGCGCGGCCAGGTTGACCGACATGAACGACTTGCCGGCATCCTGGCTCGACCCGGTCAGCATCACCACGTTGTTGCTGGCGGTGGCCAGCGCACCCCGCAAGGCCGTGCGCAGGCTGCGCACGCCCTCCACGGCGATGTCGTCGGGCGCGCGCGCCGCCAGTACGCCCTGGCGGTTGCGGCCAGAGTGGATTTCACGCTGCAGCCGCAGCTGGGTGCGGCTGCGCGGGATCACCGCGCAAACCGGCACGCCCAGCATCCGCTCCAGCTCCTGCGGATGCTCCACCCCGCCATACAGCCCCTTGCGCAGGAAGGCCAGCAACGCGCCCAGCACCAGGCCGACGCCGCCGCTGATCAGGATCAGCACGACGCGCTGCGGGCGCACGGGGTCGTCCGCCGGCTCGGCGAAGTCCACCACGCGCACGTTGCCGACTTGCCCCGCCTTGACCACGCGCAACTGCTGGGCATTGTTGAGCAGGTTGGTGTACAGCTCCGTGTTGACGCGTACATCGCGCTCCAGGCGCAAAGCGGCCTGTTCGGTATCTGGCAGCACCGACACCTTGCGGCGCAGCGCGCCCTGCTGCGAGGTCAGCGTGGCGATCTGCGCGGTCAGCGCCTGCACGGCGGGGTTCTGGTCGGTGTAGAGCGTGCGCACCTCGGACAGCCGCGTCTGCAGCTTGTCCAGGCTGGCCTTGTTGTCCACGATCTGCTGCAGCAGCAGGCGGCTCTCTTCCCCGAGATTGACGGTGCCCTGGCGGTTGCGGAAGGCGTTGTAGCGCTCCTCGGCCTGATCGAGCTGCTTGCGCAGGGCCGGCAGCTGCTGGTCGAGGAAGGCCAGGGTGTGCTCGGCCTCGGCCGAGCGGCGCCCGATGTCCTGCTGCACGAACTGGCGCGCGATGGTGTTGATGATATCGGCGGTGAGCTTGCTGTCCGGGCCTTCGAGGCTCGCACGGATGATGCCCGACTGCAGCGTCAGTTCGCCGACCGAGAGCGCGCGCTGGATGCGCTCCACGGTGCCGACGGTGGATGAGCGCACCAGCACGAACTGCGAGCCCTTGCGCCCCACCAGCTGGTCGATGCGCACGCTCACCGGACCCAGCGGCGTGGTGCCGGTGGTCTCTTCGCCGACGCGGCCCTGCAGCACGGGGTTGCCATCGGGGTCGCGCAGGCTATAGCTGCGATCGCCCTCGACCACCAGCACGAATGGCTTGCCGTATGACTTCTGCGGCGTCTCGAACGAGGACATCGTGATCGACTCCGGGCCCCACGCGTAGTCGGACAGGCCCAGCAGCGTCGTCGGCGCCGCCAAGCTCCCGTTGAGCGATGCCAGCCAGCGCCCGATCACGGGAAAGTAGCGCGGCCCGGCGGCGATATCCAGGTGCAGCTTGCGTACGGCTTCTTCCACCACCAGCCGCGAGCGGATCAGCTCGGTCTCGGCCGCCGCGGAGGACTTGGAATCGAAGATCGAGGACAGCGTCTGCAGCGAATTGTTCTGGTTCTGGTTCTGGTTGCCCTTGCTGTCTTCCACCTGGATCATCGCGTCGGCACGGTAGACCGGGCTTTGCAGGAACGCGAAGCAGGTGCCCACCGCCAGCGCCAGCAGCGTGACGGCGGTGATCATGCGCCAGTTCTCAAGCAGCGTGACGAGGTAGTCGGAAAGGCGAAGCTCCGACCCGCCGGAGACATCTGTGTACTGGGTGTCGAACTTCGCAGCCATAGCTTTGACTCCCTGTGACCATTGCTTGTCCGCCTGCGGCGCAGCGCAGGCGTTCTTCAATATGCGTTGCGATGAATCAGCCCCTTGACCACGGTGGCCGCGATGATGCGCATGTCCAGCGCGAACGACCAGTTGCCCAGGTAGTACAGGTCGCAGGCAATGCGGCCTTCCATTTTTTCGATGCGGTCGGTCTCGCCGCGAAAGCCGTTGACCTGGGCCCAGCCGGTGATGCCGGGCTTCACGCGATAGCGGTGGATGTATCCGCTCACCAGCTTCTGGTACTGGTCGTCATGCTCGATGGCATGGGGGCGCGGGCCCACCACCGACATGTCCCCGCGCAACACGTTGAAGAACTGCGGCAGCTCGTCCAGGCTGGTACGGCGCAGGAAGGCCCCCACGCGCGTGACGCGCGGATCGTTGCGGGTGGCCTGCGTGACCACGCCCGCCGCCTCCGCATGCGCGCGCATCGAGCGGAACTTGTAGATGGTGAAGATGCGGCCATCGGCGCTCTTGCGCTTCTGCCTGAACAGCACCGGCCCGTGCGAGGACAGCTTGACGGCGATGGCGATGGCCACCAGCAGCGGCGACAAGCCGATCAGCGCGGCGGCGGCGAACAGGCGGTCGAACACATCCTTCTGCCGCAGCGCGCTGGGGGACAGCGGCGACGCCACCAGGTTGATGGCGGGCATGCCGATCAGCTCGACGGTGCCGCTGTCGAACAGGGCCAGGCTGCGCAGGTCCGGCATGAAGCGGACATTGACCAGCTCCTCGCGGAACTCCGCCACGAACTCCAGGATGGTGCGCTCTTCCGACAGCGGCAGCGCCAGCCAGACTTCGTGGATGTCCTGCGAGCGGATGTAGCGGTGGAAGGCCACCCGATCCTCGAAGGTGGGCACCTTCACGTTGAGGCTGCCCACGGAGGGCGCCACGTTGAACGCCGCGACCACGCGAAAACCCGAGGCCGGCGCCCCTGCGCTGCGCCGGATGACAGCGCTGCAGTGCGCGCCGCACCCCACCACGGCGACCTTGTGCAGGTTCATGCCGGCGCTGCGCACCTGGCCGAGCACGCTGTGCGTGAGCAGGCGCGAGAGGATGAGCAGCGCGCCAGTGGAAGCGGTCCAGTAGGCAAACCACAGCCGCGAGACGATGGAGGCGTGGTGCAGGGAGAACAGCACCATGATGCCGCACAGCTGCACCAGCAGCCACGCCAGCGCCAGGTGCCCCGCCAGCCCGATCTTGGAGCGGCCGCGCCAGGAATCGTAGATGCCGAAGGCGGGAAACAATGCCAGCGTGAAGGCCACCGACAGCGCGAGGAAGACATCGTAGAAGGTGCGCTGCGCCATCTCGTCGAAGCGGATGTGCGAGGCGATGGCCGCTCCCGCGAACACCAGCGCGACATCCAGCATGCGTGCCAGCAAGCCTTCGATCTTCAGCATGTTCCCCTCTCCCGGTGCCTTCCTGCCTTGCCCGAAACTACCCCCGCCCCGCGCCGTGCCGCCGTCTCAGTTGCATCTGTTGCCCGTGTTTCCGTGTTTCTTCCCGCCTGGCCCGCTTGTCCCTTTTCCCTCTTTTCCCTCTTTTCCCGCTCTTCCCTTCCTCGCTGTTCGCCCCGCACTGGCCGCTCGCACCGGCCTTGCGGCGCCCGCCGTCCGGGCGGGACCGTCAGGCGCAGCGCCCGTAGGTGTCGTCGACACGCACGATGTCGTCTTCGCCGAGATAGCCGCCCGACTGCACCTCGATGATTTCCAGCGGCAGCTTCCCGGGGTTCTCCAGGCGGTGAAGCACGCCCAGCGGAATGAAGGTGGACTGGTTCTCGCTGAGCAGGAACTTCTCATCTCCGCGCACCACCAGCGCGGTGCCGCTGACCACCACCCAGTGCTCCGCGCGGTGGTGATGCAACTGCAGCGACAAGCGCGCACCCGGCTGCACCACGATGCGCTTGACCTGGAAGCGGTCGCCGTGCTCGATCGAGTCGTAGAAGCCCCAGGGGCGCCGCACCTTGCGGTGGGCATCGGCCTCCGGCGCGTGCAGGATCTTCATGCGCGCAACCACGTCCTTGACGTCCTGCACGTGCGAGCGGTCCACCACGAGCACCGCATCGGCGGTCTCGACCACCACGATATTGCTGGTGCCCACGCAGGCCACCAGCCGGCCGTCGGAGTGCACATAGCTGGAGTGCGCCCCCTCGAACACCACGCGGCCGCGCGCGGCATTGCCGGACGTATCCTTGTCCATGGCGTCCCACACCGCGTCCCATGAGCCCAGATCGGACCACCCGGCCTCCAGGGGCACCACCACGCCATGGCAGGGCGCCTCGGCGCTGTCGAGCCGCTCCATCACGGCATAGTCGATCGAGTCCGACGGGCTCAGCAGGAACTGCCTGGCGCAGGGCCGGAAGAACTGGCCGTCCTGCTCGCCTTCCGCGGCGGCGGCGACGCACATCTCGTGGATGGCCGGATGCAGGACCTCGATGGCTTTCAGCCAGACCGTTGCGCGCACCACGAAGATGCCGCTGTTCCACCAGTAGTTGCCGCTGGCCACGTATTGCGTGGCCAGTTCCACCGCGGGCTTTTCGACGAAGCGCTCCATGCGGCGCACCCCGTCCTGCAACGGCTCGCCGAGCTTGATATAGCCGTAGCCGGTATCCGGGCGCGTGGGCGGCACGCCCAGCGTGACGATGGCGCCCTGCTCCGCGTGGACGGCGGCGAGCGCCAGCGTGCGATGGAATGCGCCGGTATCGGGGATGGCGTGATCCGCCGGCATCACCACCAGGATCGCGTCTTCGCCGCCGGCATAGGCCAGCGCCGCGGCCAGGGTCAGCGCGGGCGCGGTATTGCGCCGCACCGGCTCCACCACCAGCCGGCCTTCCATGCCGCTGGCCTGCAATTGCTCCGCGGTGACAAAACGGTGCTCGTCGCCGCAGACGATGATGGCGGTGGATTCCACCGGATGCCTGCCCGTGAAGCCTTGCATGCGGCGCACGGTGGCCTGCAGCAGCGAATCCGGGCCGACCAGGTCGATCAGCTGCTTGGGAAAGTGCTCCCGCGACAACGGCCACAGCCGGGTACCGGCGCCACCCGCCAGCACGACCGGGGTGATGCGCAAGCGCGCGGCAGTATCCGGCACCTGCGCTTGCGCCGACAAGTGCGCGGCATCGCCTTCCACGAGCGTATTCGACATATCCCGGTCCTCCTTCAAGTGGAGCCGTGCTCCCGTTGCGCCTGGCTGTGCGCCGCCGTGCGTGGCGGCCGCCAGCCGATGCAGCAGCGCGCACACGCAGCGATGGCGCCTGCGCTGTGCCCTGTGCTGCTGCCAGGTTCCCCGCATCTCATTGCTCCGCTTCCGCGGCACCGGACTTGCTGCGCTGGCGGTACTCGGTGGGCGAGATCGACATGCGCTTGCGGAAGATCTTTGCCAGCCTGTCGCCATTGCCCATGCCGCAGCGCCTTGCCACCTTGTCGACCGGCAACTCGGTCTCGGCGAGGAAGCTGCAGGCGGTGTCGAGCCGTGCGTGCAGGAGGTAGTCAGAAGGCGTCACGCCCATTTCGAGCTTGAAGCGTCGCAGGAAATTGCGTTCGCTCATGGTCGCCACCTGGGCCGCGTCGGACACGGAGATCTGCTGCTCGCAGTGCTCGTGGAGCCATCGTGCGGCGCTGCGGATCTTGTCGCCCACGCTGGTGGTGCCGGTGTCGGCAAGCCGTGGCATCAGGCGGGCGGTCCACGCCGGCATCACGCGGCTGCCCACCGCGCGCGCCACGTCCAGGCCCAGGTCGCGCTTGATCAGCGTCAGCGCGCTGCGCACCAGTTCGTACTGCTCGCCGGACTCGTCGGCGCTGTGCAGGCCATAGATCACGTTGCTGTGCTCGCCACCCTGCGACTTGAGGATGCCAGCCGCGGCCAGCACCGCGCGCCCTTCGGCGATCGGCCTGACGGTTGCCGTCCTGGGCGACACCACGCGCAACCAGCGCAGCAGCCGCTCGTCGGCGGCGGCGTTGCGCGCACCCGCGCCGCCGGCGATGAAGAGGACGTCGAAGCCGGAGAACTCACGCGGATCGAGCCCGTCCGTCCACACCCGCATGGCGGCGGAGCAGGCGACACTCCCGCCATCGACGGAAAGCAGCTGGACGTCGTAGGCAGACTCTTTTCCGGAAGCAGCGGCCGAGCATTCATTGGCGGTCTGGAACAGTTCCGCCACCAGCCCGGCCCCCAATAAGGAGAATCCGTCGAACAGGAGAATGCCAACGCGACGCACGGCGCACTTGGAACGGTTTATGGAAGTGCTAAGCGAGGAACTGAGCCAACTAACCGTCGCCGGTTCGAGTTGCGCATAGGGCATGATTCTCCCCCCAAAGAATTGATGAACCGTTTCCGCGAGAATATTTAATTGGTGTTGCGTTGCATCGTAGCCATCCCGAAACCCTAGGAATATGACGGTGTCGGAAAGTAGCGAGATGTTGGCGGAAGGCATCCGTCTATCAGAAAAATCCCTGAAAAATCGGATGCGCCTCCCACTACACCAGCAAGAATCTGGCCCGCATAACCGCTGTAATACGGCGCCGGATGAGGTTCTTGCACTGTAGGCACCATGTTGCTAAGCAGCAAATTTCGCAGAAAAAACAATGCGTGCCAGCGAACATAAGGTCCTATTAAAGTGCATGGACGGCAATAGTCATAACATTAACTTTTGCTTACAATTAATTTCGCACGGACGGAAATGCCATTTTGTAGTTTTTTACAAATAATAAAATTAAGAAAAAATAATTAATATGTCGCATCCGATCCCGATTGAGCCACATGCGCAGTTCGCGAGATTCTTCTATTGTTACGGCGCCTTTCATCCGGCGCGGCGGTGAAAATGGCGCATGCGCCGCGTGCGAGCGCCGGCGCGCGCAAGCGGCGGCGCGCACGGGTTCGCGCGGCGGCAGCGTGAGAATGGAACTCAGGAGAACGACGGACGAGGCACGGGCAGGCCCTCCGGCGCGGCCGGAACGACCTGCCCTGCGGGCAGCCCGCCGGGGCCGGTCAGGCGCCCCAGCGCATGCGCAGGACGTGCAATACCTCGGCCAGTGGGAAGCCGGACTCGGCGCCGCGCCACTGCGCCAGCGCGGTGACGCCTTCCACCCCGACCAGATGGCCGGCCCCTTCGTGGATCTGCGAGACGTGCTGGCGCAGCGCATCGATCTTGCGCTGCCATGTCGTGCTCACATCGATATAGAGGGTGCCGCCAGCCACGCTCACGATGCCGCCGCCACCCCAGCAAGTCGCCGGATACTCATAGGCGGCCACTAGGCCAGGCGCATGCTTGGCGCGGCTCGGGCGCGTAGCCGCGAGGCCGACTTCCCAGCAGTAGCGATGGTCCTGGTGCGAGGAGGCCAGCGGGATCAACACCTCGTCGGGTTCGAAGCGGTTCTGCAACATGTCGAGGCGGTGGATCATCTGCGCGCGCGGCACGGCGTCGAGCGCGCCATCGAAGCCGGTGGTCAGGATCTCGGTTGCCTGCACGCCCAGCACCTTCATCGACTCCAGGAACTCCCCGAGCCGCTCGCGCTCGCTCACTTCGCGCCCGAGGTTCAGCGAACGGCTGGTGCCGGCCGTCGCCAGGGCCACCAGGACTTCGCCGCCGGCGTCGACGACCCGCGCCAGGTACCCGCCGACGCCCAGTTCGGCGTCATCAGCATGCGGGCTCAATACAAGTACGCGCTTGCGTTCCATGTCTCCTCCTTTTTTCCCCTCGCCCTCTTGCCTGGTATCAAGGCGCCATCACGCTCACACTTCCGCCACGCCTCCATCACACCTGCGCCCCGCCTCTGCCACCTCTGCGTCACGCCGAACTCAGCAGCCTGCGCGCCAGGAGGCGGTACTGGCCGGCGGTATCGTTGAGCGTCAGCCCGTCGAGCGGGCGCGCCACGCGCGGCTGCGCCAGCGCGCGCGTCAGCGCCGCTCCATACGCGGCGGCATCGCCGGTATCGAGCAACTGCACGCCGGGGTAGTCCCGTGCGAAGGCAAAGGCGGGAATGGCGCTGGCGACCACCGGCACGCCCGTGGCCAGCGCCTCCAGGAATGCGATGCTGTGCGCCTCCGAGGCCGACGGCATGGCGAACACGCTCGCCGCCGCCAGCAGCTCCGGCACGTTGTTCTGCGGCCCGTTGACCCAGACCCTGTCGACCAGCCCCAGGCTGGACACCAGCGCGCAGACCTCGGCGTAGTAAGCCGGGTCCTCGATCACGCCATACATTTCCAGCCGCGCGCCGGGCACGCTCTGCAGCGCTTCGCGGAACGCAAGCACGGTCTGCAGCTGGTTCTTGATCGCCGCGTAGCGCCCAACCTGCACCACCAGCGGCGCGCGCGCGTCGCCGGGCGCCTCGCGCGTAGCCGCGGGGTGGATGAAGAAACGGCTGGTGTCCACGCCGTTGGGAATCACCGCCATCAGCGGATGCTCGCCCACCGCGCCGATGTAGTCGCGCAGGTTCCCTTGCGAGACGCCGATCACCGCGCGGGCGCGCGTGGAGAGCAGGCGTTCGACGCAGCGGAACAGCTTGCTCTCGAAATCGTTGGCGGCCGAGTGCATCACGTAGACCACCGGCACCCGCGACGGCAGCGCGCGCGCATAGAAAGCCGGAATGGTGGCGTGGGCAAAGATGATGTCGGGCTGGTATGCGCGCAGCGCGCCGCGCAGGTGCCACAGGCGCCCGGGCAGGCGGCGCGGCTGGTCGGGAAACATGCAGCGCACGCCGGCGGCGTCGAGCTGGGCGCGCAGCGGCAGGAAATCGTCCTGCTGCGGCATCAGCGCCGACACGCACACGGTATCGCCATAGGCTTGCTGGTGGATGGCCAGATCCTTGGCCAGCATCTCCGCGCCCGACAGGCGCGGCGTCAACACCAGATGGAGAATCCGCATCATGCCCTCCTCGTTGTCCGTAGCCGGCGTATCTGGTAGAGCATCCAGCCGGCCGCGCACGACAGGCCCAGCGTCATGGCCCAGGCAATGCCGATCGCGCCCCGGTAGTGCGTGGCGAAGGGCACCGTGGCGAGCAGCACGCCGATCTGGATCACCGAGGCCTGCGTGGCCGCCTTGGGCAGGCCCACCGCCCGCAGGTACGCCACCAGCACGGCGATCAGCGCGCCGATCGCCATATAGATGGTGAAGATGCGGAACAGCGGCACGGCGCCGAGCCACGCCGGCCCCAGGATCAGCATGAAGAGCGGCTCCGCCACCAGCCGCAGCACCACCACCACGCAGGCCAGCCCCAGGCCGCCGATCAGCACGAAGCGCCGCAGCAGCGTGGCGTCGGAGCCGTCCTGCTTGCGGAAGCGCGCGGCGAAGGTGGGGAACAGGTACTGCGACATGGCGATCCCGGCGTCGGCCAGCAGCATCTGCGCGAACTTGGACGACATCTGGTACACGCCGAGCTGGGCCGGCCCGAGCAGCTTGCCCACGATGACCTTGTCGAACTGGTTGAGCAGCAGGTTGACCACACTGCCCGCCCAGATCCAGCGGCTGAATCCCATGTAGTGGCCGATGCCCGACCAGCGCGGGCGCAGCGGCGGGCGGGGCTTCATGGTCAGCCAGGTCAGCGCGCTCTTGAGCGATTCGCCGGCCAGCAGGCCGATCAGGATGGCGCTGGCACCGGCGCCGGCCAGCGCGCAGGCCAGGCCGACCACGCAGTCGGTGGCGGCGGCGGCCACCTCGACCCCGGCGATCTGCTGGAAGCCGCGCTCGCGCGTGACCACGAAATAGGCCGGCGAGGCCAGCCCGCGCAGCAGCGGCAGCGCGGCGGCCATCAGCAGCGGCAGCAGGCCGCCCTCCAGGTGGAACTGCGTCTGCAGCACCGGCGCCAGCGCCGCCAGCAGCAACGCCACCAGCGCACCGCGGCAGGTCAGCACGGTCCACAGCGCGCCGAGCTGGTCGGTCGTGGGCGGCTGCTGGCCCTGCACCACGGCCTGTGGCAGGCCCGTGTCGCTGAGGGCCTCGGCAATGGCCACGGCCAGCAGCGCCACCGCGGCGATGCCGACGGCCGACGGCCCGAGGATGCGCCCCACCATGAGGAACTTCACGGCGACCAGCCCGCGCACCAGCACCTGCTGCGCCAGCACCCACGCAGCCGAACTCGCATCCAGGCTACCCGGTGGCAGGAATGCGACACCTTTCAGGGATCTGGCCATATTGCTCTGTTGTCCCGTGGCGACAGCGGTGGCGGCGACGACGCGCACAAAGATGGTCACGCGCCGCGCCGGTGGCTATTGCGAGCCATGCGACCCAATCTACCGTAGCCGTGCAGGCGGGAATCGCCATGGCATAGCGTTAATCCGTCACCAAGGCGATGACCATGTGGACAAGCGCGCCGGCGCGAGCTTGCGTCCCGGCCGCGCCGGCCCAGTCCTTTTCCGCCAGGCGTGGCCACATATTGGCGGCTGGCGCGGCAGGCACGGTGCTAATGTGAAAAGGACGAGTCTTTCGCAACCTGCAGCACGGCGGCCCGCGCCGGGCCTGGATACGCCATGCCCGACCCGACCGCACTGATCATCGAGCACGACTTTACCGGGCACCGCTGGCGCTATGTCGAATGGGCGATGCAGGCTTACCGCGAAGCCGGGTATCACTGCATGGTAGCGACCGATCCGTCAAACCGCGATCACCCTCTCGCACGGCGGCTGCTCGACAGCCCCCAGCCGCACACCACGCTCCTGTTCGTGCCGGCGCCGGCCGCGGCGGGCGACGGCCTGGGCCGCATCGCCTATGTGCGCTTCTGGCGCATGTTCCGCCACGCGTTCCGCATCGCCAGCGCCGAGCGCGCCGCCTCGCTGGTGGTCGTGCCCTATGCCGACTACTTCCTCTATATATTGCCGCTGCTGGGCTCGCCGTTCGGCGCCGTGCCCTGGGTCGGCATCACGATGCGCGCGAACTTCCATCACAGCAAGGTGGGCGTGAAGGCGCCCAGGCGGCCGCTGGTCAACGCGGTCAAGACCTGGCTGTTCCGGCGCGCGCTCGGCACCGGCGGCATGAAGACGCTCCTGTCGATCGACCCGACGCTGCCGCAATGGTGCGCGCGCGCCGGCGGGCGCACGCAGGATGTCGCCTCGATTGCCTGCGTCGCCTATCTTGCCGACCCGTGTCCGGATGCCCTCCCGGCCGATCCCGCCGCGGCCAGGGCGCGCTTCGGGCTGGGCGAAGGCGCGCACCTGCTGGTCTACGGTGCCATCACCGAGCGCAAGGGCATCTGCGAACTGGTGGCGGCGCTGGCGGGCCGCCCGCATGCGCCGGCCCTGGTGGTGGCGGGACAGCAGGATGCGCAGATGCGCGCATTCCTGAGCGAGGCCGCGCCTGCATTGCTGCCTCCGCCGCTCATCCTGGACCGCTTCATTACCGACGAGGAAGAAGCCGCCCTGTTTTGCGCCTGCGACGCGGTATGGCTCGGCTACAAGGGGCACTACGGCATGAGCGGAGTGCTGGTGCAGGCTTACCGCGCCGGCAAGCCTGTCATCGCCACGGCCGACGGGCTGATCGGCTGGTTCTGCCACGGCCGCGAACTCGGGCCGGTGCTGGAGGATCTCTCCGTCGCGGCCATCGGGCGCGCTCTCGACCAGCTCGCCTCGCCTGCGCGCGCAATGCAGCCGGCGGTACCTGCGCAAGGGCCACCGCGCGCCCACCTGCTGGCGCATAACACCCTGAGCGAATTCAAGCAGACGCTGCGCCGCGCGGCCATCTGAGGCCCGCGACCCGCGCGCCGTAGTGCGATGCCGCCAAAACGCCCCTTGCCAGAGGCCAATCCGGCCAAATAGCGGTGCGCCCGCGTTTTCACGTTCGATAATTTTCCCGACAGGAACGAAATGAATGAAATCGCCAGCGGAACGCGAAGCACGAAGGGCCGGACATGAAAACCGAAGCTTACGCAGATTACCTGGATCGGGCGGCCAAGCGCCGCGAAGCCGGCGCAGCGGATGTGCGCGACGGTAGCCGCCAGGCATACGCAGGCCGCGCCGGTGGCCGAGTCATCGATCTCGACCTCGCCGGCAAAGGCAACTATGTCCGCCGCCGCAGCCAGCTGGTCGAGGCGATCTGGTTCGTGATCGAGGCGCTCATCATCAACAACAAGCTGATGCCATTTTCCGGCCTGCGCGCCGGCCTGCTGCGGCTGTTCGGCGCGCGCATCGGAAGGCACTGCCGGCTGGTCCATCCGATTCGCGTCAAGTCGCCGTGGAACCTGGAGGTCGGCGACAGTTGCTGGTTCGGCGTGGACGTCTGGATCTACAACCAGGCGCCGATCCGCATCGGCTCGAACGTGTGCATCTCGCAAGGCAGCTTCCTCACGGCCGGCTCGCACGAAGTGGACGGCAGCATGGACCTGCAGGTCGCACCGATCGTGATCGAGGATGGCGTGTGGATCACCGCCAGGTGCGTGGTCCAGAAGGGCATCACGATCGGGCGCTCGGCGGTGGTCACGCCGCTGTCGGTGGTGCATTGCTCGCTGGAGCCCGAAGGCATCTACGGCGGCAATCCGTGCCGGTTTATCCGCAAGCGCTTCAGTACGCCAGGTGAACCTGGCACGCACGGCGAGCGGTAAGCCTGGCGCGTACAGCACGCCGGGCCAGGTGGCCAGCGGCCAGCCAGGCGCCGCCCGCACCCTGGCCGCGCCGGGGGCCGCCGGAACCAGCGCCGGGACCACCGCCGGGACCATTTCGGAAGCGCCCTTGGAGGAGAACAATATGGAAAACCCGGCCACCCACGGCAAGCACATAGGAAACCGCTCGATAGAGCTGGATTTCGTTCGCGGGCTGGCCATCATTGCCGTGATGGGGATGCACTTCCACACGGTCGCGACCGGCAGCCAGTGGATCGCGCTGCTCGAGTACCCGCTCAAGAACTTCGGCCGCGAGGGCGTCAACCTCTTCTTTACGCTGAGCGGCTTCCTCGTCGGCGGGCTGCTRCTGCGCCAGTATGCGCAGCGCGGGCAGGTGGATGCGCGGCGCTTCATCATCCGCCGCATCTTCAAGATCTGGCCGGCGTACTACGCACTGATCCTGTTCCACGTGCTCGCGGGCAGGCACCCGACCAGCTCCTTCCTGTACCAGAACCTGACGCACTTGCAGAACTATTTCGGCAGCTCCATCGCGCAGACCTGGAGCCTTGCCGTCGAGGAGCACTTCTACCTGTTCCTGCCCGCGGTGCTGCTGCTGGTGGCGCGCTGGAGCCTGCGCGCCGGCACCATCCTGTGGGTGACGGCGGCGCTGTGCGTGGTGGTGCTGGCGGCACGCTGCTTCGCGGTGGCCAGCGGCGACCTCGAGGGCGCTTCGGCCTACACGCAATACCGCATCGACAGCCTGCTGTACGGCGTGATGCTGGCCACGATCTACTGGATGAAGCCCGAGCTGTACCGCCGCATAGCGAGCCGGAAGCTGGTGCTGGTATCGGTCGTCGCGGCCACGGTGGTATGGCTGGTGGTGCTGCAGCGGAACCTGGTGCTGGAGGAAACCATCGGCTACACCATCCAGTCGATCGGCTTTGCCGCGCTGATCGTGCTCGTGCTCGAGTATTCCGGCACGCTGCGCAGCGCACGGCTGTACCGCGCGGTGGCGTGGATCGGCGTGTACTCCTACGGGATCTACCTGTGGCACTCGGTGGCGCTGGCGCCCGGCGAGATCTTTATCCGCAAGGCAACGGCGTTCGGCGTACCGGCGATCCCGCTATGGGGCCTGGCGCTGGTGGTGCAGTTCGCAGTCGCCATCCTGGTCGGCTATGCCGCCACGCGGGCCATCGAATTTCCGTTCTTGCGCATCCGGGACGCACTTTTCCCGGCCAACCGGCGCGGCCAGCCGGCGCTGCAACCCGGCGAACAGCACGCCGCCTAGCGCACCGGATACCGTCGCACGGAGAAACAGGGTGAACCACAGTGGCTAGGTATGCTCAGGCCATCAAGGATCTCGCGGTAGCGCGGATGCTGCCTCCCGAGAATGCCAGCGTCGAGCAGGTCGCGACCGAGATGCATATCTCGTTGGCAGCACTCGGGCGGTGGCGCGCCGATGCCATGGCCATGCCGTCGGCCGACCCGGCTGCGGCCGGCGAAGCCCGGCTCGAAGCCGTGCTGGCCACCGGCGCCATGGGCGAGCTGCAGAAGTCCGCCTGGTGCCGCGAAAACTCGGTCGACCCGCTCGAGCTGGAATACTGGCGCCGCAGCGCCGCCGCGGCGCTGTCGGACAGCCGCGGCATGGGCGCCGTGCGGCGCCTGCACGAGCAGGACCAGCGCAGGATCCGCGAGCTGGAGCGCGAGCTGCGCCGCAAGGAACAGGCGCTGGCCGAAGCCGCCACGCTGCTGGTGCTGACCAAGAACGTCACCGCGCTGTTCGAAGCCCGGGACAAATAGCCAGTAAATAGCCAACAAATAGCCAGCCGGCATCTCGCATGGCTGCGCATTGCGCGCCGCACAGGCATGCGCAGCCGTTCGGCGCGCAGCCCGCTTCCATCCGTTCCTCGGTTCCTCTCTTCCCTCCGCGCCGCTCACCCTGGCGGTGCCATCGCAGCCGCCGTGCGGCGCAGGTGGCAGACTTGCCGCGGCGACGCAACCACGCCGGGCGCTTGCCGATGGCGCCGCGCCGGGCTCGCCCGCCCTATTGCGCGATATATCCCTCCGGCGTGGTCACGCCGGCCTGCGCCACCGTGGCGTTCGCCGAGATGACGTAGATCGGCGCCTCCGTCAGCGTGAGCGTGAGCACGCCATTGGCGTAGGGCACCGTCGATACGTTGCCCATCATGTCCAGCACCGCCACGCTGCCGCTGGTGCCGGGCGCATCCACCTGCAGCGTGTAAGGCACGCTATAGGTCGCGCTGAAGCCGGTGGAGGCGCTCCAGTTCGCATTGTTGTGCGTCCACAGCGCGGTCACTACGCTATTGCTGCCCAGGCGCTGGAATGCATAGCCGTAGACGCCGGCAGGCAAGGCCTTGAGCGGACCCAGCGTATTGGTGCCGTCGATCAGCCGGGTCATCACCGCCACCGCCAGCGCCGCGGGCTTGGGGCTGATGCTCGACGTGCCGAAGCTGCCGCTCGCGCTGGCCAGGTCGAAGAAGATGCCGTAGCCAGGCTCGATCGGTGCGTCGGCGGCGTAGAACACGAAGCTCACGTCCGCGCCTTCGCCCAGCATGATCAGGTGCGTGCGCGCCGTCACCGCACCGTGCGCGAAGAGGATGTTCTGCGTCGGGTAGTCGGGGCCGTAGGTCGAGCCGATGTCATAGCTGATGCCGGTCTCGGTGACGAACAGCTTGGCGCCGCGCTTGAGGCGCGTGGCCATCACGTGACGCAGTTCGCGCATGGAGGCCGGCAAGGCATTCGCGGCGTCGTCGGCGCTGGCGGCACCCACCAGCCGCTCTGGCGGATGCGACGGCGAAGTGCCCGCATCGTAGTAGCCATGCGCGGTCACGCCATCGAGGTACTGTGCGATGCCGAGCGGCACCAGGCGCTCGATCCAGACGGAGTTCTGCCGCAGGAAGGCGTTGGTGGTGCCCATCACCACGGCGCTGGGATCGCCCGCATGGATGCCCTGCCAGGTGGCGCGGTACATCGCCACGAAGTTTGCGTCGGTGTCTTTCCACGGCAGGCCGCCGTCATAGTCCGGCTCCCAGGTCACCTGGTAGTAGTTGGCCGACTGCGCCGGGAAATAGCGCGTGCGCACCGTGTTCGATTCCTGTCCCACGCGCGTCATGTAGTCCTGGTAGGCCGGCAGGGATTTCGGCGCATAGGCGTGGTGGGTGGTATCGGCGACGGGGCTGGCCCAGTCGGGAATGCCGTCGAGCTGGATCAGCCGCATCAGGTCGCCCGGCTTGAAATAGGACGCGAGCTGGTCGGTGGCCGGGTTGAAGGTATTGGGACCGTTGGGCTCCATCTTGTACCAGTTGCGGTTGTCGTTGGCCCAGGACAAACCCAGCGCGGGATAGAGCGGGCGATAGCCGTCGCCGTCGCAGCACGTCTGCCCCGGCGCGAGGTAGGACGTGCCCTGTCCGCCGAAGCGGTGCAGGTCCTGGCGCGCGTAGCTTGCCGCCGGCAGCACCGCGGAGATATCGGGCAGCACGCCGAACGTGGCGATGCCGTTGGGACGGGTGCCGCGCGAACGCACGCCGCCGCCGGCCGACGCCAGGCTCACCGATACGGCGAAGTAGCCGGCAATGGTCGACTTGCAGTCCAGCGTCGATACGCGCGGGCCGGCGATCACGGGGAACTGGCCGCTGGCGCGGGAGCGGCCCCAGGTGTCGGCGATGGTCCAGTTCACGACATCGGCGGCGGCGGACCGCGTCGTGACGCTGAGCTGGAAGGTACTGCCTGCGGGGAACAACCGCGTGCCGTCGCTGCCCGGCGTATCGGCCTCGAGGGTATCGCCGTCCGGCGCGGCATCGGTGCTGGCGGCGGGCGCGGCGCAATTGAGGATGCCGCTGTCGGTCACGCCCGCCGCGGCGGCGGGCGGCGCGCTGCCGTTGGCCTGGGGCTTGGCCTTGTCGGCGCTGCGGTCGCCTCCGCACGCCGTGAAGGCGAACAGGAGCAGGCAGGCGGCAAACGGGAACGGGACATGTCTGGCCATGGCGCGCTGGCGGCGGCACGGCTGGGGCCCGGCAAGCAGGCGGGGAAGAAGCGGCACACTAGCCTCCCTAACGACAAATCACCGGTGCGTAGTACGGTGAGTAGTGCCAGATGATCTGCTCGAAAGGGGCATGGCGTCCATAGGCAACCGTGCACAAGCCGAGTAGTGCAACCCCGGCGATCACGCCATTGCCGAGCCGCCGGGGCGCGGCGGCGCATGCGCGCAGCACCCAGCCTCCGATCGTGCCGCCCAGCAGCCATCCCGCGATCACTTCGGTCGGGGTATGCGCGGCGAGCATCACGCGGCTCAGGCAGATCAGCGCCGCGAGCAACAGCCCCAGCATGAAGCCGCCGTCGCGCCATGCCGGCCTGATGCTGCGCAGGAGCAAGGCGAGGAACACCGACCACACCGCCGCCGACAACATCGCGTGGCCGCTGATCACGCGCATGTCGAAACTCTCCAGCGACATGCCGCAGCCGGCGTTCAGCAGCTTGCTCGCCAGCACCAGCGCCGCGCCCGCGGCGAGGCTGGCGGCCCAGCGCAAGGCGACCCGCCAGCCGTCTGCCTGCAGCAGCCACAAGGCCACGGCCAGCGCCAGCGGCAGCGTCACCGCGGCATCGCCGAGGTCTGTGATGCGGTACCAGTTCATCATTCCTTCCATTGCGCACAGGCACGCCGGCACGCTTGTGCCGCCCCATGTCCGACTCTAGTCGGGCCGCGCCGGCCTGTGGCGCGCGCACCGCCGCGCTGGCTGAATATGGCGAACTGTTGGCAGATGCCCGGATCGGCGCGGCGATACGCTGGCTGCACCTGGACCGGCCGCAGCCGTCTTGCAGTGCGCTTCGCTGCCGGTTCCGCGGTCCGTTTTGCAGTTCGTTTTGCCCCCCATCTCGCAGCAAGTCAACGGAAGAACCACACTACGGGAGTCGCTCCATGCTCAAGATCAGGAAAGCCGTATTTCCGGTAGCCGGACTCGGCACGCGCTTCCTTCCCGCCACCAAGGCAAGCCCGAAGGAGATGTTGCCGGTCGTCGACAAGCCGCTGGTCCAGTACGCCGTGGAAGAGGCCATCGCGGCCGGGATCACCGAGCTGATCTTCGTCACCGGGCGCAGCAAGCGTGCCATCGAGGACCACTTCGACAAGTCGTACGAAGTGGAGGCGGAATTGCTGGCGCGCGGCAAACAGTCACTGCTCGACCTGGTGCGCGGCATCAAGCCCGCCCACGTCGATTGTTTCTATGTGCGGCAGGCGGAGCCGCTCGGGCTCGGCCACGCGGTGCGGTGCGCCAGCAAGCTCATCGGCGACGAAGCGTTCGCGGTGATCCTGGCCGATGACCTGCTGGACGCGCGCACACCCGTGCTCAGGCAGATGATCGAGGTCTTCGACCACTACCACAGCAGCGTCATCGGCGTGGAAGCGATCCGGCCAGAGGATTCCCGCTCCTACGGCGTGATCGAAGGCAAGCCGTGGGACGAGCGCGTGTTCAAGATGTCCGGCATCGTGGAAAAGCCCGCGCCCGAGGCGGCGCCGTCCAACCTGGGCGTGGTCGGGCGCTACGTCCTGATGCCCAGCATCTTCGCGCACCTGAACGCGCTCACGCCGGGCGCCGGCGGCGAGCTGCAGCTGACGGACGCGATCCAGGCGCTGCTCGGCCATGAACAGGCGCTCGCTTACCGCTACGAAGGCCGCCGCTTCGACTGCGGCAGCAAGCTCGGCTACCTCAAAGCCACGGTGGAGTTCGCGCTGCGCCATGCCGAGGTGGCCGCGCCGTTCGCCGAGTACCTGCGCACCGAGTGCGCGCTATTCGCTCAGCCCGCTCAGTCCGAGCAGGCGCACCCGGCTGGCACCGCTGCCGATGCCCCCGCCGCCGCGGCCGATGGCAAGGCCGCCGGCCGGGACGCCGCCCTGGTCCCGCTGGCCGCGTGAGCCGGCCCGGCGGCGGCCTGGCACCCGCCTGGTGCACCAGGGCACTCAGCGAAAGTAAGCCTTGGTGTTTTCATGCACATCGTCGCGGCCGAGGAGTTCCGCCGGGCTCATCCAGCGATATGCACTGTGCTGGCCCGGCGTGCCCACGGCAGCCTCCCTCGCCTCCTGCGTCCCGGCAGGCATCGTCCAGGCGTAGGCCAGCACGACATAGTGGGTGGTGACGCCAGGCTCGCCGGCAAAGTTGTCCGGGTAAAGGTGCTCGAACACGCCGCGCGCGGTGGCGCTGGCACGCTCCACGCCGGCGATGCCCAGTTCGTCCGCCACGATGCGGCGGAATGCCGCATCCAGGTTTTCGTCCTTGCGGATGCGCCCGCCCGGCACGAACCAGGTGTCGCGCGCCGGGCGGTTGCGCCGCCGCCCCAGCAGCGCGCGGCCCTGCGCGTCGGTGACGATCAGGTCGATCGAGACCAGCGGGGCGTGGCGGACCACGGAAAGGAAATCCATTGCGCCAAGCATCGAATGCAGCTCCTGGGATGGCATGCGGCGGCCAGGCCAGCCGCATGCAGCAAAAGGGGAAGTCGTAAAAGGGAAGTCGTAAGGGGGACGTCGTAAGGGGGAAGCGTACCAGTACCGCGCCGGCGCGGAGGCGCCTTCGGGCGGTGGGCAGGCGAACCCGGGCTTGCGCCTGCAGGGGGGATGACCGCAGACGTCGACGCACCCTCGCCGGCGCAGAAAGGCGCCCCGCCCACCGGGGGATAGGCGAGGCGCAAAACGCGCGCAAGTGGGTCAGACCTGCACGCGGCCTTTCGAGCCTAACCGCGTCCGCGCGATTGCAGCGTGGGCTAGCGCACCAGGCGTTGCCGAAGGCGAACGATTGGCGGAAGGCGACGGCATGCCGGCAGGCCGCCGCGGGCGCCATACCACCCTGACGTTGGGTATCCCTTCAGACTGGACCACGGCTGACGTTATTTTCCATGCGGCCGGGACTGGCCTGCCGCATGCCGGGCGCCCGCGCCCGGGTATCATCGCGCGCCAGCAAACCGTGCCCGACCGCACGCAGAATCACCATGCACCCTGAACTGACCAAATTTGCAGCGCTGTGCTGCACCTTCACCGCAGTGCTCTTTACTGCGCTGTGCATCCGCTATATCCGCAAGCGCTCCCGCGTGGACCTGCGCATCGCCGAGCTCGAGGCGCAGTTGCGCGAGCGGCTGCGCAACCGCTGACGCATCGCGCGCCGACTCCCCAGCGTTGTGCGGTAATCGCACGACCAGTACACGGTCCCGGCCTGCGCGAGCGCAGGAACAGAGGCGGAAAATAGGGGCTATTCTCTATACTATGTCTTATAGGCAATACGTATGATTCGTCGCGTGCCAAGTCGCAGCAAATACCTATAAATCCGAGAACTGGGCCAAGCGCGGTTTTGCCGCCTGGAACGATTTGGTTGCCGGTCTTCGCTGTGTGATTCCAGCAATGCCTACGCAGGCCACAGAGTCCGCGGGGCTGGAGTCACGATGTGCGGGATGTCGCGGGGTGTAAAAAGCCATTCTTCGGAATGGCTTTTTTTATGGTTGTGACCCGTCCTGCACAAGCTGAAGCAGGTTGAAGCAAGGTAGAAGCACGGTTGAAGCCTGGTCGACACGGTTCCCGCGCGGGGATGTTGTCGATCGGAAGTGGCTTCCGGGCGCCTGGGCCGGGGCATCACGGCCCCAAGCGGCCCAGGGCGGTGCGACCGGCAACGCCCCGCGGAGGCCGCCCTCGCGGCAAATCCCTCAAAAAGCCGCAATGCCATGCCATTGTGCATCTGGCTTCCTATACTGGACGAGACAATCCCCACCGCTGTCGCCATGCCCAGGAGGGTAGCCATGGTAACGATGAACCGGCGCCAGTTCCTCAAGATAACCGGCGCATCCCTAGCAGGCTCCAGCCTGGCGCTGATGGGATTCTCCCCCGGCGAGGCGCTGGCGGAAGTGCGGGCCTACAAGCTGGCGCGCGCCACCGAGACCCGCAACACCTGTCCGTACTGCTCCGTGGCCTGCGGCATCCTGATGTACAGCCTGGGCGACGGCGCCAAGAACGCCACCGCCAGCGTGATCCACATCGAAGGCGACGCCGACCACCCGGTCAACCGCGGCACGCTGTGCCCCAAGGGCGCCGGCCTGATCGACTTCATCCACAGCCCCAGCCGGCTGAAATACCCGGAGTACCGGGCGCCCGGCTCGGACAAGTGGCAGCGCATGTCGTGGGACGACGCGCTGGATCGCATCGCCAAGCTCCTGAAGGAAGACCGCGATGCCAATTTCGTCGACAAGACGGCGGACGGCAAGACGGTCAACCGCTGGCTGACCACCGGCATGCTGGCCGCATCCGCCAGCAGCAACGAGGTGGGCTACCTCACGCAGAAGACGATCCGCAGCTTCGGGATTCTGGCCTTCGACAATCAGGCGCGCGTCTGACACGGCCCGACGGTGGCAGGTCTTGCCCCGACGTTTGGCCGCGGTGCGATGACGAACCATTGGGTCGACATCAAGAACGCGGACGTGGTCCTGATCATGGGCGGCAATGCGGCCGAGGCGCACCCGTGCGGTTTCAAATGGGTGACCGAAGCCAAGGCGCACAACAAGGCCCGGCTGATCGTGGTCGATCCGCGCTTCACGCGCTCGGCCTCGGTGGCCGACATGTACGTGCCGATCCGCACCGGCAGCGACATCGTCTTCCTCGGCGGCGTGATCACCTACCTGCTGGCCAACGACAAGATCCAGCACGAGTACGTGAAGAACTACACGGACTTCTCCTTCATCGTGCGGGAGGACTTCGCCTTCGACCAGGGCATCTTCTCCGGCTACGACGCCGGCGAGCGCAGCTACGACAAGTCCACCTGGGACTACGAGCGCGGCGACGACGGCTTCGTCAAGACCGACCCCACGCTGGCGCATCCGCGCTGTGTGTTCAATATGCTCAAGCAGCACTACGCGCGCTATACGCCCGAGATGGTGGAGCGCGTGTGCGGCACGCCCAAGGACAAGTTCCTGGCGGTGTGCGAGATGATGGCCTCCACCGCCTCGCCCACGCGCGCCATGACCATCCTGTACGCGCTGGGCTGGACGCAGCACTCGATCGGCTCGCAGATCATCCGCACCGGCGCCATGGTGCAGCTGCTGCTGGGCAATATCGGCATCGCCGGCGGTGGCATGAACGCGCTGCGCGGGCACTCCAACATCCAGGGCCTGACCGACCTGGGGCTGCTGTCGAACCTGCTGCCCGGCTACATGACGCTGCCCAGCGAGGGCGAGCAGGACTACGACAAGTACATCGCCGCGCGCGCGCTCAAGCCGTTGCGCCCCAACCAGCTCAGCTACTGGCAGAACTACCCCAAGTTCCACGTCAGCCTGATGAAGGCGTGGTGGGGCAACGCCGCCACCGCCGACAACCAATGGGCCTTCGACTACCTGCCCAAGCTCGACAAGCCGTATGACCTGCTGCAGGTGGTGGAGCTGATGAACCAGGGCAAGATGAACGGCTACATCGCCCAGGGCTTCAACCCGGTGGTGGCCGCACCCAACAAGGCCAAGCTCATCGCGGGCCTGAGCAAGGTGAAGTTCCTGGTGATCATGGATCCGCTGGCCACCGAGACTTCGGAGTTCTGGCGCAACCACGGCGAGATCAACGACGTCGATCCGGGCAAGATCCAGACCGAGGTGTTTCGCCTGCCAACCACCTGCTTCGCCGAGGAAAACGGCGCGCTGGTCAATTCGGGGCGCTGGCTGCAATGGCACTGGAAAGGCGCGGAGCCCCCGGGCGAAGCGCGCAGCGACCTGGAGATCATGTCCGGGCTGTTCCTGCGCATGCGCAAGATGTACCAGGCCGATGGCGGCAAGTACCCCGACCCCATCGTCAACCTGACCTGGCAGTACGCCGACCCGGCCAGCCCGAGCCCGGAAGAACTGGCCAGGGAATACTCGGGCCGCGCGCTGACGGACCTGCAGGACCCAAAGGATCCCACCAAGTTCACGCGGCGCGCCAACGAGCAGCTGGCCGGCTTCGGGGAACTGCGCGACGACGGCAGCACCGCCAGCGGCTGCTGGATCTTCTGCGGCGCGTGGACTGCCGCCGGCAACCAGATGGCGCGGCGCGACAACGCCGACCCCAGCGGCATCGGCCAGACCCTGAACTGGGCCTGGGCGTGGCCTGCCAACCGGCGCATCCTCTACAACCGCGCCTCGTGCGACCTCAGCGGCAAGCCGTTCAATCCGGCGCGTCGGCTGGTCGCCTGGAACGGCAAGAGCTGGGGCGGCGCCGACGTGCCGGACTTCAAGGCGGACGAAGACCCGGCGGGCGGCATGAGCCCCTTCATCATGAACCCCGAGGGCGTGGCGCGCTTCTTCGCCCGCGCCGGCATGGCCGAGGGGCCGTTCCCTGAGCACTACGAGCCGTTCGAGACGCCGCTGGGCTACAACCCGCTCAACGACAAGCAGCCGCAGGCCACCAGCAACCCGGCCGCGCGCGTCTTCAAGGGCGACCTGGAGGCAATGGGCAAGGTGGCGCAGTTCCCGCATATCGCCACCACGTACCGGCTCACCGAGCATTTCCACGGCTGGACCAAGCACGCCCGCATCAACGCCATCCTCCAGCCCGAGCAATTCGTGGAGATCGGCGAGGCGCTGGCCAAGGAGATCGGCATCAGCGCGGGCGACCGGGTCAAGGTGTCGTCCAACCGCGGCTTCATCAAGGCCGTGGCGGTGGTGACCAAGCGCATCAGGCCGCTCAAGGTGGACGGCAAGACACTGCACACGGTCGGCATCCCGATTCACTGGGGCTTCACCGGACTGGCCAAGCCGGGCTTCATCACCAACACGCTGACACCGGTGGTGGGCGACGGCAATTCGCAGACGCCCGAGTTCAAATCCTTCCTCGTGAAGGTCGAGAAGGCCTAGGGAGGAGCATGCCATGRCACTGCAATCACTCGATATCCGCCGGCGCTCGGCTACCACCACGCCATCCACGCAGGCGCGCGTGCCGGTCACCGGCTCCGTGGCCAAGCTGATCGACACCACCAAGTGCATCGGCTGCAAGGCCTGCCAGGCCGCGTGCATGGAATGGAACGACCTGCGCGACGAAGTCGGACACAACGTGGGCGTGTACGACAACCCGGCCGACCTCAGCGACCAGTCGTGGACCGTGATGCGCTTCTCCGAGTACGAGAACCCCAACGGCAACCTCGAATGGCTGATCCGCAAGGACGGCTGCATGCACTGCGACGACCCCGGCTGCCTCAAGGCCTGCCCGGCGCCGGGCGCCATCGTGCAGTACACCAACGGCATCGTCGATTTCAATGAGGAGAACTGCATCGGCTGCGGCTACTGCATCACCGGCTGCCCGTTCAATATCCCGCGCATCTCCAAGCACGACCGCAAGGCGTACAAGTGCACGCTGTGCTCGGACCGGGTCGGCGTGGGACAGGAGCCCGCCTGCGTGAAGACCTGCCCGACCGGCGCCATCGTGTTCGGCACCAAGGAAGACATGAAGCAGCATGCGGAAGAACGCATCGTCGACCTGAAGTCGCGCGGCTTCGACAAGGCCGGCCTGTACGATCCGGCCGGCGTGGGCGGCACGCACGTGATGTACGTGCTGCATCACGCCGACCAGCCATCGCTCTACCACGGCCTGCCCGACGAGCCGCGCATCAGCCCGCTGGTGGGCCTGTGGAAGGGCCTGGCCAAGCCGCTGGCGGTGGCCGGCATCGCCGTCACCGCGCTGGCGGGCTTCTTCCACTACATCCGCGTGGGCCCCAACGAGACGCTGCCAGAGGACGAGGCCGCCGCGCAGGCCGAACTGGCCCGCGAGCGCGAGCGCGCCGGGCGCGACCCGCGCGATCCGGACGATTCGCGCGGCTTGCCCGGCTGAGGAGGAACGCCATGAGACCCGAAGACAGGCCCGGCCTGATCGTGCGCTACACCCCCGGCGAGCGCACCAACCACTGGATCGTCGCCATCACGTTCATCCTGCTGGCGCTGTCCGGGCTGGCGATGTTCCATCCGTCCATGTTCTGGATGAGCAACCTGTTTGGCGGCGGCACGTGGACGCGCATCCTGCACCCGTTCATCGGCATCGTGATGTTCGTGGCGTTCCTGTGGCTGTCGCTGCGGTTCTGGCACCACAACATGCTCGACCGCAACGACCGCGTCTGGCTCTCGCAGATCCGCGACGTGCTCAACAACCGCGAGGAGGCCCTGCCCGAAGTGGGACGCTACAACGCCGGCCAGAAGCTGCTGTTCTTCGTCATGGTGCTGTGCATGCTGTTGCTGCTGCTGTCCGGCATCGTGATCTGGCGGGTCTACTTCTCCGCGTACTTCCCGATCGGCATCATCCGCTTCTCCGCCGTGGTGCACGCCATTTGCGCCTTCGTGCTGATTTGCGGCATCATTGTCCACATCTATGCCGCGTTGTGGATCAAGGGATCGGTCGCAGCCATGACGCGCGGCACGGTGACCTATGGTTGGGCCTGGAAGCACCATCGCGCGTGGTTCCGGGAAGTCTTCAGGCAAGGCAACAAGTAGCGCCGTCCGGATGCTGCCGCCCGCACCGCCGGCGCTTCCGGCGTCCCCTCGGGGACGCGGTTTCACGGACGCGGGACAACCATGGTGCAGCGCATTCTCCAACCCCACGAAATCGAAGCGCTCGATCACGTCGCGCTGGCGCGCCTGCGCCTGCCGCAGCGCACCGGCACCTTCGGCGCGCGCGCGCAACGCCTGCGCCAGCTGGCCGCAGGCAATCCGATCGGCGCCTACCTTGGCCTGATGGCCATCGTGGCCGATGCCCAGGAAGCCATCGCGCGCACCCTGGAAGTACCGCCGCCCGACACGCACGCCATCGCCCTGGCACACGAGCACCGCATGCCGCCGCTGGCGGCCGCGGGCGGCCAGGGCCAGCACGCATGGCACGCCGCGCTGGCGGCGCTGGCCGGCACGCTGCGCCAGTCGCCCGGCCTGCCCGCACCCGTGATGGCGACGCTGGCGCGGCTGGAGGCCCTGCCCCCGCTCGAGCTGGATGTACAGGCCCAGGCGCTGCTCAGCGGGCGCGACGCGGAAGCGGACCTCGCCATGGCGCCGTTCCTGATGGCGGCGCTCCAGGTCGGCTGGACCTGCAAGGCCAGCCAGCTCGCCGAGGCCGACGTGCCGGCGCTCGACGTGCACACCGTCTGCCCGGTCTGCGGCACGCTCCCCGTTGCCAGCATCGTGCGCATCGGCGGGCGCTACCAGGGCCTGCGCTACCTGCATTGTGCGCTGTGCGCCACCGAATGGCATATGGTGCGCATCAAGTGCAGCCATTGCGAATCCACCGAAGGCATCGCCTATCATGTCGCCGAAAGCAGTGGCGCTGGCGAAGGCGGCGAAGGTGGCAAAAAGAACGACGGCCTGCACGCCGTCAAGGCCGAGTCCTGCGAGCACTGCCAGACCTACCGCAAGATCTGCTACATGGAGAAGGACGCGCAGGTCGAACCGGTCGCGGACGATCTCGCCACGCTGGCGCTGGACGTGTTGATGGGCGAAGCCGGCTACGCGCGCGCCAGCGGCAACCCCATGCTGTGGCAGGGAGCGGAGTCTTGAGCGCACTGGACGACGGCGCGCCCGCCCTTGCCGGCCCGGCGGACATCCCCTCGGTCGACCGCCTGCTCGGCGGCCCCGAACTGCAGACCTTGCTGGCCAGCCACGGCCGCACCCAGGTCACGGCCGCGCTGCGCAGGCTGCTCGACGGCCACCGCGCGCAGGCCATCGCCGGCAGGCTCGCCATGGACGCCGTGGCCCCCGGGGCCCTGGCCGACGCCCTGGCCGCGGCACTGGCCCGCGCCGGCGAGCCGCGCCTGCGCGCCGTGTTCAACCTCACCGGCACCGTGCTGCATACCAACCTCGGCCGCGCCCTGCTGCCCGACAGCGCCGTGCAGGCGGTAGCGCGCGCGCTGACCGCGCCCGCCAACCTGGAGTTCGACCTGGCCACCGGCGCGCGCGGCGACCGCGACGACCTCATCGAAGACCTGCTGTGCGAGCTGACCGGCGCCGAAGCCGCGACGGTGGTCAACAACAACGCCGCGGCCGTGCTGCTGATGCTCAACGCACTGGCGCAGCGCCGCGAGGTGGTGGTGTCGCGCGGCGAACTGGTCGAGATCGGCGGCGCCTTCCGCATCCCGGACATCATGCAGCGCGCCGGCGCGCGCCTGGTCGAAGTCGGCACCACCAACCGCACGCACCCGCACGACTACGCCGATGCCATCGGCCCGCGCACCGCGCTGCTGATGAAAGTCCATTGCAGCAACTACCAGGTGACCGGCTTTACCCGCAGCGTGGCGGTAGCCGAGGTGGCAGCGCTGGCCGCCCCGCACGGCCTGCCGGTGGTGGTGGACCTCGGCAGCGGCACCCTGGTCGACCTGACCCGCTGGGGCTTGCCGGCCGAGACCACGGTACGCGAGACCATCGAAGCCGGCGCCAGCCTGGTGACCTTCAGCGGCGACAAGCTGCTCGGCGGACCGCAGGCGGGCCTGATCGTCGGGCGCGCCGACCTGATCCGCAGGATCAAGAAGAACCCGCTCAAGCGCGCGCTGCGCGTGGGCAAGCTCACGCTGGCCGCGCTCGAGCCGGTGCTGCGGCTCTACCGCGCGCCGGAACTGCTGGCCGACAGCCTGCCCACCCTGCGCCTGCTCACGCGCAGCGCGCCCAGCCTGCACGCGCAGGCGCTGCGCCTGTGCCCGCTGCTGCAGCCGGCGCTGGGCGACGCGTTCCTGGTCTCGGACGCGCCGATGTTCAGCCAGGTCGGCAGCGGCGCGCAGCCCGGCAGCCAGTTGCCCAGCCACGGCCTGGCCATCGCGCCCGTCGCAACCGCGGCGGGCGGGCGGCGCGCCGGCGCGGGACGGCAGCTACAGCGGCTCGAAGCCGCGCTGCGCGAACTGCCCCGGCCAGTCATCGGCCGTATCGCCGGGCAGGCCCTGTGGCTGGACCTGCGTTGCCTCGAGCAAGCCGACGAGCCCGCCTTCACCGCCCAGTGGCAGGCGCTGCGCCTATGATCGTCGGCACCGCCGGACACATCGACCACGGCAAGACCACGCTGGTGCGTGCACTGACCGGTGTCGACACCGACCGCCTCAAGGAAGAGAAGGAGCGCGGCATTTCCATCGCGCTGGGCTACGCCTACACGCCGCTGCCCAACGGCGACGTGCTCGGCTATGTCGACGTGCCCGGGCACGAACGGCTGATCCACACCATGGCGGCCGGCGCCAGCGGCATCGACCTGGCGCTGCTGGTGATCGCCGCCGACGACGGCGTGATGCCGCAAACGCGCGAGCACGCGGCCATCGTCGAGCGGCTTGGCATCGCGCGCGCCGCGGTGGCGCTGACCAAAGCCGACCGCGTCGGCCAGGCGCGCCAGGCCGAGGTGCGCCGCGAGATCGAGGCACTGCTGGCCGGCACGCCATTCGCGCAGGCGCCGGTGTTCGCGCTCGACGCCACGCGCGCCGACGATGCCGGCGTATCGGCCCTGCGCGCCTATCTGCACGAGATCGCGCAGCAATTGCCGCCGCGCGGCACCGACGGCCTGTTCCGGCTGGCGGTGGACCGCGTCTTCACCTTGCCGGGCCACGGCACGGTCGTCACCGGCACGGTCCTCGGCGGCCGGGTCCATGCCGGCGACACGATGCGCCTGGCGCCCTCGGGCAAGCCGGTGCGCGTGCGCGGCATCCATGCGCAGCAGCGCCCGGCCGACACCGGCCTTGCCGGACAGCGCTGCGCGCTGAACCTGGCCGGCATCGACAAGGAAGCGGTCAGCCGCGGCGACTGGGTAGCGGATCCGGCGCTGGTCGCGCCCTCGGCCCGCATCGATGTCTCGCTCACCTTGCTGCCCCAGGCAGAGCTTCGCCTGACGCACTGGACCCCGCTACACGTTCACCTCGGCACCCTGCACCAGCTGGCCAACATCGTGCTGCTCAGCACCGAGGCCCTGGAGCCCGGGGGCACGGCGCTGGCCCAGCTGGTGTTCGGCGCCCCGGTATGCGCCCTGCCCGGCGACCGCTTCATCGTGCGCAATGCGCAGGCGACCCTGACCGTTGGCGGCGGCCGCGTGCTCGACCCCTTCGCGCCCGAGCGCCGGCGCCGCACCGACCGGCGCATCGCCTGGCTGCAGGCGCTGCAGCAGATGACCGAAGGCGCCGGCCTCGCCCCCCTGCTGATGCAGGCCACGCACGGCATCGCCGCGGCGCGGCTGGCCTGCCTGAGCGGCAGCGGCCCGGCCGGCTGGCGGCTGCCGGACGACGCGCTGGTCGTGCCCGCGCCCGGCCATGCCGATGCCTGCGTCATCCTCGCCGCGCACTGGCAGGCGCTGCAGCGCACCGTGCTCGACACGCTGGCGGCATTCCATGCGCGCATGCCGGACGAGCCGGGGCTCGATGCCGGCTCGCTGCGGCGCGTGGCCTTTGCCGGTGCGCCGGCGCTGCCGCATGCCGCCTGGGCGGCGCTGCTCGACACGCTGCTGGAGCGCGGCGAGCTGCGCCGCAACGGCGCCTGGCTGCAGCTGCCATCGCACCTGGCCACGCTGTCCGAGGACGATCTCGCCCTGGCGCTGCGCGTCGTGCCGATGCTGGCGGCCGGCCGATACGATCCGCCGTGGGTGCGCGAGCTTGGCACCGCGCTGAACGTGCCCGAGGAACGCATCCGCGGCCTGTTGCGCAGGATGGCGCGCCAGGGCACGGTGCACCAGGTGGTGCATGACCTGTTCTACGACAACACGCAGKTGCGCGAACTGGCCGCGCTGCTGGCGGCCCTGGTCGCGCAGCACGGCAGCGTGGACGCGATCCGCTTCCGCGACGCCACCGCCCTGGGCCGCAAGCGCGCCATCCAGGTTCTGGAGTTCTTCGATCGCGTCGGATACACTCGTCGCGTCGGAAACGCGCGCGTGCTGCGCCCCGACAGTGAATGGCAGCCGTCGGGTGTTGCCAGCTGCGAGGAAGGCATGCGTATCCGGTGATGCGGCCGGGCTTCAAACCCGGTTGGGGGCGTTAGCCGTTCCCAGGTAGGTTCGACTCCTGCTGCTTTCCGCCATAAGGTTTCCGGGTTTTTGCGGGCATATCGACAAGCGAAGACTTGAAAGGGAGGCGTGTTTTTTTGCCTTCCCCATGCAGATCGTCGAGATTGGATGACTCACAACTGCGGCGGGCGGCGCTAGAACCCCCCGCTCTATCGGAAGGTGCCCCCACCAATTTCCAGCCGGGATCTCATCCGGCGCGTMAGGTCGGAGAGAATGAGGCCGCACCGGGATCACTGTATATCCATACAGTAAACTCAACTATACCCCCACGGCCTCGGATGACCCATACACTGTATATTCATACAGGTCAGGGGCTGCATTCCGCGGCACCCACCTCCGCCCGGAGTTGCCGCCATGCCCGATACTCTCGCCGTCAAGTACATCATCGTGCCGTACCGCAAGGGCAAGAGCGACGCACTCCTGCCTGGTGAGATCCGCCAGGCATCGAGCGAGGTCAGCGCTATCCGTATTGCCAACGCCATGGCATCAAGCTTCGCCGGCGTCGCGGCCTATGAGGTATTGGTGGACGAGGAAACCGGCGAGATGAATTCGCCCCGAATCCTGGTGCAGGAGGGGAACGTCCCCACCCTCGGCGAATGAAACCTGTCGGCCTTGCCGACAGCTTGCGCCAGGTCGGGAAACTGCCGCATGGGTGCGCCCCGGGCGCGGAGGGCAAAGGCAGCCGAGTAGCGACCCATGCAGGCAGGACGGACAATTGGCAGTTGCCAGCGGAGGTCCGCTCTCGGCCAAGGAACAGTCCTTCGACAATCACGTCAGGAGCATCGACAATCTGCATGCTCTCCCTGAACGTGAAGTTTGGGGGCTCGCTAGCGATGCGTGGAGTTGGCAGTTCTGCGTTGCCTTGGCGCATCCATTTGGCGCTGGGCCGCTCCTGGAATCGCTCAGCTCGCTTGTGGTAAGAGCCGACCGGCTCACGACTGGTGGAGGTCGCTTGCCGGGCCAGGAAGAGACATTCGCTGGTGGAACTTCGGATTTAGCGGCGAACTCCTCCGCCCACCGAAACAGCGGCGTGCACGGCTTAGGCCGAGCTGGCCTATGCTTACTCTTACTATTCTGCTTACTCCTCTCCCTACTCCTCGCCCGCTTTTCATTTGCTGTGCCGCAGCATGCGTGCGCATCATGTTGTGCTCCCCGCTTGTGCCGCGCCGGCCTACTATGCATTGGGCAGGCATATTGCCGCGCATTGCCCTGGCTTTGAGTGGGAGGAGTGCAAATGGACCGTCGTTCTTTCCTGAAAGCGGGCGCGGCCGCGCCCGTCCTTGCGAGCACAGCCGGCCTGGCCCGCGCCGGCGCGCAAGGCGCCGAGGCGCTGCCCGCGGCCGAAGGCTGGCGCATCTATGAAGTGACCACCGAGGTCACGCTGCCCGCGGCCGCGGCGCCGGCCAGCGTGTGGGTGCCGATGACCGCCGCGCGCATCGATGACTACCAGCGAACCTTGTCCACCACCTGGAGTGCCCCTGGCGCCATGGCCCGGGATACCCTCGCGCCCGGCTACGACGCGCGCATGCTGGCGCTGCGCTGGCCCGGCCCGGACGCCGTCGAGGGCAAGCCGCTGCATGCCACGCTGACCAATGTGGTGGCCCTGCGCGACCGCAAGACCGACCTTGGCCAGCCGCCTTCGGCGCGCGCGCCGCGCGAATCGGCCGCCACCCTGCGCGAATACCTCCGGCCCACGCGGCTGCTGCCCACCGACGGCATCGTCAAGGCCACCGCGCTGCAGATCACGGCCGGCGCGCCGGACGACATGACGCGCGCCCGCGCGCTCTACGAATGGGTGATCGACCACACCTGCCGCGAAGCCAGCGTGCGCGGCTGCGGCGTGGGCGACGTGCAGGCCATGCTGCGCACCGGCGGCATCATGAACGGCAAGTGCGCGGACATCAACGGCCTGTTCGTGGCGCTGGCGCGCGCCTCCGGCATACCGGCGCGCGATGCCTACGGCGTGCGCGTGGACACCTCCGCCTACGGCTTCAAGGCCATGGGCAAGGCCGGCGACATCTCCAAGGCGCAGCATTGCCGGGCCGAGTTCTACAACGCCGGCTACGGCTGGGTGCCGGTAGACCCCGCCGATGTGCGCAAGGTCGCGCTCGAGGAGGCGCCCGGCGGGCTGCCGATGACGCACTGGAAGGTGCGCTCGGCGCGCGCGATGCTGTTCGGCGCGTGGGAAATGAACTGGGTGGCCTACAACCACGGCCATGACGTGGCGCTGCCTGGCAGCAAGGAGGCCCCGGTTCCGTTCCTGATGTACCCGAACGGCGAGAGCGTCGCCGGCACGCTGGACAGCGTCGATCCCGCTGCGTTCGGCTACCGCATCGCTTCACGACGGATTGCATAGGGAGACTCATGACGCAAGAGACGATGCCCAAACGGCCGGCCAGCACGGCGATCAAGCTGACGGCCTTTTCCCACGGCGGCGGGTGCGGCTGCAAGATCGCGCCCGCCGTTCTCTCCGAGATCCTGAAGAACGCGCGGGGCTTGCCGGCCCCGCCCGCCCTGATGGTGGGCATAGAGACCAGCGACGACGCCGCCGTCTACAAGCTCAACGACACCCAGGCGCTGATCGCCACCACGGATTTCTTCATGCCCGTGGTGGACGACCCCTACGACTTCGGCCGCATTGCCGCGGCCAACGCCATCTCGGATGTCTACGCCATGGGCGGCACGCCGATCATGGCGCTGGCGCTGGTCGGCATGCCGGTGGACAAGCTGCCGCCCGAGGTCATCGGCACCATCCTGGCCGGCGGCGAATCGATCTGCGCGCAGGCGGGCATCCCCATTGCGGGTGGCCATACCATCGATGCGGTCGAGCCGATCTACGGCCTGGTCGTGATGGGCCTGGTGCATCCCGACCACGTCAAGCGCAATTGCGGCGCGCGGCCCGGCGATGTGCTTGTGCTCGGCAAACCGCTCGGCGTGGGCATCATGTCGGCCGCCATCAAGAAGGAAAGACTGGATGCGCACGGCTACCGCGAATTGATCGCCAGCACCACGCGACTCAATACCCCGGGCCGCCTGCTGGCCGGCATGGCGGGCGTGCATGCGCTCACCGACGTGACGGGCTTCGGCCTGCTCGGRCATCTGCTGGAAGTCTGCCGCGGCAGCGGCGTGGGCGCGCGCCTGGCGATGGAGCGGATCCCGCTGCTGCCCGGGGTGGCCGCGCTGGCCGCGGACGGCGTGATCACCGGCGCATCGGGGCGCAACTGGGCCAGCTACGGCGGCGAGGTGACACTGCTGCCGCAGATCGGCGCCGCGCAGAAGGCCCTGCTCACCGATCCGCAGACCAGCGGCGGCTTGCTGGTCGCGTGCGATCCGGCCACGGTGGACGACGTTCTTGCGCTCTTCCGCGACGAGGGCTTCCAGCACGCCGCCGTGATCGGCGAGACCACCGGCGGACCGGCCCGCGTGACCGTGGCGTAGTGGCATGGTCGCGTAGCGGCGCGCGGCTACCGCGGCCGCAAACCGTCGAACGGGTCCTGCAAGCGTTGCCGGGTCGCGGCTTTGCCGGGCACGCGCGGATGGCATGCACCTCCGTGTGTGGCAGGCCGAAACTGCCGCCGGGCGTATGGCACAGCTTGTGGTGCAGCGCTTCGCTTTGGACCGGCGCGTTCGGGTTGCGCCCCGATGTGTCCTATAGTTCAAATCCCGCCCCTGTCCAGCCGGTCAAGCGCACGCGCGCGGCATGCGGGGCCAGGCGGGGATATACGGCATAGGCACAAGGAGGCGCATCATGGCAACCTGGAAGCCCGACCCCAGCTTTTACCCGTCGCCCCGCCTCGCAGCGAAGGCGCCGCCCGAATCACTCGCCTATGTGGCGATGTTCGATCCCACGCGCAGCCAGCCCGACGGCATCGCGGTGGTGGATACGGACCCGGCCTCGCCGTCCTACGCCACCATCGTCGGGCAGGTGACCATGCCGAATGCCGGCGACGAACTGCATCACTTCGGCTGGAACGCCTGTTCCTCCTGCCTCTGCCCGAACGCGCCGCACCCGCATATGGAACGGCGCTACCTGGTGGTGCCTGGCCTGCGCTCCTCGCGCGTGTACATCATCGACACCAGGCCCGATCCGCTGCGGCCCGCCATCGCCAAGGTGATCGAGCCGGGCGAACTGGCCGAGCGCACCGGCTATTCGCGCCCGCACACAGTGCACTGTGGCCCCGGCGGCATCTTCCTGACGGCACTCGGCAATGGCGAAGGCAAGGGGCCGGGCGGCATCATGCTGCTGGACCAGCAGAGTTTCGACCCCCTCGGGCAATGGGAAGTGGAGCGCGGCCCGCAGCAGTTCGCCTACGACGGCTGGTGGCATCTCGGCTACGACACGCTGGTCACCAGCGAATGGGGCACGCCGGACATGATCGAAGACGGCCTGGTGCCCGAGATCCTGCTCGGCTCGCGCTACGGGCGCCGCCTGCATTTCTGGGATCTCAACAAGCGCAAGCATCTGCAGGAGATCGATTTTGGCGAGGAGTACCAGCTGGTGTTCGAGCTGCGTCCCGCGCACAACCCCACCAAGGCCTACGGCTTCGTCAACTGCGTGATCAGCCTCAAGGACCTGTCCTCGTCGATCTGGACCTGGTACCGCGACGGCGACAAATGGGCCGTGCGCAAGATCATCGATATCCCGGCCGAGCCCGCCGACCCCGACCTGCTGCCGCCCATCCTCAAGGGCTTCAAGGCGGTGCCGCCGCTGGTGAGCGACATCGACCTGTCAATGGACGACCGCTTCCTCTACGTCTCGTGCTGGGGCACCGGCGACCTGCTGCAGTACGACGTCTCCGACCCGTTCGCGCCGAAGCAGACCGGACGCGTGCGCATCGGCGGCATCGTCTCGCGCGCCACGCATCCGGGCGCCGGTGGCGCCGCGCTCAACGGCGGCCCGCAGATGGTGGAGATCAGCCGCGACGGCCGCCGCGTCTATTTCACCAACTCGCTGTACGGCGCGGTGGATGCGCAGTTCTACCCGGAAGGCATCGACGGCTGGATGGTCAAGCTCGATGCCGCGCCCGACGGCGGCATCGCGTTCGATCCGCGCTTCTTCCTGCGCTGGCCGGCGGGCCACCGGCCGCACCAGGTGCGGCTGGAGGGCGGCGACTGCTCGTCGGACTCGTACTGCTATCCATAACGGCCCGGAGCCGCCATGTTCACCGGTGCGGCCATCGCGCCGCAGACGCATCTCGCCGCGCAATGGGCCGCGCTGTGGCCGCTCTGGTGGCCGTGGCTCGCGGTCGCCGCGCTAGGGCTGTTCCACGGCATCAATCCCGCCATGGGCTGGCTGTTCGCGGTCGCGCTCGGGCTCCATCGCGGGCGCCGCAAGGTGGTGCTGCTGGCGCTGCTGCCGATCGCGCTCGGCCATGCGCTGGCGGTCGCGCTGGTACTGGCCGCCACGCTGACCCTGGGCAGCCTGCTGGACCCGGCCTGGCTGGCGCGCGCCGGCGGCGCGGTGCTGGTCGGCTGGGCCGCGTGGCACGCGCTGCGCGGGCACCGCCGGCACCCGCGCGTGGGCATGCAGGCCGGCATGGCCGGGCTGGCACTGTGGTCGTTCCTGATGGCGGGCGCGCACGGCGCGGGACTGATGCTGGTGCCGGTGATGCTGCCGCTGTGCGGCGCCGCCACCGCCACGGGCGGCGCGCTGGTGCCCGCGCTGCTGGCGCTGGGCCTGCATACGCTGGCCATGCTGCTAGCCATCGGCACCGTGGCGCTGCTGGTGTACGACCGCGTTGGCGTGGCCTTCCTGCGTACCGGCTGGATCAACCTGGACAAGGTCTGGACGGCGGCATTGGTCGGCTGCGGCACGATATTGCTGCTGGCATGAGCGAGCAGGGCGCCCGGCTCGCCCAGAGCAATCCGCCGGTATCCGCCGGGTAGCCTGCCGCGGCGTACTGCCGTGCCTTCGCTTCGCAGTACGAGCGCAGGGTCCGGCAGGAACCACATGCAGATGGCCTGCATATGGTCCGGCCTGAGGTTGCGCTCGCAATGCTTGCCGCCCGAGCCGGCGGAGAACACGTAGTAGTATCGGCCCCCTCATGACGCAACACATCCTTTCGTGGAAACCGCCGTTCCGCGCCACGCTGGGCGCGGCAGCGGCCTTCGCCGCATAGCGCACGCACCGGCGCATCGAAAGGGCACGACAAGGCAAGACAAGGCAAGACAACGCAATGAGCACCGAACTGAAGATCGAAGACATCGAAGCCGGCACCGGCAAGGCCGTGGTCAAGGGCGCCCTGATCACCACCCAGTACACCGGCTACCTCGAAGACGGCACCAAGTTCGATTCCTCGCACGACCGCGGCAAGCCGTTCCAGTGCGTGATCGGCACCGGCCGCGTCATCAAGGGCTGGGACATCGGGCTGATGGGCATGAAGACCGGCGGCAGGCGCAGGCTGTTCGTCMCGGCGCACCTCGCCTACGGCGAGCGGCAGGTGGGCGAACATATCAGGCCGAATTCGAACCTGGTGTTCGAGATCGAGCTGCTGGAGGTGTTGACGCGGGATGACTGACCGTCGCGGCGGACCTGCCTCCCGCGACAACCGCATAAGGTTCTCACCAATCCTTCGTTGTGCGCGCGGCGCGCCGTGGCTACTGTCCTCCGGTACACCACGATCCGGAGGAACCGTCGCATGCCATCCAGAGAGCGCGAACAGCGCGCCGATATCCATTCGCTCGAAGCCGATGTCCTGGTGATCGGCGGTGGGCCCGCCGGCACCTGGGCAGCGATTGCCGCGGCCGAACGCGGCGCGCGCGTGGTGCTGGCCGACAAGGGATACTGCGGCGCATCGGGCGCCACCGCCGCGGCCGGCACGGCGATCTGGCATGTCGCGCCCGAACCCGCGGCGCGTGCGGCGGCCAGGGCCAGCCGCTACACGCTGGGCGGCGAGCTGGCGGAGCCGGCGTGGATGGACCGCGTGCTGGACCGCACCTGGACCGGACTGGAACGCCTTGCCGAATGGGGCTATCCCTTCCCGCGCGACGAGAACGGGCAAAGCCGGCGCAATTCGCTGCAGGGGCCCGAGTACATGCGCCTGATGCGCAAGCGCGTCAAGGCGGCGGGCGGCCGCCTCCTGGACCATAGCCCCGCGCTGGAACTGCTGGTCGACGCCGGCGGCAGGGTGCGCGGCGCGCGCGGCCTGCACCGGCAGCCACGCGAGGGGCAGGCCGCGCAATGGCGCGTGCACGCCGGCGCGGTGGTGATCGCCACCGGTGGCTGCGCGTTCCTCAGCCGCGCGCTGGGGTGCAACGTGCTGACCGGCGAAGGCCACCTGATGGCCGTGGAAGCCGGCGCCGAATTGTCGGGCATGGAATTCTCCAACGCGTACGGGCTCGGGCCCGCCTTCTCCTCGGTGACCAAATCGCTGTTCTACCAGTGGGCCACCTTCTACGACGCGCAGGGCCAGGAACTCGAAGGCGCGGGCTCGGCGCATGGGCGCGGCGTGATCGCGCGCGCCTTGCAGACGCAGGCCGTGCACGCACGGCTCGACCGCGCCGACGCCAAGGTGCGGGCGTGGATGCGCAGCGCGCAGCCGAACTTCTTCCTGCCGTTCGACCGGCTCGGCATCGATCCCTTTACCCAGCGCTTCCCGGTCACGCTGAGGCTGGAAGGCACGGTGCGCGGCACCGGTGGCCTGCGCATTGCCGACGCGCAATGCGCCACCAGCGTGCCCGGCCTCTACGCCGCCGGCGACGCCGCCACGCGCGAACTGATCTGCGGCGGCTTCACCGGCGGCGGTAGCCACAACGCGGCATGGGCAATGTCGTCCGGCTGGTGGGCCGGCCAAGGTGCGGCTGCGTTCGCGCAAGACGCGCCCGCGGCTGCGGGCGAACCCTTGCGCGGTGCCGGCGCCGGCGACGGCGCACAGGTCCTGCCCGCCGGGCCCGCTCCCGGCCCCGATCCGCAGGTACTGGTCGCCGCCGTGCAGGCCGAGGTCTTTCCCTATGCGCGCAACTGGTTCCGCCACGGCGAGACCCTGGCCGATTCGCTCACGCGGCTCGATGCGCTCTGGCATCAGTGGGGCCAGCGCGCGCCGCAACGCGACGGCGAACGGGCGCTGCGCACGCGCGAAGCCACCGCCATGCTGGCCACCGCGCGCTGGATGTACCGCAGCGCGCTGGCTCGCACGGAGACGCGCGGCATGCACCGGCGCACCGATCATCCCGGGCTCGATGCGAGCCAGCGCTATCGCCTGGTCAGCGGCGGCCTGGACGCGGTGTGGACCACGCGCGAAGCCGTGCGCGACGAGCCCGGTGGCGGGACGGAGTCCGGGTGGAGAGCCGCGGCATGATCGAACTGCTGAACAGCGCGCGCTGCACTGGCTGCAATATCTGCGTGCGCGTGTGCCCCACCAATGTCTTCGCCATCGTCCCCGGCAACGTACCGTCGATCGCGCGGCAGCATGACTGCCAGACCTGCTTCATGTGCGAGCTGTACTGCCCCGAGGATGCGCTCTATGTGGCGCCCCTGGCGGATGCATGCCAGCCGGCGGACCACACCGCGGCGGCGCCGCCGCACCACGCCGGCAGCTATCGCGCGGCAGTTGGCTGGGGCAAGGGGCGAGAGCCGACCGCCGCGCAGGACGGCAGCCACGCGCTGCTCGGCCTGGCCCGTCCAGCCCCGCGCGCAGCCGGCGCCCGCCGGGGAACGCCATGATGGACCTGATCGACTGGATCACCGCCATTGCCACCGCCGTGCTGGTCTACGCGGCGCTGCGGCACCCGCTCTATCCGCCGCGCCTTGGCAAGGAAAAGGACGCGGCGGGCCGTGACGATGCCGGCCGTTGATGCCAGTCGTTGATGCCAGTCGTTGATGCCGCTCGTTGATGCCGTATCCCCTGAAAACCCATATTCAAAAATTCTGAACAATAAATCCTGATAAGTGCGCTCTTAGGCCTGGATGACTCCCCTATAGTTCGTGACATGGACAGCACGCAAACAAGCAAAAACACTGCGGCAGCGTCCTGGCAGATGCAAACGAACAATCAACGAAATTCAACGAATTTTCAGATACTGGAGCCCATCATGACCAAGACCTTCGCCCTCAAGCTCGCTTCCACCCTCGTGCTGTCGTTCGCCGCCTTCGCCGCCACCGGCAACGCCCACGCCGCTTCCGCCCGCGATCTCCAAGCCGGCGACAAGTACGGCTACGATTTCCGCACGCACGACGCCTTCACCGATGGCGCCCGCAGCGGCAAGCTCGATCCGTTCACCGAAGGCGCCCGCATCGCCGGCCTGGACCGCAGCGGCGTCTCGGCCGCGCCGGCACGCAGCTTCGACCCGTACACCGAAGGCGCCCGCAGCGGCAAGGTCGATGTCTTCACCGAAGGCGCCAAGGCCTGAAGCGCGCCGCAGGCTTCTCCCGCTGCGCACGCGGCGCCGGTTGATCCCGGCGCCGTTTTTCCGTCCGCGGCCCGCGGCCTATCCCCTTGCCGGGACGGCCAGTTGGAGCGCACGCACCAGCGCCAGCAGCGGCTCGCTCTGCCCGCTGCGGCGCAGCCACATCGCGCCCACCGCGGGCAGGTCCCAGGTCAGGTTGTGCGGCAGCACCGCAGCGCTGCCGGTGGCCGCCAGTTCGGCCGCGACGGCACGCGGCACGATGGTGATGGCACGCGGCTGGGTGCGCAGCAGCGTGGCAATAGTCTTGATCGAATAGGTCTCCACCATCGGCGTGGGCGGCACCGCGCCGGCGGTCGCGAACAGCGTATTGATGGTTCGCCGGATCGGCGTGTGCCCGGGCGGCAGGATCCAGTCCAGCGCAGCCAGGCGCTGCCAGTCCAGCTTGCCGCGCGCCAGGCGCGCCGCGGCCGCCACCGGCACCACCAGCGCCGGCTCCTCCCGGTACAGCGGCGCCTGCACGATATCGTCGCCGGGCGCGTAGAAGGAGCGCGCGATCACGCAGTCCAGCTCGTGCGCGCGCAGCGCCGCCACCAGTTCGTCCGTGGTGCCTTCGCGTACCAGCACTGCCGCGCGCGGCTGCTGCTGCAGGCCATGCGAGCAGGCCGCGTCGAGCACCACCGGCGCCACATAGGGAATCACGCCAATGCGCAGCCGCCCGTGCAGGCCGGCGCCGATCACGGCCAGCTCGCGCCCCAGCGCCTCGGTGTCCGCCATCGCCAGCCGCGCGTGCGCCAGCACCGCCGCGCCGGTATCGGTGGGCTCCAGGCCGCGCCGCGAACGCACGAACAGCGGCACCATGAAGATCTCCTCGATCTCGCGCAGCGCCTTGGTCACGGCGGGCTGGGACAGATCCATCTCCGCCGCCACGCGCGAAACCGAGCGCTGCCGGTCCAGCGCCAGCAGCAGCGCGAGATGCTTGAGGCGCAGGCGCGAGATCAGGTTGTGCTGGAGCTGGTCGGCGGCGGTCGGCATGGCGGGTCCTCCATATATAACCAATCTTTCATACAACAATAATTAATCGGCTGCAATTGGTTATCCGGGACTTCTATACTTGCCGGGTATCACCCCCTTCGCCACCTCGTCTCGGAGCCCCCATGTTCACCACCCGCCCGGAAATCGTCGGTACCTTCGGCGTCGCCTCGTCCACCCACTGGCTGGCGTCGCAGACCGCCATGAGTGTGCTCGAGCGCGGCGGCAACGCCTTCGATGCGGCCGTGGCGGGCGGCTTCGTGCTGCAGGTGGTGGAGCCTCATCTCAACGGACCCGGCGGCGAGGTGCCCATCCTGCTGTGGAGCGAACGCGAACGCGCGGTGCGCTCGATCTGCGGGCAGGGCCCCGCCCCGGCACTGGCCGATCCCGCCGCGCTGCGCGCCATGGGACTGGACCTGGTGCCCGGCATCGGCCTGCTGCCCGCCACCGTGCCCGGCGCCTTCGGTGCCTGGCTCACCATGCTGCGCGACTACGGCACCTGGCCGCTGGCCGACGTACTGGCGCCGGCCATCGCCTATGCACGCGACGGCTTTCCGCTGGTGCCGCGCATCTCGCAAGCCATCCTCGCGGTGCGCGAGCTGTTCCAGCAGGAATGGCACAGCTCGGCCGAGGTATGGCTGCCGGACGGCCGCGTGCCGCGCCCGGGCAGCCTGCATGCCACGCCCGGCGTGGCGCGCACCTATACGCGCATCCTGGAGACGGCGGCGGCCGCCGGCGGCACGCGCGAGCAGCAGATCGACGCCGCCATGGCATGCTGGTACCGGGGCTTCGTGGCCAGGGAAATCGACGCGTTCTGCCGCACGCAGGCCGTGCGCGACACCACCGGCGAGCGTCACAAGGGCCTGCTGCGCCTTGACGACATGGCGGACTGGACGCCGGAGGTGGAAGCGCCGGCCACGCTGGATTTCGGCCGCTACACGGTGGCCAAGTGCGGCATCTGGAGCCAGGGCCCGGCCTTCCTGCAGCAACTTGGCATGCTGCGCCACGCGGACCTGGCGGCGCATGCCCCCACCTCGCCGGAATTCGTGCACCGCATTGCCGAGGCCGCCAAGCTGGCCATGGCCGACCGCCTGGCGTGGTATGGCGATCCGCGCTTCGGCGCTGCGCCCCTGCCCGGCCTGCTGGACGCCGGCTATCTCGCGGCGCGCGCGCGGCTGATCGGCCAGCAGGCCTCGCCCGACATCCGCCCCGGCACGGTCGACGGCACCGCGCCGCGCCTGCCCGATCTCGGCGCGGCCGAGCGCACGCTGCGCGACGCCGACGTGCGCTTTGGCGTTGGCGAGCCCACCTTCGCGGCAATGCCACCCGTGACGGAATGGGCCGAGCGCGAGATCTTCGTCGGCGATACCTGCCATATCGACGTGATCGACCGCCACGGCAATATGGTCGCGGCCACGCCGTCGGGCGGCTGGCTGTCGTCGAGCCCGGTGATTCCGGCGCTCGGCTTCGCGCTCAACACGCGCCTGCAGATGACCTGGCTCGAGCCGGGCCTGCCCAACACGCTGGCGCCCGGCAAGCGCCCCTGCACCACGCTGTCGCCCTCGCTGGCGCTGCGCGACGGCGAGCCCTACATGGTGTTCGGCACGCCGGGCGGCGACCAGCAGGACCAGTGGTCGGTCGCCTTCTTCCTGCGCCACGCCGTGCACGGCATGAACCTGCAGGAAGCCATCGACTCGCCGGCCTGGCATATCGATCATTTCCCCGGGTCCTTCTGGCCGCGCTCGGTGGTGCTCAACCGCCTGAGCGTGGAGTCGCGCCTGCCCGACGACACCATTGCCGAGCTGCGCGCGCGCGGCCACGAAGTGAAGGTGGGCGAGCCCTGGTCGGAAGGCCGCATGTCGGCCTGCACGCGCGAGCGCGATGCGCAGGGACGGCTGGTCCTGCGCGCCGGCGCCAATGCGCGCGGGATGCAGGGGTATGCGGTGGGACGGTGAGCGGGGTTGTTCCCGGTCGCACGGCATCACCGGAACACAGCCACAACTACTGCACCAGCGACACCAGATGCATCGGCTGCATCAACTGCATCAGCTGCATCAGTTGCATCCGTTGCACCAGCCACACCAGCCACATCGAATCAGTTCGAACCAGATCGAATCAAAGGCGGACCGCCCCGCGCGGCCCGCATCGCCATCGGAGAGAGAAAGACATGAAAGCCGTCCTCAAGCGCTGCCTGCTGGGCCTTGCCACCTTCTCGCTGTTCTGCGCCGCAACCGGCGCCGCGGCGGCGGATGCCTATCCCGCCAAGCCCATCACGCTGATCGTGCCGTGGGCCGCGGGCGGCTCCACCGATATCCTGGCGCGCGTGCTGTCCGAGCACCTGACGCGCTCGCTGGGCCAGCCGGTGATCGTGGACAACAAGCCGGGCGCCTCGGGCAATATCGGCTCGGCCATGGTGGCGCGCGCCAAACCCGACGGCTACACGCTGCTGGTCGGCTCCATGAGCACGCATGCGATGAACCCCGCGCTGATGCCCAATATGCCCTTCCGCGGCGTGGAGGACTTCACGCCGCTGGGCCTGCTGGCCTACGTCACCAACACCATGGTGATCCATCCCTCGGTGCCGGCGCACAACGTCAAGGAACTGATCGCGTATGCGCGCGCCAATCCCGGCAAGCTGGCCTATGCCAGCGCCGGCCCCGGCTCCACCAACCACCTGAGCGCGGTGCTGTTCGAGAAGATGGCCGGTGTGCAGATGCTGCATGTCCCGTACAAGGGCGGCGCSCCGGCSGTGGTSGACACSGTGGCSGGSCAGACCCAGYTGCTGTTCTCCGCCGGCACGCAGACGCTGCCGCACGTGAAGGCCGGCAAGCTGCGCCTGATCGCCGTCACCGAGAGCAAGCGCTCGCCGCTGCTGCCCAATGTGCCGACCGTGGCGGAAACCGTGCCCGGCTATGAGCTGTCGGTCTGGTACGGCGCCTTCGGTCCCGCCGGCATGCCGCCTGCGCTGGTGGCGCGCCTGAACCAGGAAATCAACCGGATCATGTCGATGCCCGAGGTGAAGGAGAAGATGAACGCCATCGGCGTGGAAACCGCCACCTCCACGCCGCAGCAGTTCGGCACCATCCTGCATCGCGATGCGGACCGCTACGGCAAACTGATCCGCGAACTGGGCATCAAGGGAGAGTGATACCGTGAACGGATACAACCCCGATGCAGCAGCCTGCGTGACGCTGCCTGCCGACCTGCTCGCTACGCTATGCGATGCGCTGGCTCGCGCCCCCGCGCCCGCGGCCGCCTTCGACGCGCTCGGCAGCGCCACCGCCGCGCTGCTCGGCCCCGGCCTGCTCACCATCAACGCCTGGCGGCGCGCGAGCGCGGAGATCGAGCGGCTCTGGTCTTCTGACACCGGCGCCTATCCGGTCGGCGGCCGCAAATACAAGGCCGATACGCCATGGACCATCCGGGTGCTGCACCAGGGCCAGGTCTTCGTGGGCGAAGGCGACACCGCGCTGGCCGCCGTGTTCGACGACATCGCGGTCATCCGCGGGCTGGGCCTCTCCGCCGTGGTGAATGTCCCGGTCTGCGAGCACGGGCAGTGTGTCGGCACCTTCAATTTCCTCGCCGCGCGCAATGCATGGACCGGCAGCGAGATCGCCACCTTGCGCATGCTGGCGCAGATGGCGGTGCCGGCGGTGCTGGCGGCGAGCCGCACGGCATAGCTGATGGCCGGGGCGCCGCCTGGCGCCCCGGCAAGTCCGCGGAGACGGTTTTCTCCACCGCCACGCCGCCACGGCGGCCGACTTGACCGCGCACGCCGGCGCGATCCTGCGCAAGCCGGCGCCCGACCGCCCCCCGCGCGAACCGGTGATCCTGCGTGTCGGCGCCCCTTCGGTTGGTGACGTCTCGCCGGGCCGCAGCCAGCCGGCATCATTCGCGCGAGCGCGCGGTCTGGTGAATCATCTGGCGAAAGCCGCTGAGCAAGGGATCGTCGTTGGCCATGCGGTTGAAGGCGAGCATCACCGGGTTCGCCGGAAGGGGCCGCCGCAGCTTGACGATGCGCAGCAGCCCGAACGCCACATGGCTGCGCGCAACGGATTCCGGCGCGATCGAAACCAGGCTGGTGCCTGCGACCAGGGCCAGGTTTGACTCGAAGGAACGCGTTTCGATGACCGGCCTGATCTTGGCCAGGCCGTGCTCGTTCCAGAACGCATCGAAGGTCGCCCGCGAGCTGGTCTCGGCTTCGGGCAAAGCCCAGCCCTGGCCAGCCAGGCGAGACAGGGCAATCGGGCCCGCCGGAATGGTGGGATGGCCGGCCGCGCAGATGATCACCGTGCGCTCCTGGTACAGGCGCTCCACCACCAGGTCATCGCCCTCCTCGCCGTCGCGCGCGATGCTGCGCAGGATGGCGAAATCCAGGCTGCCCGCCGCTATCTGGTCGAACAACATCTTCGAGCTGCCCTCGACCACGCGGAATTGGTAAGGCGTGCCGGCGGCCTGCGCCGACGCATCGGCCGGCACCGCCGGATAGAGCCGGGCGAGCAGTCCGGGCATCAGGGTATGCATTGCGCGCGGAATGCAGCCGAGCTGAATCGGCCGCCGCAGCGACTCGGCGGTGGCGTCGTTCAGGCGCTCGATCGCGCGCAGCACGAATCTCGCCTGGGACAGCACCGCCTTGCCCTGCTCGGTCGGCAGGCTGCCATGACTGGAGCGCTCGAACAGGCGGGCGCCCAGCAGGCTTTCCGCTTCGGCAAGCAGGCGCGACAGCACGGGCTGCGGCATGCCGAGCTCACGCGCGGCGCGATGCACGGAATGGCTGTCGCCGACAGCGACGAGGGCTTCGATATGGCGGCGCTGCAACGGCTTGCTGGCTGGTGAAGTCATGGCGCGGGCAGGAATCGGCATCGGCGTGGGGGATACTAGATCCGTATAACTTGATGCGCAATCTATATCATTTACGCTATCGGGTACCAGGTCTATATTGGGGGCACTCCAATTCACCACGGAAGGGCAGCCACCATGACACGCATCTCCGTTACGCCGCTCGGGCCAAGCCTCGGCGCTGATGTCAGCGGCATCGACCTCGGCCGGCCGGTCGGCGACGATATCCTGGCCGAGCTTCGCCAGGCCTGGGCCACGCACCTCGTGCTGCGCTTTCGCGGCCAGGCGCTGTCGGATCCGGAGTTGCTGGGCTTCAGCCGGCTGTTCGGCGAACTCGATCCGCCGGGCCCCAATCCCTACGGCAAGCCTTTCCTCAGCGAATTCCCCGAGATCAATGTGATCTCCAATGTGAAGGTCRATGGCATGCCCATCGGCAACCTGGGCGACGGCGAAGCGGTGTGGCATTGCGACATGACCTATGTCGAGCGGCCGCCGCGCGCCGCGCTGCTGCATGCGCTCGAGATTCCGCCCGGCGGTGGCGACACCTACTGGTCCAATATGTACCTCGCCTACGAGACCCTGCCTGGCGACATGAAGGCGCTGGTCAAGGGCCGCCGCGCCATTCACGATGCCACGTACAATAGCGCCGGCATGATGCGCAAGGGCATGAAGGAGGTGACCGATCCGCGCGAAGCGCCCGGGGCGCACCATCCCCTTGTGATCGTGCATCCCGACACCGGGCGCCCGGCGCTTTTCCTCGGCCGCCGCCGCAATAGCTATGTGACGGGCATGGACCTCGCCGAAAGCAATGCCCTGCTCGATGCGCTATGGGAGCACGCCACCCGGCCCGAATTCACCTTCCGCCAGGAATGGCAACTGCACGACCTGATCCTCTGGGACAACCGCTGCACGCTGCATCGCCGCGACGCATTTGACCCGAATGCCTCCCGCATCATGCACCGCACCCAGATCAAGGGCCCTGCCATCGAAGCCTTCGAGCCGGCCGCGGCCGGCATGGCGCTGGAGTCGTGAACATGGATGGCTTGCACCTTCCCATTCGCCGCGTCGAGGTGTTCGGCGTGGCCGTGCCGCTGGTCGGCCCGGGCTTTCGCAATGCCTATGTGACCAAGACCGTGCAGAAAAGCGCACTGGTACGCCTCACCGCGGAAGACGGCTCGATCGGACTGGGCAATATCGATCCCTCGCCCGGCTATTCGGTGGAGACCATCGAACAGTCGCTGCTGGCGATCCGCGACCAGCTCGCGCCGCTGGTACAGGGCGCCGACGCCGGCAATCCGCACCAGGTAATGCAGCGCATGAACGCCGGACGCGCCGGCTACCTCGACGCCAAGGCGGCGATCGAGATGGCCTGCGTCGACATGCTGGCGCGCCGGCTCGATATCCCGGTGCACCAGTATCTGGGCGGCGCCGTGGTGGACACGGTGCGCTTCAATGCGTGGATTGGCATTGTCCCGCCCGACGAGGCGGCCGCGGAGGCCCGCAAATGGTTCGACCGCGGGTTCCGCTCGGCCAAGATCAAGGTCGGCGGAGGCATCGAGGCCGACCGCGACCGCCTGACGGCGGTGCGCGAAGCGGTTGGACCCTCCATGGCCTTGCGTGCCGATGCGAATGCCGGATACAGCGTCGAGGAGGCGATTGCGCTGGGGCGCCTGCTGGAGCCGATCGGCCTGCAACTGCTGGAACAGCCGGTGGCAGAAGACGATCTCGCCGGCATGGCAAAGGTGAGGCAGGCCATCGGCATCCCCGTGATGGCCGACGAATCGATCACCGACCACGCCAGCCTGATCGCGGTGATCCGCGCCAATTGCGCCGATATCGTCAAGCTCAAGGTGATGAAGCAAGGCGGCTTCCTTACCTGCAGGCGCATGCTGGAAACCGCCAGCGCGGCCGGCATGAAGGTGGTCATCGGGCACGGCTTCGGGCTGGGCGTCAACACCGCGGCGGAAATCATGCTGGCATGCACCAGCGCCGACGTGCTCGAGGGGCTGGAATGCGTCGGCCCGCTCAAGACTTCCGACGATATCGTGACCCACAAGCTCGACATCAGCAGTGGCGCGGCCGCCGTTCCGGCCGGCCGCGGGCTCGGCGTCGAACTCGACGAGGAGAAGGTGGCACGCTATCGATTCGCCTTCTAGGTTCGAGGTTCGAGGTTCGCGGTTCGCGGTTCGCGTCCCGGTGCGGTCGACAGGCTCCGGGACCGGGCGCGCGCGTAGTTGCGGCACAGAGCAGAAAAAAACCACGGCAAACGTGGTACCAGGAGACAAGCATGTCGATTCGGAAGTTTTCTGTTCTTTGCGCGGGCATGTCGCTGGTTGCCGCCACCGCGGCCGTGCCGGCCCGCGCGGCCGACTGGCCGGCCAAGCCGGTCACCATCCTGGCGCCCTTCGCCGCGGGCGGTACCGTCGACCTGGTGGCGCGCGTGCTGGCGGTGAAACTGGGCCGCGAACTCGGCCAGCCCTTTGTCGTCGACAACCGCGGAGGCGCGGGCGGCACCATCGCCACGGCGATGCTGGCGCGCGCGGCACCCGACGGCTATACCGTGATGATCCACCACATGGGACTGGTATTCAGCGATTCGCTCTATAGCCATCTCCCCTATGACACCAGGCGCGACATCCTGCCGGTGGCCTATATCGGCGCCACGCCGAACGTCCTGGTGGTGACCAAGACCCTGCCGGTCAAGACCATGGACGATTTCCTGGCGCTGGCCAAAGCCAGGCCGGGCTCGATCAACTATGGCTCCGGCGGCATCGGCAGCGCCGGCCACCTGCCCATGGCGGTGCTCGGCATGATGACCGGCGTGAAGCTCCAGCACGTACCCTACAAGGGTTCCGGCCCCGCGCTGACCGAACTCGTCTCGGGCCAGATCCAGTCCATGCTGCTGACGATTCCGGCCGTGATGCCCTTCATCGCGTCCGACATGGTCCGCCCGATCGCCACCTCGGGCAAGAAGCGTTCGCCGGCATTGCCCAACCTGCCGACCATGGAGGAAGCGGGCATCAAGGGTTTCGAGTACGCGCCCTGGTATGGCTTCTTCGCGCCCGCCGGCACGCCGCCGGCGGTGGTGCAGAAGCTGCACGAGGCGGTCGGCAAGGTCCTGCGCGACCCTGAGGTGGTGGCGAAACTCAGCCGCGAAGGGATCGAGGTGGAAGCCATGTCGCGCGAGCGGTTCGCCGGCATCGTCGAGGCCGACACGCAGCGCTGGGGCAAGACCATCAGGCAGCTTGGCATCAAGGCCCAATAAGGTATGCCGGCGATGCGTGCGAATCATCCGGAAAGCGGCAACGACCGCCGCGAGCCCCGCTCTCCCACCGACCTGTTCGTGACGTTCACGCTGCTGGGCCTGCAAGGGTTCGGCGGCGTGCTGGCGGTGGTGCAGCAGGAACTGGTGGAGCGCAAGCGCTGGCTCACGCGCGAGGAGTTCGTCGAAGACTGGGCGGTGGCGCAGATCATGCCCGGCCCCAACGTGGTCAATATGGCGCTGATGATCGGCGGCCGCTCGTTCGGCCTGGCCGGCGCGCTGGCCGCATCCACAGGCCTGCTGGCGCTGCCGCTGGTGCTGGTGGTCCTGCTCGAGTTGCTGCATGCCCGCTTTGCCGACCACGCCGGCGTGGCCGGCGCATTGCGCGGAACCGGGGCCGTGGCCGCAGGGCTGTTCGCGGCCACCGGGCTCAGGCTGCTGAGCGCATTGCGCGCCAATCCGCTGGGCCGCCCGCTCGCCATCGCGCTGGGCGCCGCCTGCTTCGGCGCCGTGGCGCTGCTACGCTGGCCGCTCTTCTACGTGCTTGCCGGCCTGGGCACCGCCGCCTGCCTGCTCTGCTACCGGAAGCTCAAGCCGTGAGCGGCGTACCGGTGCTGGCGCTGGGATGGGGCGACTGGCTCAACCTGTTTTACCACTACCTCTCGCTATCCTTGCTGTCGATCGGCGGCGCCATCACCACGGCGCCCGACATGCACCGTTACCTGGTAGATCAGCAGCACTGGCTCAGCGAATCCCAGTTCAATGCATCGGTGACGATCGCCCAGGCGGCACCGGGACCCAATGTGCTGTTCATCGCCCTGCTCGGATGGAATATCGGCATGAACGCTGGCGGCGTCCCCACCGCCCTGCTGGGCGTGGCACTGACCATGTCCGGCATCCTGCTGCCCAGTTCTGCCCTGGCCTACCTCGCCGCCCAATGGGGTCACCGCAACCGCGGCTTGCGCTGCGTGCAGGCGTTCCGGCAGGGCATGGCGCCGATCGTGGTGGCGCTGCTGATCGCGACGGCGTGGACACTGGCCAGCGTCCACGCCGACGCGCCCGGCGACTGGCGCCTGTGGCTCGTGACAGTGCTCACCGCCCTGATCATCTGGCGCTTCCGGCTGCACCTGCTGTGGCTGCTCGCCGCCGGCGCCGCGCTTGGCTGGTTCGGGCTGGTTTGACTCATCGCCGCACCTGGGCGGGAACGCCACCCGGCCATCGCGGGAGCCAGAAGCCGCGCGAATTGCTCGACGGCCCGGATGAATCGCTACCGGGCATCCGTGGCGTGGCAACCCGCGAGGGGGGAGAGTTCGCGGCTAGAACTTGTGGCGAATGCCCGCTACCGCGCCGAACTGGCTCATGCCTGGCCCGATGCTGGTCTGCGGCCCGTTGAGCCCCACCCGCGAGCCGTCCTTGTTTTTCACGTAACCCACCGTCAGGTAGGCATCGGTGCGCCGGGAGAACGCGTAGTCGAGGTTGCCCACCAGGCTCCAGGGGTCCTGGCCGGAGCGACGGTCGTCCGTCACATAGGCGGAGGTGCTCAGCGTGAGCGCCGGCGTGAGGGCATAGCTTGCGCCAAGCCAGAACAGGTTGTTGCGCCGCGCGGGCACCGTCGCGGTCGCGCCGATGTCGCCGCTCAACCAGCGGTAGCCGGCGAACAGCTTCGCCTTGGCCAGCGTGAGGTTCGCGGCGAGAGCGATGCGCCGGTCCCGCTGGGCGGGGCTCTGGCCGGCGATCCCGGCCGTGCCCTGCTGCTGGTCGTAGATCAGCGCGGCCGCCGCGTTGCCGGCGTCGTATTCCAGCGCGCCGCTGAAAGCGCGGTCGCTCCTGGCATCGCCCGGGGTCTCGCCGGCGATGGTGCCCGTCGCGCCGCTTCCCACCGTTGTGCCGCGCGCGAAGGAATACATCGCGCTGGCGCTGAGTCCGCCGAACTTCGCCACATACTTGGCCGCATTGTCGTAGCGGCCGGCAAGCGAGGTATCCATCAGGAACGCGGAGTAGCGCGGCGCGATGGCCATGGCGTCGTAGTTGATCAGGATGTCGTAAAGCAGGTTGTTCTGGTGGCCCGCGGTGAGTCGTCCGTACGGCGTGGCAAGGCCGGTGAATGCCTGCCGCCCGAACAGCCGGCCAGCCTGGCCCAAGGTGCCTGCGTCGATGTCGAAGCCACTCTCGAGCACGAACAACGCACTGACTCCGCTGCCCAGATCCTCCGTTCCGCGCATGCCCCAGCGCGACCCGGATAGGTTGCCCGAAGCCATGCGCGTCAATGCGTGCCCGCTGGCGTCGGCATGGCTGAGGTACTCCACGCCGACATCGGCCACGCCATAGAGCACAAGGCTCGATTGCGCCCAGGCAGGCGCACAGGCGGCCGCAAGCAGGCCGATGGCAGCACGTGCTAGCCGGGCATGCATGGCGCGCTCCGTGGCGGATTCGAAGCGGGTCGTTGCCGTTTTCGCTGACATTGCTCTCATGGATTGTTCTGTTCGTGTTGCTTGCCTCCCTCATGCCGCGCCTGCCCCCGGCCCGGCGCGTGCGAACACGTGCCAGGCCTGGGCGCAAGCGGGCACACGGGGCCGGCGGCGTCCGTGACTGGAGGGGAATGACTACGGAATGGAACTGGGGCTGGCTCCCGGCGCGGACCGGTTGCCTGCGCCGGGTCAGTCGACCCGGAGGCCGATCTGCGCGGCGAGCTTCTTCCAGCGTTCGATGTCGCTGGCGACGACCTTCTGGAACTCGGCGGGGGTGCTGTTTGCGGTGGCAAAGCCGAGTTGGGCGAGATTGGCCTTGATCTCCGGCTTGGCGACGGCGCGGGCGATGGCCTGGTTCAGCTTCTGCACGATCTCCGGCGGCGTATTCGCCGGGGCGAGGATGCCGAACCACTGATCGACATCGTAGCCGGCGACGCCCAGTTCGCTGACCGATGGCACTTCGGGCAAGAGCGGCGAGCGGCTGCGGGAAGTCACGGCCAGCGCGCGCAGCTTATGGCTCTTCAGGTACGGCACGGTATTGGCCAGCGTATTGATACTGATGTCGGCCTGCCCTCCCAGCACATCGGCAAGCGCCGGCGCGCAACCCTTGTACGGGATGTGCAGCATATCGACCTTGGCGGAGATCTTCAGCAACTCACCCGCCAGGTGCTGCGGCGTGCCGTTGCCGCAGGACGCATAGCTGGGAGGCCGGGCCGAGCGCGCGGCGCTCAGCAGGTCGCCGAACGTCTGGATCTTCGAGCCGACCGGCACGGCGATCACGGACGGCACCGAGGCCATGGAAATCACCGCGCTGAAGTCCTTGCCCGGATCGAACGGAAGATTGCGAAAAACGGCGGGATTGATCGCGAAACTACTGTTGACCGCGAGCAAGGTATAGCCATCGGACGCGCTCTTGGCAACGAACTCCGCGCCGATATTGCCGCTCGCGCCGGGTCGGTTGTCCACCACCACCGGCTGGCCGAGGCTGTGCGCGACCTCGGCCCCGATCACGCGGGCCAGGATGTCGGTTCCCCCGCCAGCCGGGAAGGTCACAACCAGCCGGATCGGCTTCTGGGGAAAATCCTTGGCGATGCTGGCGCTGGCCAGCGCGGGCATGCCGAGCAACGCCGCGCCCAGCAGGGATAGAGAGACGATACTGCGAACCACAGATACAGGGGTCATTGTGAAGCCTCGACAGTTGAAGGAAATGATAGTGCAATGCGCCGGCGCGCCGGCTAACCGGGAACGACGCTGATGGCAGGCGGCATGGCGCGGGCACCGCCTGCGCGAAGCAGCGCACATGCCTCGCGCGCCGCTTCCAGGTCTGCGGCATTGCCGGCGTGGATGCGCAACAGCGCCTGCCCCGGCACAACGCGCTCGCCCACCGCGCACAGCAGGTCCACGCCGGCGCCGGGGCAGCGCGGCGCGCCGGCGCTGCGGGCAATGCCGGAAATGGCGAATCCGTCGATCTGCGTGACCACGCCGGCGCTCTGCGCGACCACCTCGTGCACGTGCGCGGCTGGTTTGTCCGCCACCGGCTTCGCGCCCTGGGCCGCCACGATGGCATCGAGCGCGGCGCGGGCGGCACCCGAGGCCAGCAGTTGTGCGGCACGCTGGCGGCCCGCCGCGGCTGTGCCGATGGCGGGGTCGAAGGCCAGGATCTCGCCAGCGAAGAAAAGTGCCTTGTCGCGCAGGTCGGCGGGCGCACGCGCATCGCCGTCCAGGACGAGGCGCACGTCGCGCACCTCGAGCGCCGGCCCCACGCCACGGCCAATGGGCTTGCTGCCGTCTGTGGCAAAGGCACGCACATGCATGCCCAGGCCTTGGCCCACCACCTCGAACAGGGCCGCCAGCTCGCGCGCCTCGGCCTCGCTCGCCAGCTTGGCCTGCGGGCCGTAGGGCAGGTCGACGATCACGTGCGTCGAGCCGGCCGTGTACTTCTTGGAAAGGATCGAGGCGACGGACCACCGGTTGGTATCGAGGCCGAGCGGGCGCGTGATGGCATTCATCACATCGTCGACCGGTGAGTGGTTGAGCCGGCCATTCCAGGCGATGCAGGCACGCGCCTGCGCCACGCAGCGGCGTACGCCCTCGAAGTCCAGGTCCACCTGCGCCAGCGTCTCCATCGCATCGGCCGTGCCGGACGCCGAAGTGATGGCCCGCGAGGATGTCTTTGGCATCGCCAGCCCGTGCGCGGCCACGATCGGCACGACGATCAGCGTGATGCGGCTGCCGGGCACGCCCCCCATCGAATGCTTGTCCACCACAATGGGCTCGCTCCAGTCGATGCGGCGCGAAAAGCGCGTGCGCGCCCGCGCCACCGCCACCACTTCCGCATCGGAGAGCTGGCGCGAGGCGGCCACCAGGAACGCCGTCAGTTCCAGCTCGGTATAGCGCCCTTCCACCGCGTCGCGCAGCACCGCCTCGAAGCCCGCTTCGTCGAGCGGCTCGCCCCGCAGCTTGGCACGCAGCGATGCGCGGCTGGCCGGCTCCGGCAGGCGACGCACGCGCACGGTGGCGCCCGCCACCGCGCCCAGCCGCTCGCGCAGCGGGCCTGACAGTCCCACTTCGTGGTCGCCCAGCAGCGCCGCGCTGTCCAGTACATGCAAGGCGGCGGGCAACTCCAGGCCGCCGGCGCGCACGGCCACGCGCGCGTGGCGAACGGCGTCGGCAACAGCGGGGGAAACGTAGGCGATATGCGCGCCTTCGGCCGAGACCGGCACCGGCCGCAGGGCCAGCGCAATGGCCGTCGAGCGCAATGCGTGCACGAAATGCATGACGCCGGCTTCGAGCGTGCCGTCATTGCACACCGAAACGCATGGCACGCCGGCCGGCATGGGATCGGGCGCGCGCTCCAGCCGGCGCCGCACCGCGTCGCCGGATTCGCGGCCCCGCGCAGCGATGCGTTGCGCCAGCACGGCAGCCGGCGCCGTCACGTGGATCACCATGAAATTCCGCATGCGCTGCGCCAGCGCCGCCACCACGCTGCGCGAACCGTTGGCTACCACGTGGCGTCCGCACTCCAGCTCGCGCAAGGTCGCTGCCGGCAAGCCGTATCGCAGGCCATGCGCCTGCCAGGTCATCAGGAACTCGCCGGCTGCCTCGCGGGCGGCGAACTCGCACTCATCGACGCCCTCGTGGTCCTCGCCTGGCGCACCTGCAGCGCGCGTGATCACCCGGCGCGCGAAGACATAGCGCGCATCGCCCGCCAGTGCCGCACGCGCGCCGTCCATCAAGGAGTCCTTGCCCGCCCCGCTGGGTCCCACCACGAGAAAGAACGTGCCGGCGGCCACGGGCTTGCCTAGCGGCGCCGTCGAGATGGTGCTGAAGTCCTCGCTTCTCATTTGTCGTCCTTTGCGGCATCGCGCAATTTTGCTTAGATATCGAAGTACTAGCTATGCTAGCAGCTGTCATCGCGTTGTCAAGATAAGTTCGACATCTAAGAATATGCAAGAGCCGGGCCAATGCCGGAAAGCCTTTGTGCACAAGGAACCGGAGGAATTTCCGTCTCCGGCGCCAGGCGAAATCCCTGTGCGGGTGCATGCCGGCGCCGGCCCTGCGCACGCCGCACTGATGTAGTGAGCACTACATTAGTGAAAGCGGACGGTCCGCAGCGCCACGCCCGCGTCGCGGCACTTCGGGGGCCGACGCGATATCATTCGGAGATACAGGCGCGGCGCTTCGCAGGCGCCGCAATCGGAATCGAAGACCGTCAACATGGCAACCACGAAAGCGAAAGCACCCCAGGCAGCCCCGAAGGAAGAGGAGCTTGCCAGCGAGCGCCTGGCTCACCTTGTCAAGGATGGGGCGCGCGCATTCATCCGTGCCCTGCAAATGCGGCTGGCCGAACACCAGGTGTCGTATGGGCACTGGGTGATCTTGCGCATCCTGTGGACCAACGACGGGCTGTCGCAACGCGAGCTGAGCGATCTCGCCGGCGTCACCGAGCCGACCACGTTCACCGCCGTCAAGGCACTCGAGGCCCTGGGCTATGTCGAACGCACGCACCTCCCCGGCAACAAGAAAAACATCCACGTTTTCCTGACGCGGTCGGGCAAGGCGCTCGAGCGCAAGCTGGTGCCGCTGGCGGAGGAAGTCAACGACATCGCCATCCAGGGCGTGTCGGCCGCGGAAGTGGCCGCGGCGCGCAAGGTGCTGATGGCCGTCATCCGCAACCTGGCGCAGGACGAGACCGAAGCGGAAGGCACTGGCCGCCGCGTGCCATCCACGCAAGAACTGGGCCGCCTGCTGGCAAGCCTCTGAGGCCCGCCGGAGACAAGCGCCCGCCGTCTGCGCGGGGTACGCGCCGGGAGCGCGCGAAAAAAAGCGCGAGGACTTGCCTCGCGCAACCAACATGACCGGTCGGCAGACTTCTGGCCGGCGATGCAGGAGTGACCTGACGTGTTGCCCTGCCCGCTTACACCGCGTCGTCCAGACCGATGTCCACCGCAGGTGCCGATTGGGTGATCTTGCTGGTGGAGATGTAGTCGACGCCGGTCTCGGCGATCGGGCGGATCGTTTCGAGGCGAATGCCACCTGACGCTTCGACCTTGATCCGCCCGTCGACGAAGGCCACCGCCTCGCGCATGTCGGGCACCGACATATTGTCGAGCATGATCACATCCACGCCCGCGTCGAGCGCCTCGCGCACCTGATCGAGCCGGTCGCATTCGACCTCGAGCCTGGTCAGCACCGGCAACTGCCGCCGCGCGCGCGCCACGGCCGCGGCAATGCTGCCGCAAACGGCAATATGGTTGTCCTTGATCATCACGCCATTGTCCAGGCTAAGCCGGTGATTCAGCCCGCCTCCGCAGGTGACCGCGTGCTTTTCCAGCGCCCGCAGCCCCGGGGTTGTCTTGCGGCTGTCGATCAGGCGCGCCTTGGTGCCGGCGATCGCTTCCACGTAGCGAGCCGTCTGGTTGGCGATGCCGCAGAGCCGCTGCATGATGTTCAGCGCCGTGCGCTCCGCGGTCAGCACGCTGCGCGCGGAGCCGCTCACCGCGATCAGGATGGCGCCCTTGCCGACCTTGTCGCCGTCGGCGACGCGTACGTCGACATGCAGTTCGGGGTCATAGCGCTTGAACACGCGCGCGGCCACGTCCACGCCGGCAATCAGCATCGGTTCACGTGCGTTCATATAGAACGAACCTGTCTCGTCCTTCTCGATCATGGTCTGGACGGTCAGGTCGCAGATGCCGATGTCTTCGGTCAGCCACAGGTCAATCAGCTTGTCGGTTGCAAAAGTGTCGTACATGCTTGGCTCCAGGTTCCGGTTGATCCGGCAGGTTCGCGTGGTATCCCACAAAAAATACTTAGATATCGAACTACATGAAGCAATCGTAGCACCTTGGCAGCCCTTGTCAATAAAAAGTTTGATCTCTAACTAAAATAGCGCGACGACCGGCGCAGGCCGGCGCGCGCCGATGCTGGCCAGTGCTCCTGCTTTCGCCCCCCCTTGCGATGGCCTGGCGCCTTTATTCCGTTTTCCGGAATTGACAAATCCCGACGGCGTCATTCCCGCCCCATCCCCGCCGGCGTCACAATGCGCATTGCGCCACGTTGCCGCAGCGGCCCGCATGCCGATGCGCGCTGGCCGTCCTTCCTCCGCTGGACCACTCCCCACAAGACGATGAGAACAATCACGATCAACGGCAAGCCGCATTCGATCGACCTGCCGGACGACGCCCCCCTGCTATGGGCGGTGCGCGACCACCTCGGCATGACCGGCACCAAGTTCGGCTGCGGCATGGCGCTGTGCGGCGCCTGCACCATGCACCTGGACGGGCAGCCCATCCGCTCGTGCGTGACGCCGATCTCGGCGGTCGCAGGCAAGAAGATCACCACCATCGAGGGCCTGTCGGCGGACAAGACCGGCCAGGCGCTGCAGGCGGCCTGGGAGGAATTCGGCGTGCCACAGTGCGGCTACTGCCAGGCGGGCCAGCTGATGTCCGCCACGGCACTGCTCCACGCCAACCCCCACCCGACCGAAGCCGATATCGACGGCGCCATGAGCGGCAATATCTGTCGCTGCGGCACCTATACCCGCATTCGCGCGGCCATCCAGCACGTGGCCAAGTCCAATGTGGCGGGCGCCAAGGCCGGTGGCAAGGCCACCGGCACCGCCGGCAAGCGGAGCGCCAAATGAACGCCCGCGACGCACTCACGACGGCCGCGGACGGCAGCCCGCAATCGGCAGCGCGCCGCCGCTGGCTCAAGGGCATGGGCGCCATCGCCGGGCTGACGCTCACGGTGGGCCTGGACGGCGTCGTGCTGGCCGCCGACGAACCCAAGAAATACGGTCGCGACGGCATGCCCGGCGGCGCGGTGGACAGCCCGCTGGTGTTCCTGTCCATCGGCGAGGACGGCCAGGTCTCCATCGTCTGCCACCGCTCCGAGATGGGCCAGGGCGTGCGCACCAGCCTGCCGATGGTGGTGGCCGACGAACTCGAGGCCGACTGGGCCCGGGTGCGCGTGGTGCAGGCGCCCGGCGACGAAGCGCGCTACGGCAGCCAGAACACCGACGGCTCGCGCAGCGTGCGGCATTTCTTCGAGCCGATGCGGCACGTGGGCGCAAGTGCCCGCGCCATGCTGGAAACCGCCGCGGCGGCGCGCTGGGGCGTGCCGGTGAGCGAGGTGCAGGCGCGCAACCATGCGGTGGTGCACGCCGCGAGCGGCAGGAGCCTGGGCTACGGCGCGCTGGCGAAGGACGCCGCGCGCCTGCCGGTGCCGGCACCCGCCAGCCTCAAGCTCAAGGACCCCGCGCAGTTCCGCTATATCGGCAAGGACAGCACGCGCAGCATCGACGGGCATGACATCGCCACTGGCCGCGCGCAATATGGCATCGACGTGCGCCTGGACGGCATGCTCTACGCCGTGGTGGCGCGCCCGCCGGTGTTCGGTGGCAAGGTCGCCAGCTTCGATGCCGCGCAGGCGATGAAGGTGCCCGGCGTGGTCAAGGTGGTGGAAATCGCCGGCAGCCCCGCGCCCGCGCTGTTCCACCCGCTCGGCGGCGTGGCGGTGATCGCCACCAATACCTGGTCGGCCATCAAGGGCCGCGAGGCGCTCAAGATCCAGTGGAACGACGGCCCCAACGCCAGCTATGAGTCCGCTGCTTTCCGCGCCACCATGGAAAAAGCCGCCAGCCAGCCCGGCAAGGTCGTGCGCAACCAGGGCGACGCCATGGCCGCGCTGGCCGGCCCCGGCAAACACGTCACGGCGCAGTACTACCTGCCGCATCTGGCCCATGCCACCATGGAGCCGCCGGTGGCCACCGCGCGCATCGCAGGCGGCAAGTGCGAGGTATGGACCTCCGTGCAGGCACCGCAGGCCACGCGCGAGACCGTGGCCGGGCATCTCGGCCTCAAACCCGAGGACGTCACCGTGCACGTGACGCTGCTGGGCGGCGGCTTCGGCCGCAAGTCCAAGCCGGACTTCGCCGCTGAAGCCGCGCTGCTGTCGAAGGCCATGGACGGCAAGCCGGTCAAGGTCACGTGGACGCGCGACGACGACCTGCACCACGATTACTTCCACACCGTCTCCGTCGAGCACATGGAAGCCATGCTGTCCGCCGACGGCCGCGCGCAGGCCTGGCTGCACCGCACCGCGGCTTCCACCATCGCCTCGATCTTCGCTGCCGGCGCCAGGAACGAAGCGGCGTTCGAGCTCGGCATGTCGGCCGTCAACATGCCCTTCGACATCCCCAACGTGCGCGTGGAGAACCCTGAGGTGGAGGCGCACACGCGCATCGGCTGGTTCCGTTCGGTATCCAACGTGCCGCACGCGTTCGCCGTGCAGTCGTTCGCGGCCGAACTGGCCGCCGCGGCCGGGCGCGATCACCGCGACTACCTGCTCGCGCTGCTGGGACCGGACCGCAAGGTCGACCCGACGCAACTGTCCGATACGTGGAACTACGGCGAGTCGCCGCAGCAGTATCCGCTCGATACTGCCCGGCTGCGCAACGTGATCGAACTGGCCACGCGCGAAGCCGGCTGGGGCAGGAAGCTGCCCAAGGGCCGCGGCCTCGGCCTGGCGGTTTGCTACAGCTTCGTGACCTATGTTGCGGCGGTGATCGAGGTGGCGGTGAGCGATGATGGCGGCATCAGCGTGCCGCGCATCGATATGGCGGTGGATTGCGGCGCGCAGATCAACCCGGACCGCATCCGCTCGCAGGTCGAAGGCGCCTGCATCATGGGCATCAGCCTCGCCACCACGGGCGAGATCACCTTCAAGGATGGACGTGCCCAGCAGGACAACTTCCACCAGTACGAAGTGATGCGCGCCCCGGCCGCACCGCGCGCCATCCACGTGCACCTGGTGCCGGGCAGCTTCGACGCGCCGCTCGGCGGCGTCGGCGAGCCCGCGGTGCCGGTCATCGCGCCGGCGCTGTGCAACGCCATCTTCGCGGCCACCGGCAAGCGCATCCGCGCGCTGCCGATCCGCGAGCAGCTCAAGGCGTAAGCCCCGCTGCGCGTGGCGGCGGGCCGGGCGGGAGATCACCCCGCCCGGCCCGTTTTCATTTCTGGCGCCGGCCTTTGAGCTGCCGGCACCGCTCCAGCAGCCGCAGCACCGCGGGGGAGCGCTCGTTGCGGCGATGGATCACCGCCAGGTGGGACAGCACATCGTTGCGCGCGAGCGGCTTGAATACCACGTCCGGCGGCGCGAACGCGCGCATGGAGGCCGGGATGAACGCCACGCCGAAGCCCGCCGCCACCATGCTGATGATGGTCGCCATCTGCCGCGACAGCGCCTCCACGCGCGGCTGGAAGCCGGCCTGGCCGCAGATGGCCAGCGTAATGGCGTAGAAGCCGGTGCCGTGTTCCGTGTGCGTGCAAATGAAGGTCTCGTCGCGCAGCAGCGCCACGTCGATGCGCGCGCGCCGCGCCAGCGGGTGGGTGGCGTGCATGGCCAGCACCACCGGTTCGGCCGCGATGTCGAGCAGCGCCACGCCTTCCGGCAGGGAGCGCAGCGGCGGCCGCACGAAGCCGATATCGAGCTCGCCGCGCGCCACGGCTTCGAGCTGCGCCGGCACGTCGGTCTCGCGCATCGACATGCCGACGCCGGGATACTCCTGGCGGAAACGATGGACCAGGCCCGGCAGCAGGCCAGACAACGCGGCCGATGCCACGTAGCCGATCGACACGCTGCCGACATCGCCCCGGCTGGCGCTGGCGGTGGCCAGCTCGGCCTGGCGTACCTGCCGCAGGATGCCGGCGGCCTCCTCGTAGAACACCGTGCCGACCTCGGTCAGCGCCAGGCGTCGCTTGTTGCGCGAGAGCAGGGGCGCGCCCGCCTCCTGCTCGATCCAGCGGAACTGCTGGCTCAGCGCCGGCTGCGAAATGCCGAGCCGCTCCGCCGCCCGCCCGAAGTGCAGTTCTTCGGCCAGCGCGACGAAATAGCGGTAATGGCGGAGTTCCAGGTTCATTGGCGCCGTCTTTTCCGGATCACCGGAGTTCGTCATGATCATAAGTCTAGCTTATCAAAAATTAAGCAAGCGATACTTGAACCTATGCTGCTCCCCGACGCATGATGCTGCCTTGGCGGCATGGAGTGCCGCGGCACGGATGGGGAGCAAGCCTCGCATGGGACTGGTGAACAAACAGGTGGGCAGCTGCGGCGAGGCCCTGCACGGGCTGCACGACGGCGCCACGGTGATGGTGGGCGGCTTCGGCAGCGCCGGACTGCCGGGTGGCCTGATCGGCGCGGTGCTGGCGCACGGCGCGCGCGACCTCACGGTGATATCCAACAATGCCGGCTACGACGGCGAGGGCGTGGCCAGCCTGATCGAGGCGGGCCGCGTGCGCAAGCTGGTCTGCTCCTACCCGCTGACCGCGGGCGCCACCGCCTTCCGCGACGCCTACCGGCGCGGCGAGATCGAACTCGAACTGGTGGCCCAGGGCACGCTGGTGGAGCGCATCCGCTGCGCGGGCGCCGGTCTGGGCGGCTTCTACTGCCCCATCACCGCCGGCACCATCCTGGCAGAAGGCAAGGACACGCGCGAGATCAAGGGCGTGCAGCATGTGCTGGAGCTGCCCTTGCATGCCGACTTCGCGCTGATCCGCGGCCGGCACGCCGACCGCCTCGGCAACCTGGACTATCAACTGGCCGGGCGCAACTTCAATCCCGTGATGGCCACGGCCGCGCGCGTGGTGGTGGCCGAGGTCGACGGCATGGTCGAGGCCGGCGCCCTGGACCCGGAACGGATCGTGACACCCGGCATCTTCGTGCACCGGGTGGTCGTCACGGCAGCGGCAACGCAAAATGGGAGCGCGCAATGATGCGGTGGACCCGTGAACAGGTCGCGCAGCGCGCGGCACAGGACATTCCCGCCGGGGCCTACGTGAACCTCGGCATCGGCCTGCCGGTGCAGGTGGGCGACATGATCCCGCCCGGCCGCGAGGTTTTCCTGCACAGCGAGAACGGCATCCTCCACCTGGGCCCGAGGCCGCCGGCCGGGCAGGAGAATCCGGAACTCGTCAATGCCAGCAAGCAGCCGGTGACGCTGCGCCCGGGCGCGGCGATCTTCGATTCCGCGCTGAGCTTCGCCATGATGCGCGGCGGCCATCTGGACCTGGCCATCCTCGGCGCGTATGAGGTCGCCGAGAACGGCGATCTCGCCAACTGGACCCGCGCCGACCCGAACACCCCGCCCGCGGTGGGCGGCGCCATGGAGCTTGCCTACGGCGCGCGCGAGGTGTGGGTGCTGATGGAACACACCACGCGCGAAGGCCGCCCGCGCCTGAGGCACCGCTGCAGCCTGCCGCTGACCGCGCACGGCGTGGTGAAGCGCATCTACACGGACCTGGCGGTGATGCGTGTCACGCCGGATGGCCTGCAGGTCGAAGCGATGGCCGAAGGCATGAGCCTCGACACGCTGCAACAGCTGACCGAGGCAAGGCTGCTGGCCTGACGCACGTATCGGCGCGCTGGCGGGTCCGGCGCGTGGACTCAGCCCAGGCGCTTCACCACCGCTTCGGTGAACTGCAGGGTCGAGGCCGATCCCTTCAGGTCGCCGGTCCTGACCTGGTCCTGGTTGAGCGCCTGGTCGATCGCGCCGCGCAGCCGGACCGCCAGGTCCTGCCGGCCCACATGCTCGAGCATCAGTCCGGCGGCCAGCATCAGCGAGATCGGGTTGGCGATGCCTTTGCCGGCGATATCCGGCGCCGAGCCGTGCACCGCTTCGAAGATGGCGGCGGCGTCGCCGATGTTCGCGCCCGGCGCCATGCCCAGGCCGCCTACCAGCCCGGCGATCTGGTCGGACAGGATATCGCCGAACAGGTTGGTACACAGCAGCATGTCGAACTGCCAGGGATCGAGCACGAGCTGCATCGCGCAGGCATCCACGATGCGGTCGTCCATCTCGACGCGGCCGGCATAGTCCTGCGCCACCTCGCGCGCGGCCTCCAGGAAAATCCCGGTCAGCGCCTTGAGGATATTGGCCTTGTGCACCACGGTGATCCTCTTGCGCTGGTTCTTCACCGCGTACTCAAAGGCGAAGCGGGCAATGCGCCGGCAGGCATCGCGCGTGTTGGTGCCGGTGGAGACCGCCACGGCATGCGGATCGTCTCCCACGCCGATGTAGTAGTCGTGCGCCACGTAGAAACCGCCCACGTTCTCGCGTACCAGCACCAGGTCGATATCCTCGAAGCGCCCCGGCACCAGCGTGCGCGCGGGCCGCACATTGGCGTAGAGGTTGAACGCCTCGCGCAGCCGCACGTTGACCGAGCGGAAGCCGCCGCCCACCGGCGTGGTCAGCGGCCCCTTGAGCGCCAGGCCGGTGCGGCGGATGCTCTCCAGCGTCGCCTCCGGCAGCGGGTCGCCACCCTGCGCGATGCCCGCCATGCCGGCCTGCTGCACGTCCCAGGAAAACGGCGCGCCCAGGGCATCGAGCAGCTTGACGGTGGCCTCCACGACTTCGGGGCCGATGCCGTCGCCGGGGATGAGGGTGGCGGGGATTTGTTGGGGTGTCGGGGTGACCATTTGGGTGTCCTGTCGTTGGCGTGCGATCTACAAGAATAGGTGATGGATCGACCGTCGGCGCTGCCGGCATCGACGCTGCGCGTCCCCCCGCAACCACCGCGCGACCCGCAACAGAAACGTCACAAAACCGACATGGCATCAGCTTGACACCCCCACCCCGATCGTCAAGAATCGCAGGATCGGGTTGCCTGCAAATCGCACGAAGCAGTGCCGGGGAGTGCGGGACGGCGCAAGAATGGCGCAAGAACGGCGCAGGAACGGCGCAAGAACGGCGCGGCAACAACACAGAAGCTGCGCCAAAGCAGCGGGGAAACGGCGTAGCATCGCCAGGCAGTTTTTCCGGGCCCGCTTCCCTTGCATGGGAACAAGCGCAAGCGGCCCTCCCTATCCCAGGAGGCACCATTGCGCCACAACGCCCGCAACAGCTCCAAGCCCGCCACCGCTGCCGCCGCCAGTGCGCCGCTGCTGTCCGGGCCCGTCATCAGCCAGCACAGCGAGCTGATCGCGGAACTGATCGATGCAGCCATCGCCGCCGGCACCAAGCCCAATCCCCGCGTCCCCGAAGTGGCTGCCCTGATCGAGGTATTGGGCGCGGATATCCGCCAGCGCGTGACCAACGGTTGCGCCGAACTCGATAGCGTCCGCGCGGGGCTGGACAGCGTGATGACGCTGGCGGAGATGCAAAGCGAGAAATCCGAAGAAGCCTACGGCATGTATTGCCTGCTGAGATTGCTGAGACATCAGCTGGAAGCAGCAGCGGGACAACTCCGGCAATTGATCTGACACCGCGCGCCACGCCGGCGCGCGCGATGCTTCCGGCTGCCATCGGTTTGGCGCGTCCATTGCGCCAGGCGTACCATCATTGCTTCATTCCCAACCGCTGGTTGCAAATCATGGACAAGGCCCGGGCACTCACTCTCTTTCTTGGCGTCGTGCGGGCGAAGAGCTTCAACCAGGCGGCAGTGGAGGCCGGCGTCACACCGCAAGCCGTCAGCAAGGCGATTCGCACCCTGGAGGAAGAACTGGGCGTGCGGCTTTTTCACCGGACCACGCGCAAGATGAGCCTGTCCACCGAGGGTGCCCGGCTATTCGAGCTCGCGGAGCCCGGCATGCGTCAGCTCGACGAGGCGCTCGGACAGGTGCGCAGCAGCAAGAGCGAAGACGACGGAATGATCCGTCTCACGGCGCCGCCTTCCATTGGCGCCCGCGTGCTGGTGCCGCTGATCAGGGCATTCCGCGAACAGTACCCCGGGATCACCTTCGATATCGTCTTGAGCGACCTGTTCACTGACCTGGTCGAGTCACGGATCGATATCGGATTTCGCGCCGGCACGAGCCCCGGCCAGAATCTCGTGGCCCGGCGGCTGTGCGACCTGCCGCTGCTGATCTGTGCCGCCCCGGCCTACCTGGAAAAGCATGGCGAGCCGGGTAGCCTGGAAGACCTCGCCAACCACCAGTGCACAGGGTTCAGGCGCCCCGTCACGGGCCGCATGGTGCCATGGGAGCTGCAGGTGGACGGCAATCTCGTGTACCAGGAATTCCCCGCCGTGGCCACCTTCAACGACGTCGAGACGGAGGTCGAGGCGGTGCGGGCCGGCATCGGGATCGGTCAGCTCTCGGCCTACATGGTGCACGAGGACCTCGGGACCGGCAGGCTCGTCCCGGTGCTGTCGCGCTTCAGCAGCAATAATGTGGGCCTCTACATGTACTACCCGCATCGCAGCCACATCCCCGTACGGGTCAGGCGCTTCATTGACTTCGTGGCCGATGCCAGCCGCGGTGCCGAGCATTCGCTGTCGCAGCTGGCGGGCGTTGCGGGCGCCGCCAGCCCCACAAGGCGCACGCGGCGCCAGGCCGGCTAGCGCCATGCGCCACGGCGGATCGCGCGGCGAGATCCGAGGGCACCCTCAGGCACTTTCGCCATGCGAGAACGCTGCTAATATTGTCTGAGCCATGCATGCGCTGGCCGGAGTCGCTCCCGCGGCTTTCGGGGCTGCGCGATTCGCGGCCGCACGGCTGCGCGCCGGGACGGATGAGGGGGACGTGATGAATAAGGCCGATCCGAAAGACTTGCCACCGTCGCCACTCGCCAGCCGCCAGCACCAGCTCTATCCGCTACTGAGCCAGGCGCAGCTGCAACTGATGAGCCGCTATGGAGAGCGGCGCCACATTCCCGCCGGCGAGGTGCTGTTCCGGCAGGGCGACCGCCATGTCAGGACCTTCGTCGTGCTCTCCGGCGGCGTCCAGGTCGAACGCAGTACCGCCCTCGGCTCGCACGTCGTCGGCAAGCACGGCCCCGGCATGTTCTCGGGCGATATCGGTTCGCTGGTCGGGCGAGGCGCGGTCGCTACCGTCAAGGCCGACCGCGACAGCGAGATGCTCGTCATCGAGGCCGAGGCAATGCGTACGCTGGTCATTTCCGAAGCCGACCTCAGCGAGATTGTCATGCGCGCGTTCATCCTGCGGCGCGTCGCCTTCATCGACGATGAAGCAGGTGGCGGCGTGATCGTGATTGGCTCGCGGCAGTGTCCCAACGTGCTTCGCCTGCGCGAGTTCCTTGCGAGAAACGGCCAGCCGGCGGCTTACTTCGACATCGAAGTGCATGAGGAAGCAAAGGACCTGATGCGCCGGTTCAGTGTCCGCGCCGAGGATATTCCCGCCGTCATCACGCCGCGCGGCGAGGTCTTGCGAAATCCGAGCAACCGCGAGCTGGCCGACGCGATCGGCTCAAGCCCGGACGCACTGCACGGAAGGCACTTCGACCTTGCGGTGGTCGGCGCGGGCCCCGCCGGCCTGGCCGCCGCGGTGTATGGCGCGTCCGAAGGCCTGCGGGTCATCGTGCTGGACGCCAAGGCGCCCGGCGGCCAGGCGGGCACGAGTTCCAAGATCGAGAACTACTTCGGTTTTCCGACAGGCATCTCGGGGCGGGCGCTGGCGGGGCGCGGCTTGTCGCAGGCGCGGAAATTCGGCGTCGAGGTGGCCGTGCCGGTGCAGGTGGAAGCGCTGCGCTGCGATGGTGAAGCCGCGTTCGACATGCGGCTCGACAACGGGGAGGATATTCACGCGCGCGCGGTGGTGATCGCCACGGGCGCGAGGTATCGCAAGCCGCCCCTGAAGAACCTGGCGCAATTCGAAGGAAGGGGGATCTATTACAACGCCTCGTTCATGGAGGCGACCTACTGCTCCGACGACGCGGTGATCGTCGTCGGTGGCGGGAATTCGGCGGGGCAGGCGGCGGTATTCCTCTCGGGACACTCGCGCCACGTCCACGTCATGGTCCGCGCCAAGGGCCTCGCGGCGAGCATGTCGCGTTACCTGATCCAGCGGATCGAAGCCGCCGGCAACATCACGCTGCATACGGAGACCGAGATCGTCGACCTGATCGGCGACTCCAGGCTGCGGCAGGTGCGGTGCGTGACGCGGGGCAAGGACCCCGTGCTGCTGGACATCGAGCACGTGTTCCTGTTCCTTGGCGCGGATCCTTGTACGGCGTGGCTGGGCGATTGCGTGGCGCTGGACGAGAAGGCCTTCGTCCTCACGGGCTCGCAGGTGCCGCCCTCCCTCTGGCGGCTCGAGCGGCCTCCGCAGCCCATGGAGACAAGCCATCCGGGCATCTTCGCCGTTGGCGACGTGCGCGCCGGCTCCGTGAAGCGCGTTGCCGCCGCGGTTGGCGAGGGAGCGGTGGCGGTGCAGTCCTTGCACGAGTACTTCGCGGGCTGAGCCGCGGCCGGAACTGGCACAAGCTTGGCGCAGGCCTGGCGCGGACCCGGCGCGGCCCGCGGCCGGACGCCAGGCACTGGCAGGCGCGGGTATTACGCCGTGGTATTCAGCATCGAGCCCGAGGTGTTGCCGTTCTCGGCCAGCAGGGTCCGGGTCAGTGCGTTCATGGCCGTCTGCAGCGACGCCGAGGTCTGGGCGACCTGGGCCTGGAGGTTGCCCACGGCGGCGGTCTTGGCCTCGCGGTCCATCTTGCTGGCCTCGACTGCCTTGAGCTGGCGCAGTTCTTCGGCCAGTTGCTTCTGCAACTGGGCGATCTGCTTCTTCAGTTCCTTGACGGTGTCGGACTCGCCGCTGCTGCTGTCGCTGCTGGCGCCGCTGGCACTGGCGCCCCCCAGCCCGGCCGGGCCGGAGATGTGGCCGCCCGCGGCGGAAGCCGATGCGCCCGTGGCCTGGGTGTCCTGGCCTTCGGCCGCTGCGGCCTTGACGGGGGTAGTCGATCCGGAAGGCGTTACCTGAGGGGCAAACGCGGTGATGCTCGACATGATCAGGTTGTCCGAAGAGTTTGGCATAACCGGATCATCGGCACCCGGGCGGAGAACTTGAGCGGCTTGCGGTGGCTGCGCGCGCGGCCGCCCCCCCGGGCGCCCCCTTTACCGGTCGACAATCGTCCCCAGGTTGATGCGCACGCGCTGCAGCAGGCTGATCAGCTGGTCCCGGTCCTGCGCGCTCAGGCCGGCCAGCGCCTCGGCGGCGACCTCGTCGCCGACGCGGCGCGCCTTGTCCAGCGCCATCTCTGCCTTGGCCGTCATGCGCACCACGCGTTCGCGGCGGTCTTCGGGATTGGGCTTGCGCTCGATCCAGCCCCCCTCTTCCATGCGGTCCAGCAGGCGGCCGGCGGAGATCGGCGCCACTTCCAGCAGGTCCGCCAGCCGCGCCTGGTTCACTTCGCCGTAGTGGCTCAGGTAGGCAAGCGCATGGCACTGCGCGCGGGTCAGGTCGAGCGAGGACTTCGCCAGGTCGTCGAAACGCTTGCCGCACAGGCGGCCAACGTCCGAGACCAGGAAGCCAAAGCGCTTTTCGAGTTTCGTTTCCATGGCGCGATTGTACAAACATCTGCGCGGCGCCCCTTCAGTGCGCGGGGAGGACGTAAGCGCTTGCCACATCGGGGCGCCGCCGTATAATAAGCATGCTTATCATCCTGCCAGGCCGCCCCCACCATGTCTTCCCTAGCGGTGCCCGCGCGCGTCGAGACGCCGCTCAACCGGCCCATGATCACTATCGCAATCATGGCCGCGACCCTGATCCAGACGCTCGACAGCACCATTGCCAACGTGGCGCTGCCGCACATGCAGGGCAGCCTGTCCGCCTCGCAGGACGAGATCACCTGGGTCCTCACTTCCTATATCGTCGCCGCCGCGATCGCCACGCCGCTCACCGGCTGGCTTTCCGACCGGCTCAGCGTCAAGCGACTGCTGGCCATCTCGATCGCCGGTTTCACCGTGGCCTCGGCCTTGTGCGGGCTCTCCGAGACGCTGGCGCAGATCGTCGCATCGCGCCTGCTGCAGGGGATCTTCGGTGCCTCGCTGGTGCCGCTGTCGCAGTCGATCCTGCTCGATATCAACCCGCGCGAGAAGCAGGGACAGGCCATGGCGGTGTGGGGCATGGGCGTCATGGTGGGACCCATCCTGGGCCCGACCCTGGGGGGCTGGCTGACCGACAGCTACAACTGGCGCTGGGTATTCTTCATCAACGTGCCGATCGGAGCCTTCGCGCTGTTCGGCGTGCTGTCGTTCCTGCCGAACCGGGAGCCGGCGCGCAGCGTCAGGTTCGATGCCTTCGGCTTCATCACGCTGGGGCTGGCCATCGGCGCGTTCCAGGCCATGCTGGACCGCGGCGAACAGCTCGACTGGTTCGGCTCGATGGAGATCCGCGTGGAGGCCATCGTGGCGGCGCTGGCCTTCCTGTACTTTGTCGCGCACACCGCCACGGCAGGCAAGCTCTCTTTTTTCCGCTACGAACTGCTCAAGGACCGCAACTTCGCCACCGGCGCCTGCTTTATCTTCGTGATCGGCGCGGTGATGTACGCCACGCGCGCGCTGCTGCCGCCCATGCTGCAGAACCTGATGGGCTACCCCGTCGCCACCACCGGGCTGGTGACCGCGCCGAGCGGCGCCGGCACCATGCTGGCCATGCTGCTGGCCGGGCGCCTGCTCAAGCGCATCGACGCGCGCATGCTGCTGCTGTGCGGCTTCCTGATCTCGGCCTTCGCGCTGTGGCAGATGATGCAGTACACCATCGTGCTGTCGGTTTCGGACATCGTGTGGCCAGGCGTCATCCAGGGCTTCGGGCTGGGGCTGGTGTTCGTGCCGCTGAGCGCGCTGACCTTCTCCACCCTGGCGCCGGCGTTGCGCGCCGACGGCACCGCCACCTACAGCCTGATGCGCAATATCGGCAGCAGCATCGGCATCTCCGTGATCCAGACCCTGATGACGCGCAATACGCAGGTCGCGCACGCAGACCTGGCCGCCAACGTGAGCATCTACAACCCGGCCATGCAGTCGCTGCTGGCCAGCGGCTCGCGCCATGACCTGGCCTTGCTCAACCAGTCGATCAACCAGCAGGCCACGATGATCGCATACCTCAACGACTTCAAGGTCATGTTCGTGGCAACGCTGCTGGTGGTGCCGCTGATCCTCCTGATCAAGCCCGCCCGCCACGCCGACGATGCCACCGTGGCCCACGCCGCCATGGATTGACGCGGCGCGGCGGCCCGGTCAGCCGGCGGCGGCCGTGCGCGCCTGCCGGTCGAGGTATTCCGCCACCGCCCGCTGGAATACCGGCAGCTTGCCGGTGAAGAAATGGTTGGCGCCCGGCACCACCACCACGGGCAACTCCTGCGGCCGCGCCCAGTCGAACACCGCCTGCAGCGGCACGTTGGCGTCCTGCTCGCCGTGGATGACCAAGGCATCGGCCGGCACCGCCGGCGTGTCGTAGCTGCGCCCGCCCGGTGCCGGTCCCGCCGGCATGCCGGCCAGGACCAGGCTCGCCACGCGGCCACCGGATGCCAGCACCCGTCCCGCCACGCGCGTCTGCACATAAGCCCCGAACGAGAATCCCGCCAGCGCCAGCGGCAAGCCGGGATGCGCCTGCATGAGCTGCCGCACCACGCCCAGGGTGTCGTCCGTCTCGCCCTCGCCGGTATCGTGCCCGCCCTGCGTGCCGCCCACGCCACGGAAGTTAGGGCGCACTGCCAGGTAGCCGCGTGCCTCGAACAGCCTGGCCAGCGCCACCGGTATCTTGTGCGTGGCGCTGCCGCCGAGCAGCGGATGCGGGTGCGCGATCACCGCGATGCCCTTGGGGGCGCCCTGCGGCGCGTTGGCCAGGGCCTCGATGCGGCCGGCGGCGCCATCGAACCAGAGCGGATTGTCAGGGGAAGAAAGCGAAGACATGGGGAAGCGAAACTCGATGGATGTGGCGGCCCGGGCAGCGGATGCCGCGCCGCGAACCGGCATTGTAATGCCGGCGGCCCGCGGACGCGCCGGGGCCGCTCCTGCCTATACTCACTCCAGCACGGATACCGCTTCTCTGCCGCCGATCAGGAGGACTCCCCATGAGCGCCCCCCAAGCCCCAGCCGCACCAGTGCCCAAGCCACTGCCGCCACAGGTGGTGCCGGCCGGCTACCGGCAAGGCATCATCACCGCCATCACGGTATTGCTGGGCTTCTCGCTGGCATTCTGGCGCTTCTGGGGCTTCGAAAGCCCCGGACACTGGAGCGCGCAGGCGCTGTGCGCGGCGGTGTCGCTGGTGGCTGCCGTGTGCCTGCAGATCGTCGCGCTGTTCCGCTCGCTGCGCATCGAGGACGACCAGGTCCCGGAATACCGCAAGACCGTGCGCTGGTTCATCGCCTCCGCGCTGGCGTTGCTGATCGGCCTGTCCGGCGCCATGCTGGATGCCGCCCTGCAAGGCTGAGCGGCCGTTCACGGGCGCCGCGCGAGGGCCGCCAAGCAGGCTCGCGCGACCGCAAGTAGAATGCACATCGCCTTACCAAGACAGGAGACAAGCCCATGCCGATTCCCGCCACGCTGGCGTGCCTTTGCGGCCAGGTCGAGCTGCGCATCGCCGGGGAACCCGTCGCGAAAGCCAACTGCCATTGCCAGGCCTGCCGTGACTTCTATGCAACGCCGATGTTCGCGGCGACAGCCTGGGAACCCTCGCAAGTGACGGTGCAACGCGGTGCCGAGCACGTCGCCACGTATCACCATGCCACGCGCGCGCTGCAGCGCCAGTTCTGCCGGCATTGCGGCGAGACCCTGTTCGGCATCAACCGGCTGGGCATGTCGGTGGTGCCCAACAGCTTGTTCGCGCGGGCGGCCGGCGGCCAGTTGCCGGAAGCCCTGCAGCCGGCCATGCACCTGTTCTACCGTCACCGCGTGGTGGATGTGGCGGACGATCTGCCCAAGTACCTGGACGGCTGGGACGGCCCCCTTCACAAGGCCGGCTTCTGAGCCGCCCGCCGCCGGGGATCCCGGGCGGCGCGGCATCATTGCTAGCGCCGCCCGGGCAAGGTCATGGCGGCCACGCCCGTCACCACGCAGGCCAGCCCGATCCATGCGGCGGGCGCCAGCGACTCGCCGAGGAACACCATGCCGATGGCCACGCCGACCGGCACGCGCAGGTAGGCCTGCGCGGTGGTTCCTACCGGGCCGAGCGTGCGCACCAGGCGGAAATAGATCACGAAGGCCAGCGCCGTGGAGAACACCGACAACGCCAGCAGGGCCGCCACCGATGCCATCGACGGATGCAGCGTCCAGGGCCGGTCCACCACGACGCTGACCGGCACCAGCAGCGCCGCGCCGACCATCAGCGAACCGGCGGCCGGCGCGGCCGGCGGCAGGTCCTTGAAGCCGCGGCCATAGATCGCCGCGCCGGCATAGCAGACCGTGGCGGCCACGATGGCCAGCTGCGGCAGCAATTGCTGGCCGAGCCCGCCAAGCGCGCTCGCGCCCACGATCATGCAGATGCCGGCCAGCCCGGCCGCCACGCCAAGCAGCTTGCGTGCGGTGATGCGCTCGTGCCGCGTGACGAGCCATGTGCCCAGCACGGCGATGACCGGCGAAGACGAGTTCAGGATGGTGGCCAGCCCGGCCGGCACCGACTGCTCGGCCCAGGCGATCAGCGTGAACGGCACCACGCTGTTGAGCAGGGCCTGTACCGCGAAGCGCCGCCAGACCATGGCATCGACCGGCATCGGCACGCCCGTGGCCGCCATCCACGCGACGAGAAGCCCGCCGGCGATCAGCGTTCTTGCCGCGATCAGGGTCAGCGGTGGAATCGTGGCGACGCCGATGCGGATGAAGGTGTAGGACGCGCCCCACAGCGTGGACAGCGCCAGCAGGAGCAGCAGGTCCGCGGCGCGCCCGCGCGTGCGCGGCGGGTCGTGCGGACCACGGGCATGGCCGCTGGCAGGGTTGGCGGCCGCATCGGCCGCCGGCGTGACTTGCATGGCTGTCTCCGCAGCTGGACTTGCCTCCATTGTGGAAGCCAGGCGCGGGAAACGTTTCAACGCGTGCCGAAGGATGGATTGCACGCCGTCCGGCATGCCGGACGGCAGAGACTTCAGCTTAGTTGGAGCGGCTGCTGTCGCCGCCGAGCGGATCCACCGTGATCTGCACCTGGCGCAACACGCCCTGGCTGTCGAAGTAGCAACTGAACAGCGAGGCGAGCATGCCGTCCTGGCGGAAGCGGTAGGACCAGACCTCGCGCTTCATCAGCGGAAAATACTGGAGTGGCATGCGCGGCTTGCCGAAATGCTCCTCCACGTCGCGCTTGGTCCAGGTATCGACCTTGGCCTTGTAGATTTCCGTGTTGGTCAGCATCTGCCGGAAGTCCGTCAGCTTGCCGCCGGCATCGAAATCCGCCGCGTAGGCCTGGTAGCCGAGCGGCTGCCTGGAGTAGATCCAGCGGGTGGTGCCATCGGCCAGGCGATACACGTCGGTGGGCGTGCCGAAGGTGCCGCGCACGGCATCTTCGGGAGCGCCGATCATCTTCTGGGCCGTTTCCACCGGCTGCAGCACGCTGCAGCCCGGCAGCGCGGCCGCCGCGGCGGCGCACAACAGCCAGCCACCAAGGTATTGCGAAGGAGTCTTCATGGTTTCGATCCTGGTCCGGGTCGGCACGCCTGGAGCAGCGTCCGGCTGCGGGGCGATGGTGCCCTGGCGCGCTGGCGCCGGCGGCCGCTCCTGCCTGCAATATAGAGCATCGGCCGGCACACCGCCCGAAGCCGCGCGCGGGAAGCCATCCCGGGGGTAACCGATACCACGAAGCACTGGGCTGGCGGCTGCCCGCCAGCCACCGCCTATCGTTCGCCCAGCCGGCCGACAATACCCTTGCGGAACGTCAGGACGCACACAATGAATATCACGCCCATCACCATGGAAACCGATTCGCCAAGGGCGTTGAAGCCGTCGATACCGGTCAGCGCGCCAAGGTAGCTGCCTATCTCGCCCAGCTTGTTCTCGAGCGCCACCACCACGAAGGCGCCGATGATCGGTCCCGACAATGTGCCAAGCCCGCCCACCAAGGTCATGAGGATCACCAGGCCCGACATCGACCAGTGCACGTCGGAGAGCGTCTCGAAACCCAGCACCAGCGCCTTGATCGAACCCGCCAGCCCCGACAAGGCCGCGGACAGCACAAACGCCATCAGCTTGAAGCGGTCCACGTCATAGCCGAGCGAGATGGCGCGCGGCTCGTTCTCCCGGATCGCCTTGAGGATCTGGCCGAACGGCGAATGCACGGTGCGAACGATCAGCGCGAAGGCCGCGACGATCATCGCCAGGGCCACGTAGTACAGCGTCGTATCGTCGGACAGCGACAGCAGGCCAAGCAGCTTGCCGCGCGGAATGCCCTGCAAGCCGTCTTCCCCGCCCGTGAAGGGTGTCTGCAGGCAGATGAAGTACAGCATCTGCGCCAGCGCCAGCGTGATCATCGAGAAGTAGATGCCCTGCCGGCGGATGGCCAGCGAGCCGACCGCATAGCCGATCAGCGCCGCGCTGCCCGCGCCCAGGAGCAAGCCGGTCTCCGGGCTTACGCCCCACACCTTCATGGCGTGGCCGGCCGCGTAGCCGGCACCGCCGAAGAAAGCGGCATGCCCGAAGGACAGCAGCCCGGTGTAGCCGATCAGCAGGTTGAACGCACAGGCGAACAGCGCGAAGCACAGTACCTTGAGCACGAACACGGGGTAGGCGCCGGCCAGCGGCGCCACCAGCAAGCCCAGCAGCAGCAGGCCATACAAGGCGCCCTTCGGAAAGCGGCGGGCCGCCGCGTCTTGCCGCGGTGTGATCGCCGCGATGGATTGTCCGTTCATCATTTCTCCTTCCCGAACAGCCCTGCCGGGCGCAGTAGCAGCACGATCACCATGATGACGAACACCACGGTCGACGATGCCTCTGGATAGAACACCTTGGTGAAACCCTCGATCACGCCGAGCCCGAGCCCGGTGAAGATCGAGCCCGTGATCGAGCCCATGCCGCCGATCACCACGACGGCGAACACGATGATGATCAGGTTCTGCCCCATCAGCGGCGATACCTGCATGACCGGCGCGGCCAGCACGCCGGCAAACGCCGCCAGCGCCACGCCGAAGCCATAGGTCAGCATCACCATCAGCGGCACGTTGACGCCGAAGGCCTCCACCATCCTGGGGTTCTCGGTACCGGCGCGCAGGTAGGCGCCGAGCCTGGTCTTCTCGATGATGAACCACGTCGCCAGGCACACCACGAGCGATGCGGCCACCACCCATACGCGATAGTCTGGCAAGCGCATGAAGCCCAGGTCCGTGGCGCCTTGCAGCGCTTCCGGCGGCGAGTACGGCAGGCCCGACACGCCATAGACGGCGCGGAACACGCCCTCGATCACGAGCGTGATGCCCAGCGTCAGCAGCAGGCCATAGATGTGGTCGAGCTCGTAGATCCGGCGCAGCATGGTCTTCTCGATGACGACACCCAGCACCGCCACCACCAGCGGCGACAGCCCCAGCATCACCCAGTAGCTCAGCCCGGCGTATTCCATGCCGGCCCATGCCAGCAGCGCGCCGAGCATGAAAAGCGCGCCGTGCGCGAAGTTGATCACGTTGAGCAGGCCGAAGATCACGGCCAGTCCCAGGCTCAGCATCGCATAGAAGGCGCCGTTGACGAGCCCCAGCATCAACTGCGACAGCAGGGCCGGGAGCGGGATAGCGAATATGGTCATGCGACGTTCCTTATACGCCCAGCAGTGCATGCAGCACGGGCATCTTCGTTTCCAGCTCATTGGCCGCGAAGCGCTCAACGATGCTGCCGTGCTCCATCACATAGAAGCGGTCCGCCAGCGGCGCGGCAAAGCGGAAGTTCTGCTCCACCATCACCACCGTGTACCCCCTCGTCTTCAGCATCAGGATCATGCGGGCCAGCGCCTGCACGATCACCGGCGCGAGTCCTTCCGAGATTTCATCGAGCAGCAGCAGGTTGGCGCCGGTGCGCAAGATGCGCCCGACCGCCAGCATCTGCTGCTCGCCGCCCGACATGCGCGTGCCCTGGCTCTCGCGGCGCTCCTTCAGGTTCGGGAACATCTCGTAGATCTCGGCCTCGCTCATGCCGGCGCGCCGCCCCTTCAGTTGCGGCGGCAGCAGCAGGTTCTCCCCGCACGACAGGCTGGAGAAGATGGCGCGCTCCTCGGGGCAGTAGCCAATGCCGTAGTGCGCAATGCGGTGTGTGGGCAACCCGATGGTTTCATTGCCGTCGACGCGGATCGAGCCCTTGCGCGTGCCGGTGAGGCCCATGATCGCGCGCAGTGTCGTGGTGCGCCCCGCACCGTTGCGACCCAGCAGCGTGACCACCTCGCCGCGATTCACGCTCAGGTCCACCCCGTGCAGGATGTGGGATTCGCCGTACCAGGCGTGCAGGTCCCTGATCTCGAGGGCCGGTGTGTTCGATGTTGTCATGTCTTCCCTCAGTGCGCGCCCCGCAGTTCGGCATCAGCGGTGCCCATGTACGCCTCCATCACGCGCGGGTCCGTCGACACCGCTGCGTACGGGCCCTCGGCCAGGATGGCGCCACGCTGCAACACCGTGATCTTGTCGGCGATCGATGCGACCACGTTCATGTTGTGCTCCACCATCAGGATGGTGCGGCCCGCCGACACTTTCCTGATGAGCTGCGTCACGCGGTCCACGTCTTCATGGCCCATGCCCTGCGTGGGCTCGTCAAGCAGCATCAGCTCCGGATCCATCGCCAGCGTGGTGGCGATCTCCAGCGCGCGCTTGCGGCCATACGGCAGGTTGACAGTCACGGTTTGCGCAAACTCGGCCAAGCCGACCTGTTCGAGCAGCTCCATCGCGCGGTCGTCGAGCACCCTGAGCGAACGTTCGCTGCGCCAGAACCGGTACGCGGTGCCAAGCTGGCGCAGCAGCCCGATGCGCACGTTGTCCCGCACGGTCAGGTGCGGGAATACCGCCGAAATCTGGAACGAGCGAATCACCCCGCGCCGCGCGATCTGCGCCGGACGCTCACGGGTGATATCGATACCGTTGAAGAGAATGGTGCCGGTGGTCGGCTCCAGGAACTTGGTGAGCAGATTGAAGCAGGTGGTCTTGCCCGCGCCGTTGGGGCCGATCAGGGCATGGATCGAGCCGCGGCGTACGCGCAGGCCAACGCCGCTGACCGCGGTGAATCCCCGGAATGTTTTTCCCAGGTTGCGGGTTTCTAGTATCAAGTCGTCTAGGTGCATGGCCGTGACACAATGGGTATGCCTTGGAGATATGGCCGCCGAAGCGGTGCTCAGCCCGCGATGGGCAGCGTCGTGATGGCGTACGCATGCCGCAGGGTGCGGCGGAGCACCGGGTCGTCGAGCTCGATCTCGAAGCGCTCTGCCGCCCGGATCCCGCCTATCGCGGGCAAGGTCCCGCACAGCATCGCCGAACCGTCGGAGAAGTCGCCGCCATGCCCGGCGAACTTCGCCAGCAGATCGGCCGGAGAGCGCATGGCCGTCACCGCGCCCTCCTGATACAGCACGCGCTCGCCGTCGATGGTGGCGTAGGAACGCAAGATCAGCCGGTCCCAGTGGCCCTCGACCTCGGCGAGGCGCCACAGGGCCGCGGAGCAAGGTTTCTCGCACATCTGCTTCGAAACCGTGATGCCATAGGTTTCCACCTCGCGGTCGGTGTGATCCGATGCAATGCCGATCAGGATCTCGCCTGCGTCCTTTACCAGCAGGAACTCCGCCTCGCCGCTGCTCGCCTCGCCGCTCACCTGGATCTCCCGCGGCGAAGCCAGGCGTTGCGCCGCCACACGATAGAAGACCGGCGTGTAGGGCGGGCGCCTGACGCCGAGCGCTTCCAGTTCCCGGATGTGGGCCTCCATGGCTTCGGCATCCCGTCCGGTCCAGCCCGCCACGACGAGCTGGCGGATCGTGACGCTGCGCTGCGAATTTCCCTGGCGGCTCTCGATATCAAAAGTGAGCGTTTTCATGCTGAATGGTCTCCTGGATGGTGGGTCTGGCCGGCGCTCGCGCCGGCCGGGGGCACGCCTATTTGCCGACGAGCGGGCAGGTGCTGGCGCTGAGCGGACGGAAGGCTTCGCTTGCGGGAATCACGCTCTTGATCTTGTAGTAGTCCCACGGCCGCCTGGACTCTTGCGGCCGTTTCACCTCGACCAGGTACATGTCGTGGACCATCAGGCCATCGGCGCGTATCTTGCCGTCCCTGGCGAAGAAGTCGTTGACGGGCGTCTCCCGCATCCTGGCCAGCACCGCATCGCTGTCGTCGCTGCGCGCGGCCTGGACGGCCTTGAGATAGTGCATCGTCGAGGAATAGACCCCGGCCTGGACGAGGGTTGGCATCCGCTTCGTCTTCTCGAAGAAGCGCTGGGACCAGGCCCGCGTGGCGTCGTCGCGATCCCAGTAGAACGCGGTCGTCAGCGTCATGCCTTGCGCGGCGGGAAGCCCCAGGCTGTGGATGTCGCTGATGAACATGTGCAGCCCGGCCAGCTTCTGCTTGCCTGTGGCGTTGATGCCAAAATCCCTTGCCGTCTTGATGGCGTTGACGGTGTCGGCTCCCGCGTTGGCAAGGCCGATCACCTTCGCGCCGGACGCC
>NZ_JBFTNF010000006.1:0-146274 GCF_056397345.1 Cupriavidus sp. 05N38
CTCGTGCCGGTTCTTTTCCCCGAAGCTCCGGTGTTGGCATTGCTGGATCCACTGACCTCAGCCGATGACAACGCCATAATGATCCTTGCCAATGGTGGTCGGGTATCAGAAATCTCCAGCGAACACGCCACGTTGGCGGCGCTCCGGGAATCCCTGGCCCGCGTGCTCTCAAAGGTCGGTGAACTCGTCAAGCCCGGGCTTCGAGCACCGTGGAACGTGGATCGCCGAGCGCGAACGACGTCCGGCGTTGCTGAAACAGGAGAGTATCGACAGCCATAGCATCGAGACTACCGGCAGGCCGCCACCGCCGCCTCCAGCCTGATCTCGTACGCCGAGCGCTGCTGCCTCGCCACCAGCGCCGTCCGCCCCTTCGTGGAGGTACGCAGCCGGGGACCTGCTAGCGCCTTCACTTTGCACGGCAAGGCCAGCGGAACGGTCGTCCTGCATCGTGCCCCTCCCCGGCGCCGGCCTTCGCTTGTGATTCAGTACGCCACTGCTAGACTTATTTTCGCCCGGGCTAGAAGGCAAATCATGACAACGTTCCAGCGCGGCAACCTATTTATAGTCACGTCCGTAGAGGAGTTGCCTTCGGGGCGATACCGGGGATTCTTGACCCTATCCGGAGGTGATGAAGCCGATACACGGCACACCTGCGCAAAGTGCCGAGACAACCCGCTTGATGCCCGTAACGATGCGGATGCTGACGTTGAATACGCCTATAGGCAATACCTTTCCGCTCGCATTGGCGGCAGTCCAAGGCCGCACTGAACACTGGCCCCATGCTACGATTTTTCCTCGTTGAAACGGGGGCGCAATGGAGAGCCAGAAACGCGTGGGGTATCACGATCTGACAGCCTATACGCAGCTCCTGTCCTCCGGGAAGCATCAGAGGTTCGTCCTGGTGAAGCACCACACACTCGCTGGCATTGTTCAGACGGTCTTTCGAGCGGGAAGATCGACCACGGAGGAAGCTGAGGCGTTTGCACAAGCGGAAGCCAGAATGGAGCGTCTGATAGGACTTCTCAATGACTAGGCAATCGCCACCAACATCGACTCGCCCCGCCTTTTCGGCTGGTCGTTTCGTTCAGTGCATTAGTCAGGCCACGCTTCCACCGTTTTCCGGTGCCGCACCGCACATTCCCCCAACGCCCCCAGCAAGTCCCCCATAACCCATTCCTGCCAAGCGTCATAGGCGGCCGCCGCCGGCGCGTCCGGTACGACGCAGGGTGCAGCGAGCGCACTATCGAGCGGCGGCGGCTTGTTGGGTCGCGGCAACGGCTTCGGCGAGCTTGCGCACGCGGAAATCATCAGGGCGACAGCCAGCAGGCAAAGGCGATGCATTCTTGAAGTCCTTGCGGATGGCGTCCAGCTTGGCGCCCAGGATGGATTGGATGCCGGCAAACTCGCCGGCCTTTTGATGGATGAGTGCGCCGGCCTCGCGCAGGTCCTGCAGCGCCAGGTTGGCGCTGCCCAGGTCGGCCTGCGCGCGGGCGGCTGTCAGCTCGGCGAGCTGCGCATCCTTGCGCCAGCCGTTGACAACCCAGCCGGCGCCGAAGACCGCCACCAGCACGACGCCGGCAGCAATGGCCCGTCTCACATCAGGCATAGCTCTTTCTCCGTTTGACGCCGGGTCACCAGCCCCGGCAGCACGCGCCCCTTGGCCATGACCCAGCGCGACAGCTCAGCGCAGGCCCCGGCCACGTCGCCGGCATTGAGCTTGCGCAGCAGCGTGCTGCTACGAAACGCGGCCGGCCCGACGTTGTAGACGAACGAGGCCAGCGCCGCGCGCCGTGTGGGCGGCAGGGGCACTGTCACCGCCCCGTCGACCACGGCCAGCGCCTTGCCCAGCTCGCCGCGCATTAGCGCCTCACACTCGGCGTCGCTCTTGCGCTGGCCGAGCTTCACGCCGGCCGTGATGCCGCTGCAGATGGTCGGGATCCCGACGGGATCCAGATAAGCCACGTTGCTGCGGCCCTCATAGAAGCCCACCACCACCGTCGCGATGGCCACCGCGCCGCCGGCGAGCGCCGCCGCAATCCTCTGCTGGATGCCCATCTCAGCCCCTCCGCGTGCGTGCGCGCCACCACGGCCGAATGGCCCTGGCCCACAGCGAATGCGCGATCAACCCCAGTACGTAAAGCAGCGTGGCCGCGCTCGCCCAATCGGCCACCCCATACCCCATGAACGACATCACCGTCACCGGCGCCGCCGGAGCGACCTTCACCACCTCTGATGCCATTTCGGCTTGAATCACTTCTGTTCCCCGGAAAAGAAAAAGCCCGCACGCGGCGGGCTGAACAATGCTTTTTTTGTGAAGGTGGAGCGAACCGCCGAGGCTTACACCTCAGGCAGCAGCGCGGTTGGGTCATGCGCCGCGTACACGGCCTGCACCCCCACCTTTACCGCCTCGGGCGTGTCGTCGAAGAACTCGATGTTGCCGAGCGGCGTCCACGAAAAATGCTCGCCAATCAGCCCGCCATAGGCTTTCAGCTCATCAAAAAAGGTCGGGCCGATCGGCTTCTTTTCGTTGCTTTGGTTTTCAGGCATGACCCCTCCTTAGCCGTGAATCATCACGGTGTTGTTGGCACCACCGAGCAGGGTGGCTTGCGATGTCGACGAGGTGGAGCCGTACAGCGTCGAAGTGTGATTCCCCTCCGCCATCCCGTTCACCAGAGAGCCGCTGATGAACTGCTGACGCAGGAATGTGGTCCCCGAAATGCTGATCTCGGAGGCCGCCCCGGCCAGCGCACCATCGATATACGTGGCCGCCGTGGTGAGCCCGCCCGACGTGTTATTTGACAGGCGCCCCATCGCCTGAAACGTCCCGCCATCGCTGCCACTGAGCAGCTCATTCCAGACCAGGAACTCGACGCGCAGCGCGCTCGTCACCTCGGCCAGCGCGGTGTTCGTGAAAGCGACATCGGTCAGCAGCGTCGCAATGCCTCGCTTAAGCCGCCGGTTGAACCAATTCAGGCAAAACATCTGCAGCGCCGAGTCAACAAAGTTCTTGGCCGCCGTGGTGCGGATCAGGCCGACGAGCGTCCGCGAGGGATCCCCATTCTTGATCTGCACACCATTCGTATCCGTGGCGCGCACCGTCGTCGACGGTTCCAGCGCCATCACACCACCCGCCGTCATGTACGCATACACGTAGTAGTTGGTGCTTGCCGCCAGCCCGGTGTTGTCAATCGATACCCCGGCCGCCGGGATCTGTTGCGGCGCCCCGGCAATGATCAGGCCATTGCCATCGAACGCCGACAGCTTGAGCTGCGTGCCACTCACCACCGATAGGCGACACTGACCATGCCCACCACGCGGCAGCAGCGCCATGATCGCCTGCACCAGCTGGTTGCGCTTCGTTTCATCCGGCGCGATCCCGGCCTGCGCACAGACTGCCAACACCTCGTCGGTGATCGCGTTGCCCCAGCTCGCCGGGATCAGCGAGCCGATCCGGCCAATCGTGGCGTCCTCGTCGACAAACTTGCCGTCGACCAACCCGACGCCCGGGACACTTTTCGGGTAATCCATATCACTCCTCGTAGTTGAACAGGACGATCGTGTGGGCCGGCGCGTAGCGCTTCAGCAGACACTCAATGCCCTCGTTTTGGTTCATACCGAACCGCTCACCCCATTGCGTGACACCCCAGCGCCGCCCGCCCTCAATGCGGCGCCCGAGATTCACTGTCCAGAAAAACTGCTTTCCCCAGGTGCCAAAGCGGTCCCGCCCGAAGCGCGACCGCCCGAAGCGGGGCGCGCGATGCTCGGTGATCGTGGCGTCGAGATAGCCCTGCCCCCACGCGATCGACAGGAAATAGGGAATGCTTTGGCCACCCACCGCGACATGCCGGGCCCGAACCGCCTTGCGCCGATCCTCGAATGAGGGCGTCGCCCCCATGCACGGATCCGGCAGCGCCATGACGCGCTCCCAATCCGGCACCAGCTCGCGCACGGTGAGCGGATCCGCCTCCTCGATCATGTCGCCGGCCCGCGCATCGACGCGCGCAAACTCGGGCGCGAGGCCGGCGAGCAGCGCGTGAATCGCCGCCGCCTGCTCGACTTCCCATGCCGGCCCCGGTGGCAGCAGCGCGCTCAACTGCTGCGCGTATTCCGCGTCGGTCCTTACGGCAGCCATGCAATGCCTCCGAAGGTCGGGATCTCATTGACCGCCAGCACCACGCTGGCCGCCGGCGCGACCAGTTGGTGATCGTTCTCGCCGGGCGACTGACTGATCGCCTCACCCAGGTGCGTGCGGATCACCGTGACCCCGAGATCGCCCTCGCGCTTGAGCAGATCGCGCAGCGACTGCTCGATGGCCGCACGAGTCTGCGTGGTGTCGGGAATCGCCTTGATCTGGAAGGCGATCACCTTGGCCGCCGGCGCGAGCACATACAGCTCGGCCGTGACCGGGCGCGTCGCCTCGATGTGCGCCTTGACCTGGTCGAGCACGGCCTGCACCGGGATCGGGCTCGCATCGTTGTCGCGCACCACGAACAGCCCCACGGTGCCCGGCCCCATGTAGTTGCGAATGCACCAGGCGCGCGTGATGCCGGTGACCTCCAGCGCCCATGTCACGTAGTCGTCCGCTGCGCCGCCTTGCGGCACGATCTGGTAGGAGCGGATCACGCGCGAGCGCAGCGATTCGATCGTTTCCTGATCGGTGCCGCCCACGATCCCGCCCACCCCCACCACACCAGCAGCCGCGACGCCAAGCACGGGCGACACCAGCTCCATCGCCGCCCCCTCGGCCACGTCCCCGCCGCGGCCGGGATCCACCGCCGTCACCGTGACCGTGGCCTGCGCGCCGGCAAATTCGACGGGCGTGACCACCGCGTAGCGCCGGCCGTCCGGCGTCTGCAGGATCGTTCCCGCATCGATGACGGCCGGCGCCTGCCCATTCATGGCGACCGGGCCGGTGGAGGCGATCGCCTCGCCGCGCGGCGTTTTGAGGCGCAGCCTGGCGATGCGCAGCAGCATCTCCTCGTCACAGGTATCCGGCAGGATCTGGTCGGCCGCCCACTTGATATGACCATGCAGGCCGGACGTGGCGCCGGCATGCACGCGGCTGATCACGACCTGGTCGGAGCGGCGCAGCGCATCGACCGCCTTGGCGGTCAGATCCGCATCGGCGCGCTGCACGAGTTGCGGGAGTGTCGGAGTGCTAAACGCCATGCTGTACCTGCCAAATGTCATCGAAGTTGAACGGCGGCAGCGGACCGCCGTCGTCGGATAGCGTCACCACCAGGTTGACGCGCGTGCGGTCGGGCGTGGTCACCTGCACGTCCACCGTGCGCACCAGCTCGTCGTCGATCATCCACTGCAGCGCTTCGCGCGCGTACGCCTCGGCCGCGCGCAGCACCTCGGGCACAACCGTCTTGCGGCGCAGAAGCCAGAGGCGCGAGCCGATCCGGTCGCCGGCCACGGCCGGGAAGGTGTCGCCCCACCAGCCCATACGCTGGTCGTCGTCGAGCTGGTCGTCGGCCCCTGCGCGCCGCCAGGTGAACAGGCTGATCTCGGCCGCGCGATAGAGCAGCGCCTGCTGCGCGGTCGTCGTCATAGCTGCATCTCCCCGGTGATCGCGCCGGTTTCGGGATGCTTGTGGTGCAGCACCGGCTTGCCCGCGATTTCCACGTCAACCGCCGCCTTGACCTTTCCGCCGGCCTCGAAGTCCTTTTGCGTTGTCACCTTGGGCGCATTCAGCTCGATGGCCACCTCGGCGTTGACGCGAAAGGTGCCCGTGGTCAGCTCGGCGATCTTGCCGTTCTTGAGCACCAGCGCCTGCCCCTCGCCGGTGAAGATCGCCACCTCACCGGGCTGCAGGCCCTGCAAGCGCGCCCGGCGATCGGTGACCATGAGGGCGACACCGTGCGAGCGATCGCCGCCCAGGAACGCCACCAGCGCCTCGGCACCCTCTGTCGGGCAACTGGTGAACCCATACGGCTCAAAGTGCTCCACGTTGTCCTTCACCTCGCGCGCGGTGAGGCGCAGCTGCAGCGTCTGCAGCTTGCGGCCGGCGTTGGCCAGCACCACCCCGCCACGCGCGAGCATGCCTGTCACAAACTGGTTCATTTCCTTTTTTCCCAATCGGCCGGCAGCAGGTACTCGAAGTCATCCTTCCCCTTGCCGGTCTTGTCCCGTTTTCGGCGCTTGCTTGGATCCGGCGGCTCAGCCTCGAAACCATCCGGCGGCGCCACCGTGAGCTTTGCCTTAGTGCCGCCCTGGTTGCTCAGGCTGTACTCGATCTCGGTGATCAGGAGATCCCGGTCGAAGCCCACCAGCGGATCGACGACGCGCACGATCTGGTTGTGCCGCCATAGCGCCCCGTTGGACTGCCGCCAGCCTCGCACCTCATAAGTGGCCTGCAGCGCCTTGCTGATCCGGTTCTCGCGCTCCCACGCCACGCGCTGGCGTGCCAGCTCGGGCGTCATCTGCCCACGCTCGTGGAGCACCAGCACGCGCTTGCGCGGGATTCGCGCGTCTGTCGCTCGCGCCTCGACCTCGCTGGCCGCCAGGCCATAGACCTCATCCGTCCCGGCCCGCTGCCCCTTGCTGACGTACTCGGAAAACACATTCGCGAAGTCCAGCGGCGCGTCACCACTGAGCAGATTGACGCCGCGCTCAAGGCGATCGACCGCCCGGCCAGCACTACCCGGCCGGGCGATCACAAGCCGCCCCTGCGCGTCATCGGTGGACAACAGCCGAGACAGGCGCAGCAGCCGATCAATGGACTCGAACGCCGTCTCGCCAGGCTGGATCGTGTGGTCGGCGAGCGCCGCGTTGTCCTGCAGCTCACTGCGCACCGTGATGCCAAACGGTTGCGCGAGCGCCTGCACGATGCGCAGCACGCCCTGATTGCGCCACTGGCCGGGCGCGTTGTCAGCGCCACAGTCCACCAGATCGCCCGTCAGCGACCGGCCAGTCACCGAGGTGGAGATCTCCCGGCTATCCCACCGCACGGGCGTCGCATCGACCCAGCCGGTCAGCATCAGCTCGCCACCGATGCGGACCTCGCAGCGATCGCCCTGCCGGATCATGCGCGGCCGGTCACCGCCGCCCGGCCACTTCCACGTAATGCCGACCGAGAAGTCCCGCGCCTGGCGCTCGATGCCCGCCCCGATCCGCACGTCTTTCCAGCCGCCGTAGTCCATGCCGTTGACGGTCAGCGTTACCTCGCTCGCATCGCTCATTTCATGGCCACCTGCAGAGGCGCCGGCGGCAGAAAGCCGGGATGCGACGCACGGTTACGCACCACGATCTCGTCGGCCCGCGTGGCGTCGCCAAAGCGCGCATACGCGAGAACCAGCGCCGGCACCGGCTGGCCAGGCGTGACGGTCGTCAGCCTCACCGCCGGCCGCGCCACGGCCGCCAGGTGCCGCGACACCTGAATCCGCGCATCGGTCAGCAGCTGGTAGTGCCACTGCGGTGCGGCCTGCGCCTGCCCCCAAATCGCCTCTGTGACCTCTTCGCGCACGTCGAGCACGTCGTCAGCCACCGGGATCTCCGGCCGCTCGATCGGCTGCTGCACCTGCACGTCCACAGACGGGGCTGTCGGCAATGGCGCCGGCGCGGTGGCCACCGGCATCTCGCCCACCTCCTTGACGGTGTCGGCGATCAGCAGATCCTGCGTGAGCTTCACCGTGGCATCGTGGACCGCCGCCGCTGCCTCACCCTGCGGCGGCACGATTGCCGCGAGCGACGATACCGCCGAGGCCTTGCCGAACAGGCTACCCAGCCCACTGCCGAAGCCATCGAACGCATGGAAGGCGCCCGGCAGGTTGGCCATCACGCCGCGAATCGTGCCGGTCAGCTCGCCCGGCGCGTTGAGCACCAGGCTGGCGAGGTTCTGCGCGGTCCCGATCGCCGCGGCCAGCGGCGCGGCGTACTGCTGCAGCGCGCCGAACGTGCCGGCGGCGGCCTTGGACAGTTGCGCGACATTGACCTGCGCCGTGTTGACCGCGGCCATGGCCTGCTCGAAGCGTGTCAGCCCGCCCTCGGCCAGCGCCGCGCCGGCAGCGGAGGCCGCCTTGCCGGTGTTGACCTTGGCGGTCGGGTTGAGCAGCTCGCTCGACTCGGTGAAGGTCAGATCGAAGCGGGCCATGCCGCCCTCGGCGTAAGCGTGGGACATTTCGCCCTCACCCGCCGCGACCTGCATCGTGCCCAGCCACGGATGCACCAGCTCGCCAGGCCCCTCCTGCTCAAGCGCCTTGAGCAGGGCATCGCGCTTGTCCATATAGTCCGCGCCGATGACGAAGGCGGTGACCTTGTACGCCCGCGTTGCCCGCCCCATGTCCTCGACATAGGGCACGTTCTTGCCCGGGTATTCGTGCGTGACCGTGCGTCGCCCCACGGGCACCTTGTCCCCATCCACCTGGAACGGGACGCCGCGGAATGACGCCGGGCGCAACTTGTCGCGCCAGCTGGCCATGCTTTCTCCTTTAGGATGCCCCGGACAGCGACCGGAAGCCGACGCGCGGGGTCATGGTGAGCCCCGGCTGATTGGTATTGCCTGGATCGACACGGGTGCCCGGCGGCGCGTTCTCGAACCGCACCACCATGTCGCCGCGCAGCTGCTGCGCCTGGGCCGTCTGCCCAGACAGGGATGCCGTCCAGTCCCGCAAGCCCTGCGTGCCGGAGCGCACCCCGTTGCCGAGTGCCTCGGTGGCGGCCGGGCGCGAGTCCTGGAACAGCGCGCCGACCTTCTGACCGACCCACTGCGCGCCGCTCATCAGCGGCTCGATGTACGGCCGGACCCGGTCCCACAGGCCGCGGAACCACGCGACGATGGGCTCCCAGTTGGAAATGATCAGACCGAGGGGCGTGAAGTTGTAGAACAGGGCTTTGATGCCCTGCCACGCGACGCCAGTGACCGCTACCACCGCGCCCCAAAGCGCGCCGAAGAACTCCTTGATCGGCTCCCAGTTGCGGATGATCGGCGCCAGCACGGTCCAGTCCAGCGCGACCTTGATCCAGCCCCATGCGACCTCGGCGTAACCCTTGATCGCCGACCAGATGCCCGCGAAGAACGGCGCCACCGTCGACCAGTTGGCGATCAACAGGCCAGCCGCCAGCGCGATGCCGCGCACCACCAGGCCGACCGGAGACAGACTCAGGATGCCGTTAAGCAGCGCCATGGCGCCCGACACCCCCACCACCGCCAGCTTGAGCACCAAGAGGCCCGCAGCAGCGCCCAGGACGCCCTGAATCACGCCCGGGCTGGCATTGGCGAATGCAGCCACGCCATCGACCAGCGGGCCAGCCACCGCGAGGAAGTTATTGAGTGGCGGCAGCAGGATGTTGCCGACCGCGATGCCGACACCGGCGACCCGGTTCTGCATCAACTGCATGTTGTTCGCCGTGGTGTCCGCGCGGGCCGCGTATTCGGCCTGCATCGAGCCGGCGTACTTCGAGGCGTCACCCACCTTCTCGAAGTTGGCCTTGAGCAGATCCATGTTGGTGAGCAGCGGCGCGATCGCCCCGATGGATTCCTTGCCGAACAGCCCGTCGAGCACCGATGCCTGCTTCGACTTGTCCACCTTGCCGATGGCCGTCAGCACGCGCAGCATCGTGCCCTGCGCGTCCTTCTGCATATCTACGGCGAGCCGCTTGGCATCGAGTCGCAGCGCCTTGAACGTCTGCTGCTGCTCTTTCGTCGCACTGGTGCCCGAGGTGAGCGTGAGCATCATGTTCTTGATGCCAGTCGCGGCGATCTCCTCCTGCACCCCCATGCCCGCCAGCGTTGCACCCATGGCGGCGATCTGGCTGGCCGCGAAGCCGGCCACCTCGCCCAGGGGGCCGATCCGCGTCACGATCTCGGAGATCTTGTTCGCCTTGGCCGGCCCCGTGTTGCCGAGGTAGTTGATCTGGTCGGCCAGCGTGACCACCTCGGTCTGCCCCAGCTTGAACGACGTGCGCCAGGTGGCCATCATCTCGCCGGCCGTCGCAGCGCTCTGGTCGAACGCCACGCCCATCTTGACGGCGTCCTCGGAGAACTGCAGCAGCTCCTCGTGAGACTTGGCGAATCCGGCCTGGCCGCCGGCGGCGGTGATGGCCGCGATGTCCTTGGCGGCCATCGGCAGGCGCTTGGACATGTTGACGATGTCCTGCCCCATTTCCTTGAATTCGCCCGGCGTCTCGAAGTTGACCACCTTGCGCACGTCGGCCATCGCCGATTCGAAGTCGATCGCCGCCCTGGTCGCGGCGATCACCGGCGCCGCCAGGACGCCACCCGCCAGCACGTCGCCGAACGAAAGGCTGCCCATGCCATCGGCCTTGAGCCCCTTCCGGAAACCAGCGAGGTTCTTGCGGATGCCTGCCAGCGTGGGCGACAGCTTGTCGACGCCGGTGATCAGCGCCTTGAGTTGAAACTTATCGGCCATCCCCTACTCCGTGTCCGGCACGCTTTGCCGGTTGATGCGCATGGCGTGGTCGTACTGCTCCGCGATGATGCTGACCGGCCGGTCGAGCACCACCTCGGGATCCACCTTCCAGAAGCTGGCAAGGTCGTACGCGACGCGGATCAGGTCGTCGGCGTCGGTGACTTGCCCTTGAAGAAAAAACCGGCGACCGCCCAGCACAGCGCATTGAAATCGGACAGATCGAGTTCGTCGACAGCCGACATCGGAATGCCGCCGCACTTGACCAGGTACTGCGCCGCGGCGGTCGGGTTGAGCTGCACGTTCTCGTCTTTGTCGATCCAGTACGGCATGGCCTTGATGACCCGGGCGTCGGCCGGCTTGGGCTCGCGCAGCACGATCTCGTCGATCGCCTCACCGTGCGCGTTGACGGGCTTGGTGAGCTTGATGGTGGTTGTCGTCATTGCCACTTGCCCTCCACGCCATTGAACTCGAGCGACACCTTGCCGTCATCGCCAGCAGCGGACGGCTCGCCGACCACGTAAGCGCCGGTGAGCACGTAAGTCTTTCCGTTCTTGAACTCGATCGTGACCACCATGTCGATCGCGTCCTGCAGCTTGGTGAGCGGGAAGTCCTTGGTGAACGACATGTCCGCCTTGATGTAGGGGACCAGATCCTCCTCTTTGATCATCCCGGGGCGGATGCTTTCGCGCTTGTACTTCGTGATGGGCGCCTCGCCCGCGCCCTGGCAATCGAACTGCGTACCGTCCGCCTTGACGTAGACGGTACCGGCAATTTTTTGACCCATATCGGTCTCCTAAAATGCAAACGGCCCGCACGATGGCGGGCCGCGAGGTTGAGACAGCCGGTGCTTACGCGGCGGCCTGGTCGGGGTACTGCAGGCGGAACTGGTTGAGCAGCGCGAAGACACGCAGCTGGTTCACATAGTCCGGCGGGAACAGCACGTTGACCCGGTTCGAATTGTTCGCGTCACGTTCCACCACCAGGTACTGCGCGAAGAGATCGGCGTTCTCCACGATGCCGTCACGCTCCAGCCGCATGTACGCGGCGATCAGCTCGTTGCGGATGATGGACGGGGTGACGATGGCCTGCCCTTCCCCGAACCGCGTGCCATCGTTGGCCAGCTTGTGACGCCCGAACTTGCTGGTGACGATTGAGCGCAGGTAGCGCACCACGTAGGCCGTGGTGTGCATCGTCTCGCTGTCGAGATACGAGTCGTCGGCCTGCCCGTAGGCGTTCTTCTGGTACGTCGTGATGGCGCGCTCGATGCGCAGGGTGCCATCGCCCGAGGCAAAGGTGGCGATGCCATTGTTGAGCAGCGCCTGACGCTCCTGCAACAGGAACCGCTCGCCGGCCGGCGCCGCGTCGATGCCAAGCAGCTGGCCGGTTTGCGTGGGGCGAGCCACGTCCGCCGAGATAAACACCGCCTGGCGCGCGACGAACGCCGCCGCCACTTCCCATACGGGCGAGGCCACATTGGCCTCGATGCCGCCCATGGTCATGTGCTGATCATTGCGCACCGAACCGGCCGCAACCAGCGCGCCGACCGCGCCACGAATCGCCGTGTAGACGTGGCCGTAGAGTTGCGCCATCCATGCCCAGCGCCCGGAGATGTCGCTCATCCAGTCCGCGCAGGCATTCAGTGTGGTGGAGTCGGTCCACGGTTGGCAGACGAACTCGAACTCTTCGTCACCCGCCCCCGCCAGCACCGCGTCCATGTCCGGATTGCCGGCACCTGACGCCATCGCCGTCACCGTGACGGTCAGGCCCGCCGGCGTGCGCTCGCCATTGGTCAGGCCGGCGCGGTTCATCTCCAGACGGATGTCGTTGCCGGTGGCACCCTTCCACTTACAGGTGACTGTCACGTCGGCGGTCGCCGCCACTGCCTTGGCGGGCATGTTGAGCGCCGCGTTGATGGCGTTGGCCAGCGCAGTGGCGACGGCCGCTGCTGCCATGCCACTGGCCACCGTCACCTGCAGCCGGCGGCCCGCGACATACACCGACAGGATGCCCGCCTCGGTGGCAGTGCCGGCGATCGCGAACTTGCCCGTCGCGGCCACGCCGGACGCCAGCTTGACCGGGAGCATCCAGATCTGCCCCATCGGATCGCCGAGGCGGAATTTGCGGTACATGGCGGAGAGCATGGAGCCCTCGCCCGTGATCGCATCGACGTCCGCCTGGCGCGTCGCCAGATACAGCTTGCCGGCCACCCCCGTCGCGTCGTCGCTGGCCTGCCCGATCAGCAGGCGCTTCATTGTGGCGGAGCCGCCGCCGGCCTGCGAGTTGTCGACCTCGGCGAAGAACAGCGGGACGCGGAGGTCGTTCGGAATGTTGCTGAATGGCACGGACATTACTTGCCCCCCTTACCCGTCTTGCCGGCCGGGGCCACTTCGGCCTCACTGGCTTGGCCCTGGACTTCGGCCACGCTTTCGACGGCGGCCCCCGGCTCGCCCTCGATCGTCACGTCGCCATCGTTGATGCGACGCACCCAGTAAGGAGTGCGGACCACGGCGCGCCCCTCGGGCGGCAGGTTGTCGCGGTATTGCGGATCCGGCACCACGCGCCCCTCAGCCGGGGTCACGTGGACCGTCTTGCGGTCAGCGTTCATGGTCATCCTTCGTCTAGCTCCACGCGGAGCACGGTTTCGATCCGGCCATCGGGGCCGGGCTTGTTCAGGTTGGGATCCGCCATCGGGTCGATGGCGTCGAGATTGATCGTGATGCCCTCAATAGGAGGCAGGCCCGCCAACTCCAGCTCCTCGAAGGTTTCCGGCGCACTCCCATGGCCCAGGGTCCACTCGCACCGAAACGTGAAGCGGTACAACACCCGGCCACGGTCGATCAGCAGCAGCTGGCCGCCGTCGTACATGACGCGTTCGTAGTCGTCGGACGGCTTCCAGCCGGCCAGCGCGCGCAGCAGCTCGGCGCGGATGTCATGCAGTGGATCGGCGACGGACTGACCACGCTCGTCGCCCGTCTTGAGCGCCACCACCACGTCGAACTCGTCGACGATGGCCTGGCGGATGCCGGTCTGCTCGGCGTTGTCACCGGGATCGTCGGCCGTCATCACGACATAGGCGGCCGGCATCGACAGCAGCGCGCTGTCGCGCACCACTTCGAACTCCAAGCCACCGGCCACGCGGCCGCCAAACGTCGGCGCGTAACGGCGTAGCTGGTCGATTACCGGGGAGAGTTTCATGGCAAGAAAAAGCCCCGCGCGCGGCGGGGCTGGTGAGAGGTTGTGGCGTTGTCACTTCACCCGCAGACCAGCCGCGAGCGCAGCACTCAAGAGATTCCGCACCGGCCCCGCCTGGGCTTCCAAGGCATCCGCCATGTAGTTGGCACGGGGCTGGACGCGGTACGGGCCGCTGGACTGGGCCTTGTGGTCCTTTCGCCTGGTCGCACCCCTGCGGACGCCGTAATACAGATAGGCGAAGTAGGGATCGCTCGCCGGCACGTCCTTGCCGGTCTTTGGCTCGATGCGCACCAGAAAGCCGGATCGGCTGACCTTGGCCCGGATGGACTTGGCCAGGCGCCCCGTCCGCCTGGACGGGTAGCCGCCCCCTTTGGATGCGCCCTGCTTCGTCACGCGGCCACGGGCATCTTTCACGACCAGGGCGCCCGCTTGGCGCATGGCGCGCCGAATCTGCTTCTTGTCGAAGTCGATCGAGCGATCAAATCCCTCGAAGCCTTCGACGTGCACATAAAAGCCGGACTTAGCCATGGCGCAGCTCCTCCACCTCGATCATGGTGAAGCGCTTGGCGCCGTTCATATGGGCCGCGCGCTTGACCCGGTAGACCGCGTCACCGTGTACGACTTCGTGCGCGTCGGTGAGCCCATCGAGGTAGCGGACGATCACGCGATGCGTGACGGCCGAGTCGGTGGCGGCGCTTTCCATGTACGTCGCCGCGCTGACGGGCACGACCTTGGCCCAGCGCGGCATCGTGGCCGGAAAGGTCTGCTCCACGTCGACGACGCCGACCGGCAGATCCAGCCGCCGGCGGATCTGCACCCGCCGATCCAGCTCCCCTGCGCCGGGCTCCCGCAAAATGGTGACTTCACTGAGCATCGCCCCTCCTAGAGCCCAATGCCGCAGCGGTAATCCGCCAGCAGCCAGTCGTACATGTTGAAATCGGACTCGGACAAGGTGGTGGCCGACACCTCGCGCTTGGCATACAGCTCGGCGAACAGCATGAGGATCGCCAGGCAGATGTCCTCGGGCACGGTCGCGAAGCCCACATCGAACTCGATCTGGAAGCCGGATCCCGCCGGCCACGCCTTGACGGGCCGCACCAGCAGCCCGCGCGCGACCTCCTCGGTGCGGTACGCCAGCAGCGGCACGGTCTGCCGCGCGCCGCTGGCGTCGAGATACGAGACCGACGTGACCGTCGCGGGCCCGTAGCCGCGCACCAGGATCTCGCCGAGCTGCTCGTCATCGTCGAGCAGCGCCCGATATTGCTGTGCACGCAGCGGCCGACGCAGGTAGGTTTCGGTCGCCCGCCGAACACCCGCGAGCCGAGCCTGCAGGTTGGGATCAGCGTCGATGCCGTCGATCCTCGCCTGCTCCATGGCCTGCGCCAGCGAGACCGGCTCGTCGGCAGGCTCCGTCACGGTCTCGTAACGCATGGTCAGCCCTGGGCGATCGACTCGGCGTAGGCGACCGCCTCTTTCGCGGTGTCGACCACGCCGGCCTTCTCTGCCGCGAGAGCGACGGCCTTGGGCAGCGTCACCACCTGATTGGGCGCACCGTGCTCGCAGTCCACCAGCACGCGTGCCTTGACGGGCACCGCAGCCCTGTCCGCCTTCTTGGCTGCAGCCTCCGCTGCAGCAGCCTGCTCCGCGGCGATGCGCGCCGCCTCGGCGCCGTTATCCTCGACACCGCCCACGGTACCGCCGTTGTCTTCGTTGGTTAGATCGCTCATTGCGACTCCTAAAGCTGGGTTGGTAGGGACGGCCCAGCCGGGCCATCCAGCGCGATCGCCTCGGCTTAGGTGGCCGAGTTCTGGTAGGCCTTGACGGCCAACAGGTCCATCAGGTTGCCGCCGCTGCGCGCCCAGGCCAGGAAGCCAACTTGACCTTTCGACGCATAGGCAGAATCGGCAAAGCGGAACAGCGTCACCTCGAGCGCGTCGCGGATCATGTACTTGTCGTGCTGGCCGTACGAGATCGATTTCGCGTTCGCCGCCATCGCGGGTACGTGGCTATTGAGGGTCACAGGCTTGCCGAGCAGCTCGTCGGGCGCGCCCTTGGTGATGCCGCCCTCGTAACCGGGCGTCCAGATCGGGCGACCGTTGGCGTCCTTGAGCTTGCGCACCACCTTGCGGGTGCTCTGCGCGAACATCCAGCGGGCGCCGGCCTGGTACGCCTCGTCGACCGACTCCTGCAGGTCAACCAGGTCATCGAAGCCCACCGAGGTGGTGCTGCCCGTGGCGCCGGTCTTGCCCACCGCGGCCGCCGTGATCAGGCCCGTCGGCTCGCCGGTGCCGGTACCCACCGTGAACTTGCGGTTGGCCGCGCGCGAGATGCGGGTGGCCATGCGATTGAACGCCAGCGACTCGATATTCAGCGTGCTGTCCTGCAGCAGCTGGATCGGCACCGTGATGATCTTGGAGCCGAACATGTACACGTTGAGCGGTCGCGTGCCGAAGGAAATGTCGGCCGTGCCCGCCTGGGTGTTCTCGGGGACGATTTCGCCTTCCTCGGTGGTGCCGTCCGTGGTCGGAAAGCCCATCGGGTTGCCGGTAGCCGTGCGGATGGTCTCCGCCACATCGCGCATGCCACCATAAGCCGACATCGCATCGATGAAGCGGGTTGCCACGTCGGTTTGCACGGTGTAGCCACCTTCGGCGGGCGTGGTGGTGGACATGGTGTTGCGCACCAGCTGCCATTCGTCAGACGTCAGCGCGGTCGGACCATTGCGCAGCCACTTGTCGAAGAGCGCACGTGCCTTGGCGGTTTGCGGGTCGACCGCCGCTGCCGGCGGCGCAGCACCGCCACGGCCGGGCTCTTGGCCGGTGATCTCGTTAAAGGCGTTGTCGGCCTCGATGTCCAGCAGCCGCTGGTGGTTCTCGATCTCGGCATTCACGGCCTCGATCTGCGCCAGCAGGTCATCGTATTTCTTCTGGTCATCGGTGGACCATTTGGCGTCGCCCTTGCTGGCCAGGATGTTGCGAGCGTCGCGGGCCAGTGCCGCTTTCTTCTCGCGCAGTGCTTGGATCATGTGTTCTCCAGAGATGGAAATGAAAAAGCCCGCCGTGGTTTCCCAGGGCGGGCGGTTTGGCAACGCGAGAGGCGTTACGCGGCTTCGAGCAACCGAAGTCGCCGCGCGTTGCTGGCGGCGATCTCGGCAAGGTCCGGCTCGTTGGCCGGCGGCGCAGTGAGCGCTGCCGGTGCGTTCTGGTAGGCGGCGAGGTTCCATGCCTTGGCGTCGCCGCCCGACTTCGCCGCGGGCACGACGCGGTCGACGAAGCCATGTTCTTTGGCCTCATCGGCGGTGAACCACGTTTCGGCGGCCATCCACGCGACGATCTGGGCCTCGTCTTTGCCCGTCTTGCGCTTGTAGTCGGCCACGATGGTGCCGTCGACCTTATCGAGCAGCGCAGCCATTTCCGTCATGGACGCCTTGTTGCCGATGGCCACCGCCCAGGCGTTGTGGATCATGAAGAACGCGCCCTCGCTGATCTCGACCTCGCTGGCGGCCAGGGCAACGTAGGTGGCCGCGCTGGCGGCGATCCCGTCGATGTGCGCGATGACCTTGCCCGGATAGTTGGCGATCGCGGTGGCCATGGCGCGCCCGTCCATCACATCGCCGCCGGGCGAATTGATGCGCAGATGCACCACGTCGGCCGTCATGGCGGCCAGCGCCTTGGCGAACCCATCAGCGGGCACGCCCCAGTCGCCGATCACGTCGTACAGATACAGCGTGTCGCCCTCGGCGCGAATGCCTGGGCCGGCTTTGGCTTCGTTACGCAGCAGCTGACTAAGCCGGTTCTTGAGTGCCTTCATTTGGCTTATCTCCGTTGGGTTTCGCCACAGGGGCAAAGAGCTTGTCGCCACCCACGATGGGCGGCATGTTCTCGATCGCGCGGACTTCGTTCGGCACCATCCAGCCTGGTGATTGCGTACCACCGAGCGCGGTCTTAAAGAATTCGGCACGGCTTTTCTGATCGCCACGGCGCAGGCCATCGACATTGAATTCACCGAAGTACTTGCTGGTGCGGAAGAGCTTGCGATTGACTTCCTGCTCGTTCCGATTGGTGTAGGGCTGCAGGGTGTACATGACGAAGCCGATCCCCTGCTGCTCGATCCCACTGCCCCAGTTGGTGGCCCCTTCCGGATCGCCGACCATAAAGGGCGGCACGCCGAACGAGCGGCAGATGTCGGCGTTGGACATCTTCAGCTGCTCGATGAGCTGCGCGTCGGCCATCGACATCTGGATGGTCTTGAGCGTCACGCCCTCGGTGAGCACCATGGGCGCCCCGACGTTCTGGTAGCCGCGATACTTGCGCTCAAACTCGCTGCGCATCATTTCGCGCTTGTCCGGATCCATCTTCTTGTCGGTCTGAAAGAAGAATGGCGTGTGCAGCCCCTGACTCATGAACCGCCCACGGAATTCGTCCGTGGTCAGGTTGAAACCGATTTGCTGCTTGGCCGCGTACTGGATCACCGAGAGACTTCGGCGCCCGTCAAAGCCGAAGCCGGGGAAATGCAGCACGTCGTCCTGGTCGTAGCCGCGGCGCACGCCCAGATCCTGCACGTAGTACGCGAGCCGGTCTCCCTTGCGCTCGACCAGCACATCAGCCGGATGATGCGGCACGACCTGAACCGGCGTGCCGGCGCTGTTGCGCCGCAGGGTGGCGAAGCCGTCCCCGTGGAACAGAATCGACTTGATGATGTACTCCCAGAACGTCGCGGCCGAGAAGCGCGGCGTGGGCTGCTCGTTGAAGAGCCACCACAGCGGCGTCTCCCATCGCTGCCGCCCGCCGCCGGCGGTGCGCTCGTAAAAATGCAGAGGCAGGGACGCCATGGCGCCGGCAATGAGCCGCGTGCAGGCGAACACCATCGCCACGCGCGCGGCCGTGTCTTCGGTCACGGCCTTACCCGCCGCCGAGGGTTGCCCGCCGCCGCCAAAGTACTCCATGAGCGTCGGGTCCGACGATTGAACGATGACCGACTGATTGTGAAAGGTCGGCTCCACCCGCCCCGCCGGCGGCTCGTCGGCCGGCGGGGAATCTGACGCCACGCTGGCGCCGCGCAAAAAGTCAAAGAAGCCCATATCAGTCCAAGGTGGCGTAGCCGCTCTCAATTTCGTTGGATTCCGTCACACCGACGAGTCGGCCGACAGCCATCACGCCGGCCACGATGCCGTCGATGCGCCCGGTCGCGCGCTGCTTTGACAACTTCCGGTTGCCCGCCGGGTCTTCCTCGGTGACCGCATTCGCGGCGTTCCATGTCATCACCGGATTCCCGTCGTGCGCCAGCAGCTGGTCGAGCAGAAGCCGCTCGAACTCGTCGACAGCCGGCCCCATGTCTTTGAAGCCCTGCCCGAACTTGTAGAACGGCGGCAGGCTCAGCCCCTCCTGCTCGATGAGCGCCTCGTAATCCTCGACACGCCACCGATCCGCCGCGATCTCGCGCAGATCGAACATCGCACTGACCTCGGCGAGCCGGCGCAGCACAAACAGCTTGTTGATGGCGCGGCCCGGCACCGCCTCTAGATACCCAGCATCCCGCCAGGCCAGATACGGCACGCGATCGCGCTCGGCCTTTTCGTGGAGACCATCACCCGGAAGCCAGAAGTACGGGATGATCCGCGCGATCGGGTCATCGTCGGTCGGGTCCAGCGCCACGACGAGCGAGGTCAAATCCTGCGTGCTGGAGAGGTCCAGTCCGGCGACGCCGGAGCGACCGTAGAGCGACGCAAGCGTCGGCGGCGGCTTGGGCTGGCAGGCAAACCACAGATCGGCACCAATCCACGGCGAAGCGGCCTCCGTCCATTCACAGAAGCAAAGGCGCCGCACGGTCGCCTCTTTGGACGGCATGCCGCGCGCCTGCGTCACCTGTTCGCGCAGGTACTTCATGCCCGGGATGCCATACGCGAGGCTGGGATTGGCTTTGCCCCAGCACGCCTCATCCTTGAACGGATCGTCGCCCTCATCGAGCGCACAGATGAACGCGAAGAAGCTGTCGTCGGACAACGAGCCGGCACTGACCTTGGCGCCGTAGTCGTGGTAATCCCAGCACACCGTGCGCTTGTCGGTGCCGCTATTGGTGATCATGAAGATCAGCGCCTGGCGCCGACTCTTCGTGCCGGCCCGCAGCATTTCGACGACGTGCGGACCCTTGTGTTCGTGCACCTCGTCGAGCAGCGCGATATGCGGGCGCGGCCCCGACTGGCCATCGTCGGCGCTGACCGGCCGGAAGAATGACGACGTGGGCAGATACGAGAGGTTGAATTCCCGCATGGCGCCGCCGGACTTTTCGATCCGACTGGCCAGGAGCGGCGACTGGTCGACCATGGCCACCGCATCGCGGAACAGGATCTGCGCCTGGTCCTTTTTCGTCGCCGCCGCGTAGATCTCGGCGCGCGATTCACCATCGGAGGTCAGCCCATAGAGCCCGATGCCAGCGGCCAGCGGTGACTTGCCGCTGCCCTTTGCCGTTTCGACGTAGGCGACGCGGAAACGCCGGTAACCATCGGACCCCTTCCAGCCAAACAGCGAGCCGATGATGAACGCTTGCCACGGCTGTACGTCGAACGGCTTGCCTTCGTAATCGCCACCGTTCAGGCAGAGTACATCCTCGAAGAAGCCGATGGCGCGCTGGGCCGCGGCGAGATCCCACACCAGCCCGCGAGCCGGCCCCTCCACCAGGTCGCGCAAATGCCGCGAGCACGCGGCGCGCACATGCGGCCCAGCCAGGATCTCACCGGCCACGACCGCATGCGCGTATGCGGTCGTGCGGTCATCATCCACCGAAGTACTTGCTGGCTTTTTCCCTTTCGTCACCACGGAACAACTCCCCTTGGCCGCCCGCCGGCAGCTGCACGCGCGCACGCGCCGAAGGGTTGAGGCCGAACAACGCGCCGGAGGAGCGCATGCGCTCTTCCGCTCGGTTGGCGATCTGCATCCAGACGCTGATTTGCTTGTAGCCGCTCGGCGTGGACTCGATGTAGCCCGCGTCCCGCTTCGCCGACTTGCCGCGCGCGCTGTTCTTCACCTCTTGGATCATGCCGCGGGCGTGCTTCCAGTCGGCATACGCCTGGCAGTACACGGCCAGCTCGCCCTGGTCGAGCTTGTTGATGAGGCCGAGCATGTAGAGGTCCGGCGCCAGCTCGTCCCACACTTCGCGCGCCGCATCGTCGAGCACCTCGGGACATTCGGGCGCATCCGCCACCAGTTCCCACTGCACGCCGGACTGCGTGATTTCGCTCAGCGGTTTTTTGCTTCGGTTGCCCTGGATCAGATGCACCGTCGCGGGCAACGCCTTGCGCCCGGAGTTTGAATTTCCAGCCATCGCTACCTCCCCTGTTTGCTATACCCCCCTCCCATATTTCCCGGTCGTACAAAGAAAGGGAGGCACGCGGTGTGGAAGGGGCGGCGCCAAAAGTTTTTTACCCCCCCACCCCCTCGGGAGGCACCAAAACGGGGCCTAGCCCCCTCGGTTCCAGTGGTGATTGCCGTCCAGCGGCAGGCCGTCGACACCGCAGCCCCGCAGCGTCCCGCTCTTCTCCAGCTGCTGCTTCGCGCCGTCATGACAGGGCTTGCACAGCGACTGCAGGTTCCGCTCGTCGTAGAACAACTGTTCGTCGCCACGATGCGGCGTCTTGTGGTCGACGATGGTGGCCAACGATCGGCGCCCAACCTGCGCGCAGAACGCACACCACGGGTGATCTTTCAATTGGTGGTGCCGGAGCCGAAACCATTGCTTGGTGCCGTACATGCGGCGCCAGTCTTTACGCTCCATGAACACCCCAAAAAGATTGGGCCGGTCGCAACCATGCACGACCGGCCCAACGAAAAGGCCCGCTTTCGGCGGGCCAAGGAGACACCACGACAACAGTGCGCCTGCGTGCTTACCGTTCGGAGCCCCCACTCGCCCGGAAAGCAAAAAGCCCGACCAGGTAAGAACCGGATCGGGCTTGTTTCGCTGCACGCACTGAAACCACAGCGTAGCCGAAATCTACCTAAGGAATCTCACGATTTCAAGAGCAGGTGCAAGGGTGGGTCCTTAACCCTCGGATTCTTAATGAAAAATTCGAGCGCTTTGAAAACCAGCAAATGCACGCGAAATGCCTTGGCGCGGCTCATGCCGAGTTCTTCCGCAGCGAGCCGCACGGGCATGCGCTCAATGTAGACCTTGCCGGCCAACTGGAACCACTCCAGCGGCATCTTGCGCAGCGCCTCGTGCGTGAGGTCGCACACCGGCTCCGACACCGGCACGTAGGCGCGCACCGGCATGGAACGGATCTCCTCAAGGGTGAGACAGCTTGCGCCATAGCCGTTGCGCTGGCCACCGCTCGACGCCCACTCGCCCCACGACTCCAGCCGCTCCACCACCCATGCCGGTGGCTCGTTGCCCGTACCCGATTCTGCGCGCTTTACCATCATGCCCTGCTCCAGTTTGCTCGCTTGCTCGGCGGCGGCGCGACGAGCGTTGCCAGCCTCCCGCGAGGCAGCGGCAGCGGCGGCACGCTCGCCACCTTGGCCGCGTGCACCGCCTCGTTTGCAGCGTGATTCAACCGCGCCAACTCACGCCTCCTTGCCACCTCCGCTGCGTGGACCGGCTCCCAGCCGTCCAGCTGCGCCTGCGTGATCAGCCAGCTGAGATAGCGCCACGGCGCGCGGATGCCGCCGGTCGCACACTCGCCCCGCCACTCGTCCAAAACAAGCTGGCCGAGCTTCGCGCCTAGCGGGCGCAGCCTTCGTGCAAGGTAGGCCCGCTGCTGGCCCGTCATGTCCACCGGCCACGCCAGATGCGCCTGCCACCGAACGAGGGACCTAGCCCCCTTCTCTGATTTCGGGGCCGCAGGCCCTTTCCCACCGCGCTTTGCCGGCTCGTGGCGTTCCTCTGAGAGCCGCTGCGCTTCTGACCCGGCCTGTGTTTCGCCGCCTTGGGTTTTATCGTCCTCTCGCACCGTAGGTGCGTGAGGGTCGATGGCCTTTCCATCCCTTTCGCGCCGTAGGCGAGAAGGGGTAGGGGAAGAGGCTTTTAATCCGGACTCCGGATGTGGGGCGGCTTTCGCGGTTCGGGCTGTTTTCCCGACAGCCTGTTTTCCCTTGTCCTGACTGGCTTGGCTGGCACCTGCCGGGTATGGCGAACCCTTGGCGGCTTTTTTTTGCGCGCAATTATCCGTGTCAGCGAGGAGGCAACGCAGGACCAGCTCACGATGGCCGCCCTCCTTTCGCACCAGGCCAAGGTTCACCAGCTGGTCCACGAGACGGCGAATCTGATCCCGGCTATACGCGAAGAAACGCACGCCAGGCCGCGCAAGGCGCTCGGTCCATTCCTTGATTGCCTGGTAGGAGATCGCGACAGTACGGCCCACCACACCCGTGCGGTAGTCCATGCGCGGGCGAATCCCCATGACGTAGACATTGACGGCATCCGCGCCGGCGCCGGCGAGAGCCTGCAACTCGGCGATAGTGAGCTTGATTGAAGTAGCAGACATGATGAGGTCTTACTGGCGGACTTGCGCCGCCATGGCATTGTTTGCCGCGGCTAGCGGCTTGTCGAAATCGCACAGGTCGTCCCACACGAGCGCAAGATCTGCGCTGCCGTCGTAGGTGGCGACCCAATGCTGCATGGCCTTGTCGACGCGCAACTGCGCCTCGTAGTCGGCATGCCGGATGCTGATGAGACGAAAGACGCGGCCACGACCATGCTTGATCGCAAAGACGCCGAAAGGCTCGCCACCCTTGAGGATGCGCTTTCTGATGCGCGCAAAGACAGAGAGCAACTCGCGCCGCGTGAGAGGCTTGCGCTTGCGCAACAGCGCACGCTGGCGCCCGGCCTGCGCCGAGGACAGCGAGGCCGGCAACAGATCAACCCGGGTCATTCGTCGCGCGCCCCCGGCTGCTGGACCTGCGCGGCCTCGACAGCCGTTGTCAGTTGCACCACCGCTTGCATGACGTCAAACGCCTCTTTCTTGATGCGCTCGCACTCCTTCGCATCAATGACGCCATCGCTCGCGTCTTCCATGACCACGGCCACCAACTCCGCGAATTCTTTCGAGAGGACGCCGACTTTTCGGATGATGTCCTGCGTTGCCGTAGGCCCTGCGGGAATGTCAACCGCCACCATGCCGTGCCGCAGATTCATCGCTTGCAACGGGGCGAACGGCCGCAGTACGTTGGCCTCCTGGCACAACTCCATGATGAGGCTGAATTCCTCGGCAGTGAGGAAATGAGAATAGATGTTCGGCCGCAGCTTGTTGCGCAGGACCGAAGGATCCACGTGCTTGTCCATGCGCCGACCCAGCGCCACCGCCAATCCCTCGACGCTGCCGGGGTAGCGGCGCGCCAAGTTGTACATCGACTCCAATGGATCGATGTCGGAATACTCGTAAGTCACGGTAACCCCCCGCAAAATTGATCGTGTCGCTTAAGCAGCACAATCGGATACTCTTCGTCAAAGCGCGGCGCTACGACCGCGCGCTCAGGAAGAAAACGTGTTCCAACCCAAGCCCAAATTTCTTCGCCGTTTGAATACCGTCGAGAGGCGGCGGAGTACCCCTCGACGTCATTCGGCGCGCTTCCGCGTCGCGCATGGTGCGGCCCTTAGCTTGCCAATAGCCTCAGCCATTCCTCGACAGGAATGAGCCAGAGCCGCGGCTCGACATAGAAAAGCTCTGGCCAGGCTCGCGGCCAATCGGCCCGTAAATCCTTGCGCGTGACCCGCCCCTCCGCGTGTCGCTCAATCAACACACACAGTTCGCACTTGAATCTCCCGCCCGCGCTAATCGCTTTGCGCAGGTAGCCCTCAGAGGTTCCCAGCGCGTTACAGAAGGCAGCGCGCTGCGCCCTATCGAGGCTGTTCAGGTAGGCCAGTAGCTTGTCCATGACGCCGGATATTACCATATTGTAATTTCCGAACAACACTCTTTGGTGTTTTACCTTAAAGTAATTGGTAGGGATAATTGTGGCCTATGACCATCGTTGACATCCGGCGCCAGCGCCTTCAACTCCTGATCTCGCAGAAGTACGGCACCCAGGCTGAATTCATCCGGCAGACCGGCATGAATCAGGGGGAAATTTCCGGCCTTTCGCGCGGCAGCAAGAGCTTTGGCGAGAAGAAGGCGCGACGTATTGAGGAGTTGGCGCACATCCCTCCCGGCTGGCTCGATCAGGCAACCGGGAGCGGAGACTTGCCGCTTTTTGGAAGTGCGGACTCTCCGGCAGACGCTTACAATTTCCCTTCTCTCGGGAACAACTTCGAAACCGGACCTGACATGAGGTCCCGGGCATACCCCGAGATATCATGGGTACAAGCGGGGATGTGGACAGAAATCGCGGATAACTTTGAACCTGCTACTGCGCAGGCCTATCACTACTGCCATAAGGATCTCGGGCCGCAAGGCTTCGTTTTGAGAGTCAAGGGCTACTCAATGACAGCGCCGGCGGGTCAGTCGCCGTCGTTCCCGGAAGGCATGCTGCTCTTCGTCAATCCGGACGTCGAAGCACAGCCTGGCAAGTTCGTCATCGTGCGCCGGAACGGCAACGAGGCAACGTTCAAAAAGCTGACCCTGGTCGACGGGGAGCTCTTTCTCGAGGCCCTCAATCCGGAGTGGCCCAACCGCTTTTTGCGCCTGCAAAAGGACGATCACATTTGTGGCGTCATCATGACCGCCACACTTGAGCTGTAACTCGCAGGGCACACCGTCCCTTAAGCGGCCCGCATTAGCCGCCCAGTAGAGCCGGCCGCGGAGCACCGCTTTTCACCTCAAAACGGACCTGACCAAGGGAGCTGGCCAATACCGTCTGCGCTTGGAGAATGCCTCCAGGACGTCGCACGGGCGAAAATATTACCAAACGGTGTTGACCTGTAATATTACTACTTGGTAATCTCGCCATCGACGGCACCGGCAGGTGCCCCTCGATGGAGAGTTCATGACCCGAAGGAATCGCCTCAAGACCGTGACCGCCCGCCGCGGCTTTCATGGTGGCCTACATTGGCTTACCCACGCCGCCCTGGCGGTGGCCGTCTACGCAGTCCATGCCTGCGCTCTTGAACACGACGAGCGCGCACCCACAGCCGTCAAGAGCGCTCCCAGCGCGGCTTAGGCACATGCCGCCGCTGCCTTTCTCAAAAGTCGCCCTGCTGAAGGAGTTTCGCCGCCTCAAGTGGAGCGGCGTCCCCGAGGAGGCGCTCGAACACACCCCTACCCGCCTCGCCCTGATCGCGTCTGTGAAGACGCGCCTGCGGGCCGAGGCCACGAAGCGCAGCGCCGCTCGCCGGCGCACGCGACCCGCCGACGACTTCAAGCGCCGCCAGGCCAACGACCTCGATTGAAGGACCCACCATGCTGATCGGACTCACCGGCCGCGGTGCCGGCCGGGCTTTCGCCGCCGACTATCTGGCGCGCACGCACGCCTTTGTCGCCGCCCCCTCTGTAACTGACGCTCTCGTCGACGAACTCAGCGCCCACCACGTCCTGGTGTTGGATCTCGCCGGCCCCGAAGACGCCCAAGAGTTGCGCGTGCGCGGCGGCATCGTCGTGCACCTGGTCGACCCGGCTCTGCCGAACTTCGGCCCTGACAACGGCATTGAGCTGCGACCCATCGACCGCGAAATCAACGCCGCGCTCGACATCTGCCGGGCTTGCGATGCGCTCGACGCGCTGGTCGGCGACGCTGAATTCATGGAGGGCTGAACCATGCGCAAATCCCGCAACAAGCCCTATCGACCTCGCCAGCTCCGCGTGCCGATGACAGCGGAGAACACGGCCAAGCTCGAACTGCAGTGGTACGTCCACCTGGACGGCTTTCTGCGCACGCCAACAGCCGATGGTTACAACACCGTGGTGACCATGGTTGCCACCACGGAACGCGCTGTTCACGCCCAGGGAATCGCCGAGTTTGATCCCTACATCCGCTCAGTCAAGCGCGCGCTTTGCAGCATCGTGGATCGCTGCGCCGATGGGACGGACGTCAACATCACCCAGCAGGAACGCGCCACGCTCGCTGCGGGCGCGTCATTCATCGAGGCAGCCATCAAACGCTGCCGCTACGACACGTTTGTCATGGCCCGCGCCGAGACCGCCGCAGAGCGCAGACGCCTCGGCGTGCATCTCACCACCGCCTGACCCCGCCGCCGCAAGAGGATTCCATGTCCACACACCTTCGCAATATCACCCTGCTGTCGACATTCGGCGCTGCTATTTCCGAGCGCCTTGCCAAGTCCATCGTGCCGCTGCACGACCTGCCCGATCACGAACTGGCGCGCCGCCTGGTGGAGAGCATTGGCCACAGCGACGCCGTCGATGTTGGCTTGTTCGCCATGCTCCTGCACAGCCGCGGGATGGATCGCAAAGCGCTAGCCACGCACGCGGTAGCGCCGCTGCTCAATGTCATCCGAAGCGAGATCGCCCAGCTCGAGCGCGCCGAGCTGGAGGAGCGCATTGCGCAGCCTTACGGCTACTGGCTCGACGGCGAGTGGTACGGCTACCAGCCCGACGAGAAGGAACCGTTGCGCCCCGGAGAAACGCGCACGCTTACCCCGGTCTGGACGCACAACGAAGCCGTAACCTTTGTGGGCGTCCCCGTCGACGGCCGCGATGACGTGGAACCGATGCCAGCCACCACCGAAGATGCCGCCCTGCTTCGCCCCTACCTCAAGGCAGGAGACGCGCAATGAACGCGAAGGCACGCCGCAACGCCGAGAGGTTCGGCACCAGCATTGGCGAGCGCCTTCCGGCCGATCACGGCCTGCGCCTCGCCGCCCCCTCACGCGGCGCTATCCGCTCGATCCGCCCACACACGGATGACCTTGCCGTGGACCAGCTCGCCACCGCCATGAAGGCGAAGCTCGCCGCATGCCGTAGCAAAGGCCGGGCGGGCTGGGACAACCCGCTGGAGTGCTCGGTGGAGCGACTCGCCCAGATGATGGCCGAAGCCGTATGCAAGGGCGACCCCATCGACGTGGCCAACTTCGCCGCGATGCTGCATGCCCGCGCCGCGGCGCACCAGGTCGTTGCCGAGCACGCCGCGCGTGCGCTGCTGCGGGGCAACCGCGAGGCCTGCGCCGAGGATCGCGTCAACGCTTGCCGCTATCAGGCCATCCGCGACCTCGATCACAGCGCCGAGCTGCAGGCCGCACTCCGCATTGGCGGCTCCGCCCTGGACTCCGCCACCGACCAGACCATTACCAACGAAGAGAGCGCACACGCATGACCACGTTTCTGTTTCCCGACGAAGAAGAGAGCCACGCCTACTGGTCGACGCGCGAATTCAAGGCATGGGCCGTGACGCTCACGACCGGCCCGGAGAAGAAGCCCACCGCTCGGCACGTCATGTATGTACGGGCTCGCACAGCTGAGTCAGCCAAGTCCTGCGCGCTCGAAAACAACTTCGCCGTGAAAGGCCGGATTCGCGCGCACGCGCGGCTGGCCACCTGGCGCGAGCTTGGCTGCATGAGGGCCGTCGCATGAACCAAAGGACGCCAAGAGACAGCGGGTGGCGGCATGACCGACCGCTACCAAGCGGATATCCACCCGTATCCGCGATTTACCAATGAAGTGAGTATGGAAGTAACAGCACAACGAATCATCGAATTGACCCCGCCAGGCTTGGCGAATTGGAGCGAAAAGTGAACGTCGTCACCAACATTGAACAAAAGGCAGGCACGGCGCCGGCAGTGGCGCCCAAAACGCAGCGCCTTTACCGCGTCCGCGAGGTGATGGGCCAGCTTAGCATCTCCAAGGCAACGGTCTACCGCATGGTGGCCGCTGGTACACTCCGCCTCGTAAAGATCGGCCCACGCTCGAGCGGCATCACGGCAGAGAGCATCGAGGCGCTCCTGCAGGGGTCGAAAGGCTAGCAGAATGAAGTTGGGTAGCTAGATGGGTAGCCAGAAGACATTTTTCAGAATAATCAACCCGGAAAGCCTTACCCATCATAGAACAAGATAAACCATGAGAATCGCAACCTGGAACGTCAATTCGCTCAAGGTCCGGCTGCCGCAGGTGCTGGACTGGCTGATCGAGCAGGAAAAAGCGGATACCCCCATCGACGCCCTGTGCCTGCAGGAGCTGAAGATGCCGGACGACAAGTATCCGCTGGCCGAACTGGAGAGCGCGGGTTTTCACAGCGTCTTCACCGGCCAGAAGACCTATAACGGCGTGGCGATCCTGGCGCGCAACGTGACCATGGCCACGCCCGCCGACGTGGTGCGCAATATCCCCGGCTTCGAGGACGCCCAGCAGCGCGTGGTGGCCGCGACCTATGGCGACGTGCGCCTGGTGTGCGCGTATTTCCCCAACGGCCAGGCCCCCGACTCCGACAAGTTCACCTACAAGCTGAACTGGCTGCAGGCCATGACCGCATGGCTGCGCGGGGAGATGGCGAAGTACCCGAAGCTTGCGCTGCTGGGCGACTTCAACATCGCGCCCGAGGACCGCGACGTGCACGACCCGGCGAAGTGGGAAGGCCAGAACCTGGTCTCCCCGCCCGAGCGGGAAGCCTTCCGGGCGCTGGAAGCACTCGGCCTGACCGATGCCTTCCGCATGTTCGAGCAGCCGGAAAAGAGCTTTTCCTGGTGGGATTACCGCATGTTCGCCTTCCGCCGCAACGCCGGCTTGCGCATCGACCACATCCTGCTGTCGCCGGCCTTGCGCGAATCGTGCAGCGCCTGCGTGATCGACCGGGTGCCGCGCACCTGGGAGCAGCCGTCCGACCACACGCCGGTGGTGGCCACGCTGGGCTGAGGGGGCAACCCCGGGGCGCCTTTCCGGATAGCGGGGCCGGCGGAAGGATTCAGGCTATCGGGGAAGCCACCGGCTCGCGTGAAGGCGCCCGCGCGGCTACACTTGCGACCATGAAACCGGCCACCTTCCGCCACCGCAATCTTCCCCACCTGCTGCTGCAGGCCCGTGAAACGCTGATGGCGGGCTTCCGGCCCATCCTGCGCCAGCACGGCCTGACCGAGCAGCAATGGCGCGTGGTGCGCACGCTCAACGAGCAAGGCGAGATGGAGCCGAACCAGCTCGCCGATGCCTGCCTCATCCTCAGCCCGAGCCTGACGCGGATGCTGTCGAGCATGGAGGAAGCGGGCCTGATCCTGCGCTCGCGCTCCACCACGGACCAGCGCCGCCAGCAGATCTCGCTGACGGACAAGTGCCGCGCCCTGATCGCCGAGATGGAGCCACTGATCGACCGCCGCTACGAGGAACTCGAACGCATGATCGGCGCCGAGCGGCTGGGCAAGGTCTACGGTGCGATCGACGAACTGCTGGAGAGCTTCAGCGACCAGGACCCGCGCGCATGAGCATCGCGGCCCCGGAGGGAAGGCTGGCACGCCTGCTGCCGGCGTGGCGCCACCGCGTAAGCACCGCCTCCCTGCGCGCCGACCTGGTGGCCGGCCTGCTGGGCGCCGTGCTGGTGCTGCCGCAGGGCGTGGCCTTCGCCACGCTGGCCGGCCTGCCACCGCAGTACGGCATCTACGCGGCGGTCATCCCCTGCATCGTCGCGGCCCTGTTCGGCTCGAGCTGGCACGTGATGTCCGGCCCGACCAACGCCAATTCGCTGGCGCTGTTCGCCATGCTGAGCCCGGTGGCATTTGCCGGCAGCCCGGCGTATATCAATCTCGCCCTGGCCGTGACCATCATGGTTGGCGTCCTGCAGCTGGCCGTGGGCACGCTGCGGCTGGGCACGCTGGCCAACTTCATCTCACCTTCGGTGCTGCTCGGCTTTACCTGCGGCGCGGCGACGCTGATCGGCCTCTATGCACTCAAGGACCTGTTCGGCCTGGCCGTGCCCACGGGCACCAGCGCCTTCGGCGTGGTGCGCTTCCTGTTCGACAACGCCGCCACCATCAACTGGAGCGCGTTCACCGTGGCCATGGTGACGCTGGCCGTCACGGTCGCCGTGAAGCGGGTCTGGCGCCGCCTGCCCTTCATGCTGCTAGGCCTGCTGGCGGGCTACGCGGTCGCGCTGCTGCTCAACATGCCGGACTGGAGCCAGGGCGCGCGCCATGTCAATGTGGTGGGGCCGATCCCGTCGGCAATCCCGTCCTTCCATCTTCCCGGCATCGACTGGCATGCCATCCCCGACCTGCTGGGCATTGCCGCCGCGCTGACCATCGTCGCGCTCGGGCAGTCGATCTCGATCGCCAAGGCGGTGGCACTGCGCTCCGGCCAGCATATCGACGCCAACCGCGAATTCATCGGCCAGGGCTTGTCGAATATCGCCGGCGGCCTGTTCTCCGCCTATATCTCCTGCGGCTCGCTCAACCGCTCGATGCCCAACTACGAGGCCGGCGCCCAAACCCCGCTGGCAGGCGTGTTCTCGGCCTTGCTGCTGGTGGTGCTGGTGAGCGCCAGCGCGCCGCTGCTCGCGCAGATTCCGCTGGCGGCGATCTCCGCCATGCTGCTGCTGGTCGCATGGGGCCTGTTCGATTTCGCCCGCCTGCGGCGCATTGCCAGCCTGAGCCGCGCCGAGTTCGCCATCGCCATCAGTACCTTTGCCGCCACGCTCGCCATCCGCCTGGAAATGGCGGTCCTGCTCGGCACCATCCTGTCGCTGGTGGCCTACCTGTACCGCACCTCGCGGCCCGCCGTGCGCAGCCTGGTGCCTGACGCGGATGATCCCGACCGCCGCTTCACCCCGCTCGACGAACTGCGTCGCCCGCAGCCGGAGTGCCCGCAGCTCAAGCTGCTGCGCATGGAAGGCGCGATCTACTTCGGCGCCGTCCAGTACGTCACCGACAGGTTGCACCATGCGCGCACCGCGCATCCCGGCCAGGTCCACCTGCTGGCCATGACCAAGAGCATGAACTTCATCGACCTTGCTGGCGCCGAGATGTGGGAGAGCGAGCTCACCGAGCGGCGGGCCGCCGGCGGCGACCTGTATTTCCACCGTCCGCGCACGCAGGTGCTACAGACCTGGGACCAGACCGGATTCGCGGCCAAGCTGGGCGAGGAACATATCTTCTCCACCAAGCGGCAGGCCCTGCACACCATCATCGCGCGGCTGGATCCGGCGGTGTGCCGTGAATGCCGCGCGCGCGTCTTCGAAGAATGCGCAAGCCGCCCGGGCGGGTCGCTTACCCAGGGGAGAGCCGGCATGAACCGCGAGGACACACCAGAACCAGCGCGGGAACGCGCAGCTTGACGACGATCGGGGATGGAAAGAGAAACGCCGGAGAGAACCCGGCGCCAGGCGGCTAGAAGCCGCAAACACGTGAAGCGGGCGCCCGGGATCGGACCGATGACCGGCCCGGACTGAAACCCGCTTCAGAGCGGCGCCACATGGGCGCGCTTGACTACCACCGGCTGGGCAGCGCCCTGCTCGATCAGCACCACCGCGGCACGTTCGATGGTCTCGCGCCCGGCGCGGAAAGCCTCTTCCAGCGACAGCACCTGGTCGGCGCTGAAGCCTTCCCACAGCGCCTCGCGCGTCACCACGCAAGTCACCGGTTGGCCATCGACCATGGCGTGAAATAGCAAGCCTTCATTGTTGATATCGTAACGCTCTTGCTCTTGGAATTTGATATCCATCGGTAAAGCCCTCCATTGCAAGTGATAATCCATCCTAACATGGGTCGGCCCGACTCGTCCGCAAAGGCCTACGCTTAGCGCGCCCCCAAGCAAGACTGAAGAGCCCGCGAGGAGTTCCCGTGCCATGCGCGGGCCTCTTTGGCCAGCGTTGCCCGCTCACGTCGCGCCGAATCGATCGCATGAAGGCCGCATGCGGTCCGCACGCAGGAAAAGATCACCAAACATTTGACAAACTCAAAAACGATGATAGAATCTTTTTCTTCGTTGGGGCGTTAGCTCAGTTGGTAGAGCAGCGGACTCTTAATCCGTAGGTCGAGTGTTCGAGTCACTCACGCCCCACCAGCGAATTCAAAAAGCCGGAAGCAGAAATGCTCCCGGCTTTTTTCATTTGTCGATACAACCCGGTGGATCAAACTCGGCGGATACGACTCGGCGGACACCCACCCGGCGGATGCTGCCCGCGTGGTCCGTCCATCCGGTGATGGCCACCCGTATTGATATCGCATCAATGTGACACCTGTCATCGGCACCATCGGCCGCCAGGGCATCCGTGCACGCCATCCTCCCGAAGAGCCATTCCGAAGGGCAAAAAAAAGCCCGCGCATCAGCGCAGGCTCGGGAAGGGTCAGGGGCGTTCGGGGAACGTCCCGGTGACAAGTTTGAATACATTGGAGACATGGCGCTGCCCCACTCGAGTGGGGTCGCGCGCACCCGGCAATCCGGCGTGTGTCGCGCCGCGCCTGCGGCACAGGCTCAGGCCGCCTCGCCCGCGCGCTCGAACAGCGTGCGCGCCAGGCTGCGGTGCCGCGCGAGCACGCGCGGCAACTCGACGCTCAGCAGCTCTCCGCCGCGCACCACGACCCTTCCGTTGATCACACTGGTGGCGACATTGCCGGGCGTGCAGAACACCAGCGCCGCCACCGGATCGTGGCCCGCGCCCGCATAGGCCACCGCATCCATGTCGAAGGACACGAAATCGGCCGACATGCCTGGCGCCAGCGCGCCGATATCGTCGCGGCCCAGTACCCGCGCGCCGCCCAGCGTGGCGATCTCCAGCGCTTCGCGCGCGCCCATGGCCGCCGGCCCGTAGCCTACCCGCTGCAACAGCATCGCCTGGCGCGCCTCGCCCAGCATGTGCGCGCCGTCGTTGGAGGCGCTGCCGTCCACGCCCAGGCCCACCGGCACCCCGGCGTCGCGCATCGCCCGCACCGGGGCAATGCCCGAGGCCAGCCGCATATTGGAGCACGGGCAATGGGCCACGCCGGTGCCGGTCCGCGCGAACAGTGCGATGCCCTCGTCGTCGAGCTTCACGCAGTGCGCGTGCCACACGTCGGCGCCGACCCAGCCGAGCTCCTCGGCGTACTGCGCGGGAGTCAGGCCGAACTTCTCGTGCGAGTAGGCGATGTCGTTGTCGTTCTCGGCCAGATGGGTATGCATCGACACGCCATAGCTGCGCGCCAGCAGCGCCGACTCGCGCATCAGGTCGCGCGAGACGGAAAACGGCGAGCACGGCGCCACCACCACGCGCAGCATGGCGTGGCGCGAGGCATCGTGATATTGCTCGATCAGCCGCCGGCTGTCGGCGAGAATGGCGCGCTCATCCTCCACCACCGAATCGGGCGGCAGGCCACCCTGGCTGCGGCCCACGCTCATCGAGCCGCGCGCGGCATGGAAGCGCATGCCCATCTCGCCCGCGGCGGCGATCGAGTCATCCAGGCGCGCGCCATTGGGGTAGAGGTAGAGATGGTCGCTGGTCGTGGTGCAGCCCGACAGCATCAGCCCGGCCATCGCGGTGCGCGTCGAGACGTCGATCATCTCCGGCGTCAGGTGCGACCAGAGCATGTAGAGATTGCTGAGCCAGGCGAACAGCTCGGCATCCTGCGCCGCCGGTACGGCGCGGGTCAGGCTCTGGTACATGTGGTGGTGCGTGTTGACGAGGCCGGGCGTCACGACGTGGCCACGCATGTCGAGCACCTCGGCGCGCCCCTGGTCGATCAGCTGGCGATACTGCGGCGGCAGGTCCGCGCTGGCGCCCACCCATGCGATCGCCGGGCCTTGCGCCACCAGCGCGCCGTCCGCAATCTCGCGGCGCTGAGCGTCCATGGTGACGAGCACATCGGCGTGGAGCAGGATCAGGGTCATGGCGCAATCTCCGGTTCGGGAACAAGGCAGGCCCGCGCAGTCTACGGCGCGCGCCGCGCCCGGCAAAGCATCGAATTTCGCCCACGCTGTGCGCAAAAAGAGCACAGCGCCGGCCGCGCCCGGGAAGGCACCAGAAAATGCCTGAAGGCGCTAGCGCGCAGCGTCGAACACGGCCGCCAGGCCCGCGCCGATGCAGTCCGCCATCAGGCCGGCTGCCGCGCCGAGCGGATTGCGCGCGCGCGCCACCAGCCGCAAGGTCTGGCGCGGCAGGTTGCCATCGCGCAAGGGCAGCCATGCCAGCGCGCCGCGTGCCCGCTCGTCCAGCACATCGAGCGGGTTGAGCAAGGCGATGCCGGCGCCGAGCATGACCAGGCTGCGCATCAGCGCCGTCGACGTGGTCTCCGTCACCGGCGACACCGCCAGCCCCGCGCGCGCGAAGCCCTCGTCGAGAATGCCGCGCAGCGACATCGACGGCGCCGGCAGGATCACGGGCCAGGCCAGGCATTCGGCCAGTAGCGCCGACGGCTGCGCCGCCAGCGCGTGGCCGGGCTGCACCACCACCCCGATCGGCCAGTCGCTGCCGGCGAGGATGCGGAACGCCGCCACATCCGGCATGTCGTAGCCCAGGCCGAGATCGGCATCGCCACGCTCGACGGCGCCGACGATCTCCGCCACCGGAAGATCGAGCAAGCGCACCAGGATGCCCGGATATTGCTGGCGAAAGCCATGCACCAGCGATGGCATCAGCGAACCGGCCAGGCCCGCCGTGGTGGCAACCGTGACTTCGCCCTGGCGCACGCCCTTGACGGCCTCGATCCGGCTGCGAAGCAGTTCGTGTTCGCGCAGCGTCTGCCTTACGTGCGCCAGCACCATCTCTCCCAGCGGCGTGAGCCGCAGGCGCTTGTTGATGCGTTCGAACAGGGGCGCGCCCAGCTCGGCCTCCAGGTCCAGGATCTGCCGGTTGATCGCGCTTGGCGCCACATGCAGGTGCAGCGCGGCCTGGCGGATCGAGCCGCGGCTCACCACCTCGTCAAGGTAGCGCAGGACTCTGGCGTGCATGCAGGACTCTCCGGTCTGGATCTGGGCGGGAAGGCGGGAACGAGCGCATTGTAGCCGCTGGCCCTCCCGCTCCCCGGCATCGCCGGCAGGGCGCCCCCCCCACTCCGTCGGCGTTGCGCTGACACGTTTGTCGGACAGCGCCCGCATGCCAGGGGCGGCTGCGCACGGGACAATGGCTGCGCATCCCGGCGGCATGGAGTACGCTGCCTTGAAGGATACGGATGCCGGCGCCGGCCGCCGGCGCAAAGGTGCGGCCCGCTCCGCCCGATCGACTCCTGCGGCGCCCGGTGCGCCGACCGCCATGACCGCCAAGACCAGCAAGCCGAAATCCGCCCACGGGGCCGGTGCGAAGCACAACGCAAAGCCGGCTGCCAAGGCGCTGCGCAAGACAGCGCGGAAACCCGCGGCCAAGCCCGCCAAGCCCCGGCCTCCCGCCGCCGACAAGCGCGAAGACGTCTTGCTGCGCTGCCGGAACCTGAAGATGGCGCGCTCCGCCCACGCTTACGTGCGGGGCAACACGCGCAAGTTCTACGAATGGCTGGAAGCCAAGCAGCCGCACACGCTGCCCGAAGGCCCCGCGATCTGGATCTGCGGCGACTGCCACGTCGGCAACCTCGGCCCGGTCGCGGACATCCAGGGCGACGTCGCCATCCAGATCCGCGATCTCGACCAGACCGTGATCGGCAACCCGGCGCACGACCTGATCCGCCTGGCGCTGTCGCTGGCCACCGCCGCGCGCGGCTCCGACCTGCCCGGCGTGATCACCGCGCGCATGCTGGAGAGCCTGGTGGTCGGATACGAGAGCGCCTTCGACAATCCGGACGCCGCGGCCGGATTGGTATCGCGCCGGCCCGCCGCGGTGCGCACCGTGATGCGCCTGGCGCTCGGGCGCAAGTGGAAGCATCTCGCACGCGAGCGCCTGCAGGACACCACGCCGGCCATCCCGCTCGGCAAACGGTTCTGGCCGCTCGCAAAGGACGAGCGCGAAGCGATCCGCGCACTGTTCGAACGGCGCGAGATCGCGCACCTCGCCACGCTGCTGACCTCGCGCGACGAGGGCGCGCGCGTGGAGATGGTAGACGCGGCCTACTGGGTCAAGGGCTGCAGTTCGCTGGGACGCTTGCGCTACGCCGTGCTGCTGTCGGTAGGCAGCCAGGACAGCCCGAGCCCCGAAGTCTGCCTCATCGATATCAAGGAAGCCGTGAAGGCAGCGGCACCGAGCTACCCGAAGGTCAGCATGCCGCGCGGCAACGGCGAGCGCGTGGCCGAAGGCGCGCGACATCTGTCGCCTGCGCTGGGCGACCGCATCGCCTGTTCGACCCTGCTCGACAGATCGGTCTTCATGCGCGAACTGCTGCCGCAGGATCTCAAGCTGGAGATCGACACCCTGCCACAGGAAGAGGCCAGCCGCGTGGCGATGTACCTGGGCGAGGTGGTAGGCAACGCCCACGCGCGGCAGATGGACCTCTCCACCCAGCGCGCCTGGCTGGCCGAACTCGCACGTAACCGCTCGAAGCAACTCGATGCGCCATCATGGTTGTGGACCAGCGTGCTGGATCTGATCGCCAGCCACGAGGTGGGCTACCTCGAGCATTGCCGCATGTTCGCACTCGATCAGGCCACGCGCGCCTGAGCACGCGCGTCGCCGCCGTCGACGAGCCGCGCGCCGGGACACGGCGAGGCCAGGCGGGGCGATCCGCAACTGCGCCTGCAATGAGACCCGAGACAAAAAATCATCGAACGTTTGACAAACTCAAAAACGATGATAGAATCTCTTTCTTCGTTGGGGCGTTAGCTCAGTTGGTAGAGCAGCGGACTCTTAATCCGTAGGTCGAGTGTTCGAGTCACTCACGCCCCACCAGCGAATTCAAAAAGCCGGAAGCAGAAATGCTTCCGGCTTTTTTCATTTCCACCCCTGGCATTGTTTCGAGCCCCTCCCTTCGCTCCTCGCTCGCACATTTCCCCATTCTTCCTTGTTCGCATCGCCCGCCAGGCGCATGCGCCTCGCATGCCGGATGCCCGGATGGCAAGCTGATACCGGGTTGATACCGATTCCGCCGGCCACGCTTTCACGGTTGAATTGCGCCTGAAGCACATCGCGGAACATGGTTCCGCATTACGGAACCATTCCGGTCGCTTCGCAAAACCCGTGGCAGCTTGCGCCCGCTGCCCGGGACCTCGCGGCAAGCCGGCAGGGCAGCAAACAAAAACGACGGGACAGCCGGCGCAGACCGCCACGCCCGCACCCTGGCCGGACCGCAAGCAGACCTAGAATCTTCGGAGCCTCTCTTGAAAGCAGTCTTGAAAGTCAGTAGCGCAGCTTGTCTGGTCCTCGTTGGCCTGTGCCAGGGCGCCTTTGCACAAACCTACCCCACCAAGCCGATCCGCCTGATTGTTCCGTTCGCCGCGGGCGGCACCACCGACATCGTGGCACGCTCGGTAGCCGACGGCATCGGGCGCGAGCTCGGCCAGCCGGTGGTCGTGGAAAACCGTGGCGGCGGCGGTGGCGTGATCGGCGCCGACGCGCTGGCCAAGTCCGCACCGGACGGCTACACGCTGGGCATCGCCACGGTCAGCACCATGGCGACCAACCCGGCCACCAACGCCCGCAACCCCTACGATCCGCTCAAGGACTTCGCGCCGATCACCAACCTGGTCAACGTGCCGAACGTGCTGACGGTCAATCCGAAGGTGCCGGCCAAGACCCTGCAGGAATTCGTCGCGCTGGTGAAGGCCAATCCCGGCAAGTACAGCTACGCCTCGGCAGGCAAGGGCAGCATCTCGCATCTGGACGGCGAGCTGTTCAAGTTCCTGACCAAGACGGACATGGTCCACGTTCCCTATCGTGGATCGGGCCCTGCCCTGAACGATACGCTGGCGGGCCAGGTCAGCGGCCAGTTTGACAACCTGCCGTCCTCGATGCCCCATATCCAGGCTGGCAAGCTGCGTGCCCTGGCGGTGGCCGCGCCCAAGCGCGTGGAAGGCCTGCCTGAAGTGCCGACCTTCGCCGAAGCCGGCATGAAGGACATGAACAATATGGCCTGGTACGGCCTGGTGGCGCCCGCCAACACGCCTGCGGCCATCGTCGCCAAGGTGCATGACGCCGCCGTGAAGACCCTGCAGGATCCCAACGTCAAGCGCCGCCTGGCTGAAAGCGGGGCCTACCCCGACGGCAATACGCCGCAGCAATATGCCGCCCAGATCAAGCGTGAACTGGAACTGCGCAAGAAGATCGCGCACGACCAGAACATCACGCTCGAGTAAGCACCGGGCGAATCCGGCCATCCCCGGCCGGATTCGCTGCATGCCCGCTCTGCGCCCGGGCCCGTGCGGGCCCGCGAGGTGGCCTTTCCGCCGCCTCCGCCGCCCTGCCACGCCCGCCCTCCCTGCCATACCTGTCCGCGCTTGATCTAGCGCACGATTCCTGCCTGTATTCGATGTTTCAATACAGGGGGAAGAAAGATTGACTTCGCAGGGTCCTCCCGAGTCGGTAAAGTAGCCGGGTCAGACAAGCAGTTCTACGGCCATGCCCCCTGCCCGTGGCCAATACTCACGAGGATGAAAATGCGCAACAAGACCGTATCCGCCCTGATCATTGCAGCCATGACCGCCTTTGGCGGCGCGCAACTGGCGCATGCCCAGAAGAACTACACCGATGGCGGCGACCTGTATGGCGGCAGCCATACCAACAAGGTGGACCCCAACAAGAGCGCCGCCAAGTCGGGCAAGTTCGACCCCTATACCGATGGCGCCAAGAAGTCGACCAAGTCCAGCCTGAACGCGGACGGCACCAAGGGCGCCAAGAAGAAGGCCGATCCCTACACCGATGGCGCCAAGTCCGGCAAGTTCGATCCGTACTCGGATGGTGCCAAGTCGGGCAAGCCCGATCCCTACACCGACGGCGCGAACGCCGCGCCCAAGCAGTAAGCCTGCCTGCCCGCCTCCGGCGGGCATTGCCGCGGTTGGTGCGCTAGCGCACCGTCCGCGCGCGCTGCCGGCAGCAGCATCGGTACAGCACACCGCAACTGCAACGCCCGCTTGAAACGCCGCCATGCGGAAGACGCCGCACGGGGAAACGCGGGATATATCCCGGCATGAAACAGATAGCCGCCGACAGCCTCGGGCGCTGCGCGGCTTCATGCTTCCGGTACCGCCTTTCATTGCTTGCCAGTTATTGCACCCATCTCCTTTCGGAGACCATCATGCTAGACGTGCTGATACTCATGGCTTCCTCCCTGGTGCTGGCGGTACTGATCTTCAAGGGATAGGAATACTTCGGGAAATTCCCGGCCCCGCGGGGCCGGCGGCAGATGGGGAAGGCACGGAGGCGGCGCGCGCATCTTCCCGCCGGATCACGCTGCTGCCCGCGTGCCGACGCCACCCATGGTGCCTTCCTCGCGGAAGCGGGCGTGCCATGCCAGCGCTTCTTCGATCAGGTGCGGCGTATGCCCGCCGCGCCGTCCGGCACGCGTCACATAGTCCTGCAGCAAATCGCGGTAGAGCGGATCGGCGCAGTTGGCGATGATCTGCCGGGCCCGTTCGCGCGGCGCCAGGCCGCGCAGGTCGGCAAGGCCGTGCTCGGTCACGATGATGTCGACATCATGCTCGGTGTGGTCGACATGCGAGACCATGGGCACGATGCTCGAGATCGCACCGGCCTTGGCCACGGACTTGGTGACGAACACCGAGATATGCGCGTTGCGCGCAAAATCGCCCGAGCCGCCGATACCGTTCATCATATGCGTGCCACCCACATGGGTGGAATTCACGTTGCCGTAGATGTCGCACTCCAGCGCCGTGTTGATGGTGATCAGGCCGAGCCGGCGCAGCACCTCCGGATGGTTGCTGATCTCCTGCGGGCGCAGGATCACGCGCGCCTTGTAGCGCTCCAGGTCCGCCAGGAAGCGCGCATAGACGGGGCTGCTCAAGGTGACCGACGATGCCGAAGCAAAGCTCAGCCGCCCGGCGTCCAGCAGTTCGATGGTGCTGTCCTGCAGCACTTCCGAATACATCTTCAGGTCGCGGAACGGCGAATCGATCAGGCCGTGCAGCACCGCGTTGGCAATGGTGCCGATGCCGGCCTGCAGCGGCTGCAGCGCCGGCGCCAGCCGGCCCGCGCGAACTTCATGCAGGAGGAAATCGTTCAGGTGCCCCGCGATCTGCCGGGTTTCCTGGTCGGGCGGCAAGGCGTTGGACGGGCTGTCGTCCTTCTGCGTGATCACGATCGCCGCGATCCTGGCCGGGTCCACCGGGATATACGGCAGGCCGATGCGCTGCTCGGCCGCGATCAGCGGGATCGGCTGGCGGTACGGGCGCGGCGTGGGCAGGTAGATGTCGTGTAGGCCTTCCAGCCCGGCCGGCATATTGAGATTGATCTCGACGATGACCTTGCTGGCCAGCATGGCAAAGCTGGCCGAATTGCCCACCGAAGTGGTCGGCACGATGCCGCCGGTTTCGGTGATGGCGACGGCTTCCACCACCGCCACGTCCACCGGCGCGATCTGGCGGCCGCGCAGCTGCTCCACGGTCTCCGACAGATGCTGGTCGATGAACATCACTTCGCCCGCATTGATCTTGCGCCGCAGCGTCGGATCGACCTGGAACGGCAGGCGCCGCGCCAGGACATTGGCCTCGGACAGGATCTTGTCGGTGTCGTTGCCCAGCGAAGCGCCGGTCATCAGCGTGATGCGAAGCGGCTCGGTTTGCGCGCGCCGGGCCAGCGCTTCGGGCACGGCCTTGCAGTCGCCCGCGCGGGTGAAGCCGCTCATGCCGACGGTCATGCCATCGCGGATCATCGCTGCCGCGGCTTGCGCCGGCATGACCTTGCCGAGGAGGCTGTCCAGCCGGATTCGTTCCTTGTACATCTTATGTCTCCATGAAACCTGTCCCGGCAGATTGCGGCGTGGCACTAGCCGCGGCAGGACCTGGCGCCCTGCCCTGCTAGCGTCTCCTACCGGCCGGTAAGGTGCAGATAAGCAGTGTAGCCAGAGCAGACATATTCCATCACCGATATAAAATCATGAAAACCAGTCGCAAAATTCATAGAACCTCCAGCGCCGCCGGACCTTGTCCGATCATCGCGCATGTGCCTCGCACTTGGCGCGCGGCCCGCTTCTTTATGCTCTACAGTAGTTAGCAAGCTCATGCCGCCCCGCAGATGGCGCCGCCAGAATGGCGCCGCGCGGGATACCGCCGGCATGGACCTGCCAAAACTCAAGCCGTCTGGGGGAGACACCATGCTGGCGGAAAGCGAAACGCGACTGGCCCAGTTGCTGGCCGACCTGATGCAATTCGCCCAGGGCCGCCTGCCCGGCGAGATGTTCGTCAAGGTGGAGCCCTTCCTGCGGCACTACTACGACCTGACCGACACCGAAGACCTGCTGCAGCGCGACGTGGCCGATCTCTACGGCGCGGTGATGGCGCACTGGCAGACCGCGCAGCGCTTCGTGCCCGGCAATGCCCGGCTGCGGGTGTACAACCCCAACCTGGAGCAGCACGGCTGGCACTCCGACCACTCGGTGGTCGAAATCGTCAACGACGACATGCCCTTCCTGGTGGACTCGGTCACCATGGAGATCAACCGGCTCGGGCTGGCCCTGCATTCGGCCATCCATCCGGTATTCCTGATCTGGCGCAGCGCCGACGGCACCATTGCCAGGGTCGGCCTCGGCGGCGAAGGCGACGCCGGCGACCTCGCCGCCGGCAACGGCGCCGCCTCCGGCCCGCGCCTGGAATCCTTCATTCATTTCGAGGTAGACCGCTGCGGCGACGCCGCCACGCAGGAAGCCCTGCGCAGCGGCATCGCGCGCGTGCTGGGCGATGTGCGTGCCGCGGTGGAGGACTGGCCCGGCATGGCGGCCACCGCGCGCACCACCGTGGAGATGCTGGCGCAGGGCCCCGAAGGCAGGCAGCCGGAGACGCAGGAGGCATGCGCCTTCCTGCAATGGATGCTGGACGATCACTTCACCTTCCTCGGGCAGCGCGACTACGAACTGATCACCCGGGACGACCGCTTCTACCTGCGCGGCGTGGCCGGCTCCGGCGCCGGCATCCTGCGCGAGAGCCTGCGCCCCGAAGAAGCCGGCGCGCTCACCGAACTGCCCGCGGCCGCCAGCAGCGTGATCGAAGGCAGCTCGCCGATCTTCGTCACCAAGGCCAATTCGCGCGCCACCGTGCACAGGCCCGGCTACCTCGACTACGTCGGCGTCAAGCTCAGCGACGCCAGCGGCAAGATCACCGGCGAGCGCCGCTTCATCGGCCTGTACACCTCCAGCGCCTACATGACCTCCAGCGCGGAGATCCCGCTGGTGCGCCGCAAGTTCGCCAATATCCTGGCGCGCGCGGGCTTCCTGACCAAGGGCCATCTCTACAAGTCGCTGGTGACCATCCTCGAGCAATACCCGCGCGACGAGCTGTTCCAGGCCGACGAAGACGAGCTGTTCGACATCTCCCTGGGCATCCTGCGCCTGCAGGAACACCAGCGCATCCGCCTGTTCGTGCGCCGCGACCGCTTCGACCGCTTCGTCTCCTGCCTGGTGTTCGTGCCGCGCGACAAGTACAACACCGACCTGCGCCAGCGCATCCAGAAGCTGCTGATGACCGCCTTCCACGGCAATAGCTGCGAGTTCACGCCCCAGCTGTCGGAGTCGCCGCTGGCGCGCATCCAGCTGATCGTGCGCGGCGAGCCGGGCACCATGCCCGAGGTCAACCCGGACGAACTGGAGGCGCGCATCGTGCAGGCCGCGCGCCGCTGGCAGGACGACCTCGCCGCGGCCTTGCTGGACAGCAACGGCGAAGAACAGGGCAACCGGCTGCTGCGCCGCTACGGCGACTCGTTCCCGGCCGGCTACCGCGAGGACTACCCAGCCCGCACCGCGGTGCGCGACATCGAACTGATGGAAGCCGCCCAGGCCAGCGGCAGCGTGGCAATGAACCTGTACCGGCCGATCGAGGCCGCGCCCGGCGCGTTCCGCTTCAAGGTCTACCGCGCGCGCGAGCCCATCGCGCTGTCGCTCAGCCTGCCGATGCTCGAACACCTCGGCGTGCGCGTGGACGAAGAGCGCCCCTATCTGGTGGAGCCGAGCGGCGCGTCGCCGGTGTGGGTCCACGACTTCGGGCTCGAGATGGCCGACGGCGTCGCCGCCGGCGTCGACCTGGGCGCGGACATCGCGCGCATCAAGGCGCTGTTCGAGGACGCCTTCGCGCGTGCATGGAGCGGCGAGATCGAGAACGACGATTTCAACCGCCTGGTGCTGCGCGCCGAACTCGCCGCGCGCGACGTGACCATCCTGCGCGCCTATGCGCGTTACCTGCGCCAGGTCGGCTCGACCTTCAGCGACGCCTATATCGAGCGTGCCCTGACCGGCAATCCGGCGATCGCCGCACAACTGGTGGAACTGTTCGTGGCGCGCTTCGACCCCGCCACGGAAACCGGCCGGGCGGCGCGCTGCGAGAAGCTGCTGCACGCCATCGGCGCCGCGCTGGACCAGGTGCCGAACCTGGACGAAGATCGCATCCTGCGGCTGTTCCTCGGCGTGATCAACGCCACGGTGCGCACCAACTACTTCCGCCATGGCGCCGACGGTGGTCCGCGCCCCTGCCTGTCGTTCAAGTTCGACCCGTCCAGGGTGCCAGGCCTGCCGGAGCCGCGCCCGATGTTCGAGATCTGGATCTACTCGCCGCGCGTCGAGGGTGTGCACCTGCGCGGCGGCCCGGTGGCCCGTGGCGGCCTGCGCTGGTCTGACCGGCGCGAGGACTTCCGCACCGAGGTACTGGGCCTGATGAAGGCCCAGATGGTCAAGAACACGGTGATCGTGCCGGTGGGCAGCAAGGGCGGCTTCGTGGTCAAGCGCCCGCCGCTCGCCACCGACCGCGACGCGGTGCTGCAGGAAGGCGTTGCCTGCTACCAGACCTTCCTGCGCGGCCTGCTCGATGTGACCGACAACCGCGTCGCCGGCACGCTGGTGCCGCCGCCCGAAGTGGTGCGCGAGGACGGCGACGATCCCTACCTGGTGGTGGCCGCCGACAAGGGCACCGCGAGCTTCTCCGACTACGCCAACGCCATCTCCGCCGAGTATGGCTTCTGGCTGGGCGATGCGTTCGCCTCGGGCGGCTCGGTCGGCTATGACCACAAGAAGATGGCCATCACCGCGCGCGGCGCCTGGGAATCCGTCAAGCGCCATTTCCGCGAGATGGGCGTCGATATCCAGTCCACCGATTTCACCGTGGCCGGCGTCGGCGACATGTCCGGCGACGTGTTCGGCAACGGCATGCTGTTGTCGCCGCATATCAAGCTGGTGGCGGCGTTCGACCATCGCCATATCTTCCTCGATCCCTCGCCCGACCCGGCCGTCAGCCTGCGCGAGCGCCAGCGCATGTTCGCGCTGCCGCGCTCGAGCTGGGCCGATTACGACATGAGCCTGGTCTCCGCCGGCGGCGGCCTGTTCCCGCGCACGGCAAAGACCATCGCGCTCACGCCCGAGGTCCAGGCCTGCCTCGGCATCAGCGCCACGGCGCTGTCGCCGGCCGAGCTGGTGCACGCGATCCTGCTGGCGCCGGTCGACCTGCTCTACAACGGCGGCATCGGCACCTACGTCAAGTCCAGCCACGAGACCCACCTGCAGGTGGGCGACCGCGCCAACGATCCCGTGCGCGTCAACGGCGCCGAGCTGCGCTGCAAGGTGGTGGGCGAAGGCGGCAACCTCGGCTTCACCCAGCTCGGCCGCATCGAGTTCGCCCTGAACGGCGGGCGCATCAACACCGATGCCATCGACAACTCCGCCGGCGTGGACTGCTCGGACCACGAGGTCAATATCAAGATCCTGCTGGGGCTGGTGGTAGCCGATGGCGAGATGACCGAGAAGCAGCGCAACAAGCTGCTGGCGGAAATGACCGACGAGGTCGGCCTGCTGGTGCTGGAGGACAATTACTACCAGACCCAGGCGCTGTCGGTGGCCGGCCGCTGCGCCGCCGCGCTGCTCGACCAGGAAGCGCGCCTGATCCGCTGGCTCGAACGCGCCGGGCGCCTCAAGCGCGCGCTGGAATTCCTGCCCACGGATGACGAAGTGGTGGAGCGCAAGGCAGCCGGACTGGGGCTGACATCGCCCGAACGCGCCGTGCTGCTGGCTTACAGCAAGATGTGGCTGTACGAGGAACTGCTGGCCTCGGCCCTGCCCGAGGATCCGCTGGTGGCGAGCCTGCTGCCCGCGTATTTCCCGCAGCCGCTGCGCGCGCGGCATGGCGAAGCCATGCTGCGCCACCCGCTGCGGCGCGAGATCCTGTCCACGCACCTGACCAACACCCTGGTCAACCGCATCGGCGCCACCTTCGTGCACCGAATTCTGGAAGAAACCGACGCGCGCCCCGCGGACATCGTGCGTGCCTGCCTCATTGCGCGCGATGTCTTCGGCCTGGATCCGCTGTGGGCCGAGATCGATGCGCTCGACAACCGCGTCGACGATGAGGTGCAGGCGCGCATGTTCGCTGCCGTTGGCCGACTCCTGGAGCTCGCCAGCCTGTGGTTCCTGCGCCACCCGCAAGCCACCCGTGTGGGCGGCGGCGAAAGCGCCGGCTACGCCCAGGCCGCCGCCTGGCTCACGCCGCAATTGCCGGCGCTGCTGGCCGCGCCGGAAGCGGCGGCGCTGGCCGAACGGCGCCAGGGCCTGAGCCAGGCCGGCGTGGACGACGCACTGGCATTGCGCGTGGCCGCCGGAGAAATCTCCGCCGCGGCGCTGGATATTGCGGACGTGGCTGCCACCACGCAACGCGACCTGGCGCTGGTGGCCGCCGTCTATTTCGCGCTCGATACGGAATTCAGTTTCGGCTGGCTGCGCGAGCGCGCCCAGGCCCTGCCAGCCGACAGCCACTGGGACCTGCTGGCGCGCACCACCGCGCTGGAAGACCTGGGCCGCCTCAAGCGCGCGCTGACCGTAAGCGTGCTGGCGCAACCGATCGAACTGGATACCGTGGAGAAGCTGGTCGAAGCATGGCGCAGCGGGCGGCAGGGGCAGATCGAGCGCTTCTCGCGCATGCTGGCGGACCAGCGCGCGTCGGGCGCGGCCGGCTTGTCGATGCTGTCCGTGGCCATACGCGAGATCGGATTGCTCGAGCGCAGCCAGGCTGGCGTCTGCTAGGCGACAGGAGATCACGGCACGCGGTGGCGAGCACGGGGGCTGGATAAGGGAACTGGAGCGATGCGCCGGCGTCCGGGGACCACGGTCGCCATCAGGCCATCAGGGAATCAGGCAATCGCCACCGCGGAGGCGCCAACCGGATACGCGATGAACAGATCCCTCAAGGCGGCGATCGTTGCGGCGATCGCCGTTGCCGCCACCAGCTATGCCAGCCCGTACTGGACGCTCTACCAGATGCGCACCGCCATCGAGACGCGCGACGCCGACAAATTCTCACGTTACGTGGACTATCCTGCCCTGCGCGAGAGCCTGAAGGGGCAGCTGACCGCCTCGCTGCAGCAGAAGCTCGGCAACGCGCCTGTGCTGCGCGATACGCCGCTGGCCGGCATCGGCCAGGCCATCGGCCTTGCCGTCATCAACACCATGATCGACACGATGGTGTCGCCGGCCGGCGTGATGGCGCTGATGGCCGGCGAAAAACCAGCCGCCGCGCCGCCGCGCGCCGCGCCCTCCGCATCCGCGCCCGCTCCGCAACCAGGCGAGACGGGCAAGCAGGAAAAGCCGGATGCCGCCAAGGATGCGCTCAGGTACGCGCTGTCCTACCGCGGCCTGAACGCCGTCGAGGCATCGGCCACCAAGGACAACGGCGAACGCATCGTCATCGGCCTGACGCGCACGGGGCCCTGGACCTGGAAATGGAGCAGCATCGCGCTGCCGGAATTCGCCAAGCCCGGGCCCTAGGCTTCAGCGGCCCCATTTCGCCTCGAGCAATACCGCCGCCTTGATCGCCGCGACGGTGTCTTCCTCGGTCTTGAAATCGCCCAGCAGGCGCTTGGACTTGCCGCTCAGCACGGCCGCCTGCAACGCCTTTCCGGAGGCTCCGGACGTACCCGGGCTCCAGCAATAGCGTGCAGTCCAGGTGCCGTCCTGCAGGCGCTCGGCCACCCAGATGACGCGAAAATCCTCGAACACAACCCCGAAAGGTTCGTCTTCGTCCATCACACATACCTCCACTGCTCGCGATCGCTCCCCTCGGACACCGTGGCCTGCGCATGCGGCCGGTGCCGGCGTCGCCCGGACGGAATCGGCTCCGGCGCGGGCAATGCGTCGCCGTCATGCGGCGAACTGTTCGTGCAGGGCCACAGCGCCCCCGGTTTTCGCGTGATGCTAGCACGCGGCGCGGGCCTTCTGCCACCGCGCCGGCCGCCTGCGGACAACCGTTGCGACGCCTCTCAGGCCGCCGGGATATCGTGCGTGCCGCGTGCCAGGAGATCGTCCGGGCCGTCGCCCAGCACGCGTGGGCGGCGAGGCTGCAGCTCCAGCCCTAGACGGATCAGCAGCTCGAACGCGTCGGCCAGCAGATGCTGCTGGCGCGGCAGGAGGCTGGCATAGGGCATGTCATAGATAGACTGGTGAGCACCGCGCGTGCCCTTCAGGCCGCGGTCGCGCGCCATATCGGACAGGAGCGCGGCAAAGCCGTGCAAGTCTTCGGCGGCCAGGGCTGAATTGAGCACTGCCGCCAGCACGTTGGGCGGCGAAGAACCCCAGCCCATGGCGTCGGAGTTGGCCGCACCGTCTTCGGAAGCATCGAATGAGTTCATACCCGCATTAACGACCGCGAGACGCCGCCATGTAGGCCATGACGCAAAACTTCTGGCGACTGGTGCGCCGGCGCTCAATCCGCCGCATAGGCAACATGGTCCACCGTCGCGTCGATCAGGCGGCATGCGCGCGCCTGGGCCCGGTCCGCCACCTCCAGCAGCCCGCCTTGTTCATGCCCCACCCACGATTGCAGCGGCGAGGGGTTGCGCACCTCGCCCTTGCCCTCGCGCACGATCGAAGCGCTCACAAGGCAATCGCGCTCCTGCTGCTGCACCGAAATCAGGACCACGTAGCCGCGATAGTGCAGCGTTCTCGATTCACTCATGATGTCTCCCCCGTTGCAGCCATCGTAGCATGCCGCAGCGCAGCGACGACACCCCGCACAGGGAGGCTCCGGCTCAGGCACGCTCCTGCGGCCGGTCGTGCGGACGCCGGCCCATGCGCCAGACATTGGGCGGATCGCCATGGGCGGCATTCTGGAACATCCACGCGCCGCACACCGTACAGCGCCAGGGCCGGTCAACCCAGCGCGAATTGATCTCCATGCCCAGCGCGCCCGCGCCGGACGCGGCCAGGTTTTCATGCGGCTGCACGGAGACCGGCGCGCCGACGAGCAGATGGCAGGGATCGCAAGCCTGCATGCATTACTCCAACAAGGCCGTTTCCGGCCGGATCACGAATCGCCGCCAAAGGGATCGGCTTCGGCCCGGGCCGGGAGTTCCGCCAGGTCGAATTCGTCGCGCGCCTTGTCCACCACGGCGCGGATGCCCTTCTCGTACCCCGCGGCGTTGCCGAATCCCTTCATGTCCCAGTTGCGCCCGCGCGCATCGCGCGCGTGCGGCTGCGGCGCGGGCACGCGGATCTTCGCGCCGTCCTCGATGATGTCGTCGATGCGCTGGATGCGCCGGCTCACCTCATCTTGCAAGGCGCGCGCGGCGCGCTCGCGTTTGGCCATTGTCCACTCCTGTCACTGCGCCTGGGAAAAAAATCGGGGAAACGCGGGAAAACGTGGAAAACGTGGAAAACGTAAAAACACGTGGAAAAACGCAAAACCCGCGTAAGCGCCAGGGCACAAACGTCTCATCGACAAGACAATGAAGCGGCCTGGCGCCAGAGTTGATTGTAGAGTCAGCGCCTTGCCACTACAAACCCGATCGGCCCGCATGCGTGGCCGGGCAATGGCGCAGCCCGCCCGCGCACGGCCTCACAACAAGGTACGCAATGGCGTGGCGGCGTCGGCGATGCGGGCCCTGTCCAGCACTTTTCCCGCGGCGATCAGGCGGCGGCAGGCGGCAATATCGCGGCCACCATTCACGCTGGCGACGGCTTCGAGCTTGTCGTCTTCGCCGAACGCCAGGACGCTGAACGACGTGCCGGCCGGGTTACCGCGCACCGTGATGGTTTGGCGAGCGCCGAAGACGCCGAGCGTCTGCAGATTGCAGTCGTATTGATCGGACCATAGCCACGGCGTTTCGGCGTAGCTTGCCTCGCCCCCCAGCATGTTCGCCGCGGCGACGGCCGGCTGGTTTTCCGCGACCTGCCAGGACTCGATGCGAATGTGCCGGCCCAGCAGCGGATTGAAGTGGTTCGTCACCTCGCCCGCCGCAAAGATCGAGGGATCGCTGGTGCGGCATTGCGCGTCGACCAGCACGCCATTGTCGGCGGCAAGCCCCGCGGCCTGCGCCAGTTCCAGGTTCGGCACCACGCCGATGCCGACCACGACCGCATCTGCCTCGATCTCGCCGCGATCGGTTTCGACCATAGCCGTGCCGCGCGCCCCGCACCGGATGCCAAGCGCCTGCGTTGCCACGCGCATCTCCACCCCGCGCGCCGCATGCAGGGCAAGCATGAAGGCGCTCACCTGCGGCGGCATCGAGCGCTGCAGCAAGCGGCCGGCCGGCTCGACCAGCGTTACCTTGCAGCCGCGCGACACGGCCGCCGCGGCCACTTCGAGTCCGATGAAGCCGCCGCCCAGGACGACAATCCGCCGCCCCGCCGCCAGCGCCGCGCGCAATCCGCGCGCGTCCGCAACCGTGCGCACGTAGTGCACCGGCGCATCGCCGGCCACGGGGCCGGAAAAACGCCTGACGCGCGACCCCGTCGCCAGCAGCAGGCGCGCGTAGCCGATCCGCGAGCCGTCGTCGAGCCGCACTTCGCGCGCGGCGCGGTCGATCGCCTGCACACGCACGCCGAGCCGCATTTCGATGCGCTGCTGCACATACCAGTCCGCCGCACGGATGAAGGCCCGCTGCTCGCCAGCGTCGCTGGTCAGCGCATCCTTGGACAACAACGGGCGGTCATACGGCAGTTCCGGCTCGTCGCCGAGCATCAGCACGCGCACGCCGGGCGAGATCTGCCGCAACGACTCCGCCGCGCGCCGCGCCGCGTGCCCGGCGCCCACGATCACCATCGCTTCATTCGACATGGATCTCGACGCTCCCCTCGTTGACGCGCACCGGGTAGGTGCGCACCGCTTCGGTGATCGGCGCGCAGCGCGGCGCACCGGTACGGATGTCGACCAGGCCCTGGTGCAGCGGGCACTCGACGCAATCCCCATCGACGAAGCCCTCCGACAGCCGCGCGTGGCCGTGCGTGCAGAGGTCATGGATGGCGAACAGGCCCTGCGCCAGGCGGAACACGGCGACAGGCTGCTGCCCCGCCACTACGGCAACGGGTTCGCCTTCGACGAAATCGTCGGGAGAGCCGACGGCATACCACTGGGTCATTGAATGTCTCCCTCAGGATGAATACACAGAGTGAATACACGGAGCCCGCATGCAGGCTCCGGGATGGCGGCGGGCCCTCGCTTCCCGGCCCGCCAGCTCAGATCGGATAGATGATCGAGTTGGGGATCATCTCGCTGTCGAACACGCACAGCCGCGATTCGAACTTCAGCCCCGCGCCGGTCAGGCGGATCACATCGATATAGCGGCCTACGTTGAACACCGTCGACAAGCCGTCCGGCTTGGTGCGGAACACCGCATAGTTGGCCTCCGACTCGATCCGCTGCGCGTCAGCCTTGAGGATGCGCGGCATGCCGACGACGTGCCGCTGGTAGTACGGATCATGGAAGATGGTCTCGGTGGCCCCATAGATACGATCCTTGAGCATGCCGCGGCTCTCGAACGACAGCGTGGCCAGCGGCAGGCCTCGCTCGTGGTTCTCGCGCGGCTGGAGCTTGTACACGCAATCCTCGGTAAAGAACTCCGGCCAGGCTTCCCACGTATTGCTGTCGAGGGCCGCGGCGTAGTCCGCATAGAGCGCCAGTACCTTGGCATAGGTTTCGAAGTCGAGCATGGTTCAGGCCTCCATCACGCGGCGCCAGTAGTCGTACATGCCGCGGATCAGCGTTTCGGTCACCATGTGCTCCGTATCTCCGATCTCCCGGCCGCCCAGTTCCGCCAATGTGTGCTGCTGCGGCTTCTGCTCGAAGCCCTCCTGCGAGAACTCGATGACCTCGCCGTCGTCGGCCGACACAAAGCCGGCGGGACCGAACAGGTTGGCTTGCCGCAGGCGGCGGCGCGTCATCTCGGCGTCGTCGTGCTCGAAACCGAAATGGGTCCAGACGAAGTTGAATGCGCCGTGCCCGGCGGGCTGAATATGCCGCGTGGATACCGAGTTGACCTGTTGCTGCACGATCAGGCTGGGAAACAGGGTCATCATGACCGCCGTCGGCGCGCCCCACCATGCTTCATGCACGACGTCGAGGAAGCGGTCGTCGTGCAGGCTCATCTGCTCCTTGAAACTCGACACGCCCGCCGTGACGTCGCTCTTGCCGGCGCTGCCGCGCGTGGAGATCATCGCGGCATGCCGGAAATGCTCGTCCATTTTCAGCTGGGACCGGTTGTCGGCGCGCCAGAGCCCGAACGTGACGAACCACGTGTGCAGCAGCCCGGGGTGGTAGGGATCCTTGATGTTCTCCTGCATCAGCTTCCAGTTGCCCGGAATCCGCTGGCGGCTGTACCCGAGGATGGTCAGCTTGCGGCCATCGAAGACGCGATCGAAGTACGCGAGGATCGTCGGGCCGAGATACGCCTCCAGCGTGGGCATGTCGTGATCGAACGAGGCGAAGATCACCCCGTTGCGGCGCGCCACGCTGAGCCTGGTCAGGCCGTGCTGCTTCGGATCGAAGTCGGGCGGCATGCCACCGTTGACCTTGCCGTCGAGCCGCACCCCGCGCCGGAACGGCACGCCGACCAGGTTGCCCTTCAGATCGTAGTTCCACTGGTGATACGGGCACGTGAAGTCCTTCCGGTTGCCGAACTTCTCGCGACAGAACTGCACGCCGCGATGCGCGCAGACGTTCTCCACCACATGGACTTCGCCGTCCGCGGTGCGGCTCACTATCACCGACCTCTCGCCGATCACCGTGCGCTTGAAGTCGCCCGCCGCCGGGATCTCGGCCTCGAGCCCGACATAGCACCAGTGGCCCGAGTAAAAAAAGCGCTCGAGTTCGCGCTGGTAGATGGCGTCGTCGGTATAGGCCTGGAACGGCACGCGGCTCGAGCCGTCGTCCTGCCATCCCGCCTTGCTGAATACGAGAGGTTGCTCGCTCATCGCTTTGTCTCCATGGTGGGGTCGCGTTGTTTGTGGGTATCTTGCCGCCGCTGGTAATATTAATAAATGGAAGAAAGGTGATATGCGATATCACCTGCAGTGATAAGACTGAAACACACCCACCCACCCACACCCCAACACACACCCATGGACCTGCGGGAAATCGACCTGAACCTGCTGGTGGTCTTCAACGAACTGCTGCAGGCGCGCCGGGTATCGGCGGTGGCGGATTCGCTCGGCACCTCCCAGCCCGCCATCAGCAATGCCCTGAACCGCCTGCGCAAGCTGCTGGGCGACGAACTGTTCCTGCGCACGTCCAGGGGCATGGTGCCCACGCCCTATGCGGAGAGCCTGGCCGGACCGATCAGCGACGCGCTCGCCGCCATCCACCAGACGCTCAATGCAAGGACCACGTTCAATCCCGCCTCGAGCACGCGCGCGTTCACGCTGGCGATGACCGACATCGGCGAGATCTATTTCCTGCCCGAACTGATGAAGACGCTGTCCGCTGTCGCGCCCGGCGTCACCATCAGCACCGTGCGCAATCACACGGTCAATCTGCGCGAGGAAATGGAAAGCGGCCGAGTCGACCTGGCGATCGGCTTCCTGCCGGACCTGAAGGCCGGCTTCTTCCAGCGGCGCCTGTTCCGGCAGCGCTATGTCTGCCTGTTCCGCCGAGGTCATCCGCTCGCGCGCGAAGGCATGTCGCTGCGCGCGTTCAGCCACGCGGAGCACGTGGCCATCGTGGCCGACGGGACCGGCCACGGCGTGGTCGACGAAGTCATCCAGCGCGCGGGGGTGGCGCGCAAGCTGCGCCTGCGCGTACCGCACTTCGTCGCGCTCGGCCATATCCTGCAGACGAGCGATATGGTGGCGGTGGTGCCCGAAGCCTACGCGAACCGCACCTTGCAGCCGTTCGGGCTGGAAACCGCGCCCAGCCCGGTCAAGATCCCGGACATCGTGATCAATGTGCTATGGCATGCGAAGAACAATCGCGAGCCGGGAAACCAGTGGCTGCGGCAACTGATCTTCGACGGGTTCTCGCGATAGCGTGGGGGGGGCGGGCCGTCGCGTCGCGGCACTACGTCCGGCCCGGCTTCATGCGCGCCAGCACCGCCGCAAGCGTGCGCGCGCCGGCGTGGATCTTCGCGGCATCGACCGAGGCGAACCCCAGGACCAGGCCCGGCGGCGCGGGCCGCTCGACCGCGTAGTACGACATCGGACGCACTTCGAGGCCGGCTTCGGCGGCCAGCCGCGCCACCATCGCGTCATCGGTGCCGGGCGGAAGGAACGCGGGCGCATCGAGGCCCGCCAGGATCGCGGGCAGATGCAGCGCGCCATGCAGGTGGCGGTCGGCCGCGATGCGCAGCGCCTGCGCGCGTTCGCCGTACAGCAAGCGCATGCGCCGCATGTGCCGCCCGAAATGCCCGTCCGCGATAAACGCGTGGAGCGTGGCCTGCGGCTCCAAGGGAATATGCCGCGCGGTCAGCGACAGCGCACGCGCAAACGGCGCGACGAGGTGATCGGGCAGCACCGCATAGGCGATGCGCAACGCCGGAAACAGGAGCTTGCTGAAGGTGCCGCAGTAGATCACGGAGCCGGCCTGGTCGAGGCTCTTCAATGCCGCCAGCGGCGGGCCTTCGAAACGGTACTCGCTGTCGTAGTCGTCTTCGATGACGATCGCTCCGGCCGCGCCTGCCCAGGCGAGCAGCGCCAGGCGCCGCTCGAGCGCGAGCGGCGGCCCGAGCGGCGCCTGCCGGCCCGCGGTCACATAGGCCATGCGGGCACCAGGCGCGCTTGCCCGGCCGGCGGCGACATCCAGGCCGCCCGCGTCGACCGGTATGCCGGCCACGGCCGCGCCCGCAGCCTCCAGCACCATGCGCGCGCCGGGATATCCCGGGTCCTCCATCCACACCGCGTCGCCGGGGTCGAGCAGCAGCCGGGCGGCGAGGTCGAGCACCTGCTGGACGCTGCCCACCATCAGGATATTGTCGGCGGTACAGGCAATCCCCCGGGCAACGCGCAGATTGTCGGCGATGGCCTCGCGCAGCGGCCGATAGCCCTGTGCTTCGCCATCGCCCAGCAGCGCACCGTGCCCCTGGCGCGCGCGTTTGGCGGCAATGCGCGCCCAGATCTCGGACGGAAAAGCGCGGAGATCGGGTTGACTCAGCCGGAACGCGGGCGCCTGCAGCGCACGCCCCTCCACGCGAAACGGGCTGCGCGCAAGCCGTTCGCCGCGCATCGACAATGCGGCGGGCAGCGGCGCGGACGATGCCGGCGCACCGGCACCGCCCGAGCGGCGGCGCAGGTCGTCCGCGCGCACGGCCGGCGCCGGGCGCCGCTCGGGCAGCTCGGCCGCAACGAAGCTGCCCCTGCCGACCCGGGCCGACAGATAGCCCTCTGCGGCCAACTGCGCGAACACGCCGATCACCGTGCCGCGCGACACGCCGTAGCGGCTCGCGATGTCACGCGTGGGCGGCAGCCGCGCACCGGGTGCGAGCCTGCCCGCCAGGATCGCGCTGCTGATCTCGGTGTACAGCCAGCGCTGCAGCGACGCACCCTCGGGACGCGCCGCGATTGCCAGCTCGATGTCTTTCGCGTGTCGCAAGAGCTCCCCCCTTGGTTTGAATTGGTACAGTTAAAAATCCCGAGAATGGATCTTTCTCCAGACCAATATCACTCCTATGCTCCTGCAGCAAGACCCATCCCTGGAGCATCTCCATGACCCAAAGCGTATTCCTGGCTGGCGCCACGGGCGTCATCGGCACCGTACTCGCGCCACTGCTGCTCGAAGCCGGATACATCGTCCATGGCAGCACGCGGCGCGCGGACCGCGCCAAGGCACTTGAAGCGGCCGGTGTGATCCCGGTGATCGTCGATGTCTTCGACGCGGCGGCGCTGAGCGCAGCGTTCAAGCGCATCCGCCCCGCCGGCGTGATCCACCAGCTCACCGACCTGCCGCGCGGTCTCGATCCATCGCAGATGGCGCAGGCCGTGGTCAACAACGCGCGCATCCGCGATGAAGGCACCCGCAACCTCGTGGCGGCGGCCAGGGCAGCCGGCAGCAGCAGCCTGGTCGCGCAAAGCATTGCGTGGGCCTACCGGCCCGGCACCCGCCCCTGCGGCGAAGACCATCCGCTCGACACCGACGCGCAAGGCAACCGGCGCATCAGCGTGCGCGGCGTCGCAGCGCTCGAAAAGCACGTGCTGGAGGCGTCCGGCCTCACCGGCACGGTGCTGCGCTACGGCCAGCTCTACGGGCCCGGCACGGGCGCCGGAGAACCATGGGGTACCAGTCCGCTACACGTCGCAGCGGCGGCCAGCGCGGCGCTGCTGGCGCTGCGGCAGTCGCCGGGCGGCATCTTCAACATCACCGAAGACAACCCGGAAGTCAGCAACGACAAGGCCAGGCGCGTGCTGGGCTGGTCCCCCGAACAGTGCGCCCCGTCGAGGCACTGACCGGCACGCTCCGCCGCGGCGAAAGAAGGGTTACACCCGATTCCGCCCACTAGATGCTGCGAAGCACAATGAACTGATGCCGGGTGTCAGCCAATCCCGGCACGCTGTTGACGCCACCGGGCTTGCGAGGGCCCGGCGGCTTTTCTTTTCCGGTGCGCTGGCACGCAGGCGCCCGTTCCAGGCTTGTTAGCCACCTGTGCTGGTGCCGTTGTCGGGTGCGGCCTACTATCGCTCTTGCCAGGTATCGCCTACAACGGCAGTACCGCACTGGGAGACTGCCATGGATTCAAAGCCGCAACGCAACGTACATGTCATCCCGCATGCCGACGGATGGGACGTGGTCCATGAGGGGGCAAAGGGCGAAAGAGCGCACTTCCTCAGCCAGGAAGAAGCCGTGGATGCGGCCACCGAGATCGCAAAGCGAGACAAAGTGGAATTGCTGGTACACGGCCAGGACGGCCAGATCCGCATGCGCAACAGCTACGGCCACGACCCCAGGAGCGTCAGGGGGTGATCCTGTCCCGGCTGCCGGCATTTCACAATCGAGCACGACGATGACGATCGCTTGACGGTCGCCTGACGATCGCCTGACGATCGCCCTATGCGCCGTTGGCCAGCCCGCGGGCGTCCAGCAGCCAGACACAGGCGGCTCCCGGGACGATCTCAGGGATTGCCGGCCTTGACGCTGCCAGCCAGGTCGCCGGCACCGGGATCTGCCCGGCCTTCGTCGATCAGCTTCTCGGCGTAGTCGCGCGCGTGGTGCCACGCTTCGCCTTCGGAGAAGTACTGCCCGGGCACGCGTTCATGCTCGAATATCTTCACCGCGGTGCCATCGGGCGCTTTCGCGCAGATCGTCACTTCGCCCTGCCATGGCCCGCCGATTCCCAGCGACGTCGCGGCCGCGTCATACCAGTGATCCCTGTAGTAAGTGAAGCCTTGGAGATCCATTGCCTTCTCCGGTCGTTCAAGACCATCGTAGCATGTGCAAACGGTATCGGAGACTCGCTTCGGGCAGCCAGCGGCATGAAGCTCCACCCCGCAGATCGCAAGTCCACCAAAGCGGAACGCGTTCGCGCCGCGCCGAGGGCGGGCCACGATCTCTCTGCATCCGGCATACCGAGCCCCAGGGCTGCGCACACTCCATCCAACGCATCCGACGTGCATGCCGGATATTCGCGACCGGACATCGAGCCCTGCAGGTGGCAGGCGCGCATGCCGACCGTGCGACCACCGAGGGCTAATCAAGCAGCGCGACGTCCCGGTTTCCAAGGTCCGCCTTCACCTTCCTGCCGCGTGATATTGGATGTCATCCAAATAAGCCGCTGGAAATCGCTGCCCTGCGCAGAAAAGAAAAAACCCGCTAGACGTTAATCTAGCGGGTTTTTTTGATACTGGTCGGGGCGAGAGGATTTGAACCTCCGACCACCTGCACCCCATTTCTATACGCAAACATTACGGATCAATGGGTTAGGCGATTTCGTCTAACTATCTGCTTAAATTTTTGGCATGACGGCATGCGGCTTTCCGGGTGGAATCCGGGGCAAGTTAGACGGATTTCGCTCGATTTTCGGCAGACGAGCCCGAGTTTGCGATCGCCGGCCTGTGGCGCGACTGGGTCGAAGAAGGCGGCAGCCAGCTGTTCAGCTTCACCATGCTGACCATCTATTCGGACAAGCACCCGCTGATGAACCGCTTCCACGCCCCTGGCAAGGAAAAACGGATGATCGTGATTGTGCCCCGCTCGGAGTGGGATGACTGGCTGACCTGCCGATATCCGGAGCGGGAGCGCAGCTTCATGCGGCCCTACCCGCCGGAGCTGATGGTTGCGGAGGCGGCGCCGCGGGCGTAGCCCCCCAACTTGTAACGTGGTGTAACATTGCGGCACCCCTTGCGCACGCCCATGACAACCACCAAAATACCCCCGCAACTTACCACTGTGGTAAATTACTGGCCAGAGCAACCCACGGTTGCGCCGGTTACCGATGCGCAGCGTGCCCTTGGACACACCCCCATCTACAAGCTCGCGGCCTTACAAGAGTCAATTAAGTCACCTAGAGATCTTGTTTTGGCCACTCGAAAATGCAGAGAGGACGTGGCTGCAGAGCTTTTGTGGACGGTAACAGACGTTCATCGGGAGTTACTTGGACTAGTCTCTGGTGAGTATGTGAACTCCGCCTGGTGTCAGACTGGCTCGAAGTGGTGGTGTCCCTGCGACGCATACGTCGTGAAGCAATGCGAGACTGGAAACGAGGGGCAGTATAAAGACGTTTATCTAAAATTTGGCCTGGGTCCAACCGGTAAACTATTGCTAGTCGTGTCATGTCATCCAGCAATTTATTAGGACAAACATGAAACAGCACGAATGCCCCGCGTGTGGCGAACACGCCCTTCGAGAACTGCGGCAGCACGCGTCGTTTGAGTTTGAGGGCAAGGCGCTCGCATACTGCAGCCTTGCAACTGAGTGCCAAACCTGCGGCCTCGAATTCGTCGATGATGAGCAGTCGAAGACGAATAAGCGAGCGGTGGTTGCCGCACGATCTGCGGCCCTTCGAATTCCGTCGACTCTAGCACTCAGAAATTGGCGGAAAAAATGGGGGCTTAACCAGCGGCAAGCGGGAGAGTTGCTAGGCGTCGGACCGACAGCATTCTCGAAGTACGAGAACGATGATCTTGTTCCCTCCGCCCCAACAGCCCGACTTTTGTATCTTGTCACTCAGAGTGACATTGCTGTACAGAAGTTAGCGGCCCGCTATGAAATTGACTTACCTGTCGAAGGCCTGGAGGCAAGCGCCAGTGTGTCGCACCAGCCGGTTGCTGCTGAGGAAAAGACTAGTGATCGCATCCGCCACCTAGCTCAACCAACAGCGCAGAACCGCGGAGAATCAAGTCAACGCTCTGTGTGGAGCGCACAGTTCCGTAAGCAGCGAGTCTCTGTCACACGTAGGAAATTGTATGAAATTACGCCTGAAGGAATTAGCCTTTGATAAGGTAAGCGTCGAACTTTCTGATGAGTTTGACCGCGAGGCGTATGAGGGCGGACGTCATCGAGCACCTCTCGCCAATGACTTCGAAGGCGCGGACATTCACTTTGGATTCAGCGCGCGCATTCTTGAAATGGAAGATGCGGGGAAGGGTTTCGACGAGCATCATATCCCGATCGATGTCGACTTGCTGATTGAGGGGAAACCGAAAAGCGAGAGTCAGTTCCCATATCAATTTTCAATTCAGGCATCCGGTCTCTTTGTGCTATTTGAAGCGGATGAGACCTCAGAAGACGAGAAGATTCGCTTCGCTCAGGAGCGCGGCGTACGCCCCCTCCTAGCTGCAATCAGAGAAATGCTTGCGAGCATCACATCGCGATCATATTGGGGAAGCATCTTGATTCCGGAGGTCAACCTTTCCATGATGGTCCGGAAAGCGTTTGATCTAGAAAGATCAAACACCGATGGGCATAGAGTCCGAGAGATCGCTGACGACACAACTAGCCGAACCGTTGCCTGATGATGACGATGACCGCCCTCCTGGCAAGCGAAAAAGTGCCGCCACGGCAATCCATCACGGCACCACGCTCTCAAGGGCAACCCAACTTAGTGCGCCAGCTGTAGTGTCGCTCTCAGCGAGTCATAGGCGCGCTCGCAGGCCTGCCCTGCGATCCGGGCGGCGTCAGCGTACCCAGCCAGGATTCCCGCGCGCTGGTCAGCCCGGCTGAGCACGTCGGCAAGCACTCCGAGGGGATAGTCGGCTGCCGAGCCTGCGCCGGCAGCGGCGGAATTGCCGGTGGCGCGACTGGCGGCGAGTAGCTCGGCGACCCGCTGGCGCACGCGGCTAGAAACATCGTTGGCAGCAGCAGCGTCAGCGCGCGCGCTCTCCAGATCCTTCGTCGCAGCATTGGCAATCTCCGTTTGTGCCGCGGTGCGGCGTTGTTCCTCGATGCGCGCGTCGTCCACTGCCTTGACCTGGGCGCGTGCCGCATCAAGACGCACCTCCGCCAGCTCAGCGCGCGCCGTGTCGCGCTCGCCTCTGTAGACCCAGACCGCCCCGCCGGCCAGCGCCAGCGCGATCGCCGCTACGGCACATAGGACTTTCGTTTGCACGCTCATGCCAGCACCCCGCCCGCCTGGACATACACTCCGCGCAGATAGTCGAGCGAGTGCTCGTTCTGGCCATAACCCGCGCCCGGCAGGCTGGCCCAGATGTTCCGCACGCGCGACACTGCCTCGTCGAAGCGGCCGGTAGCGATCAGCTGCAGCGCCAGGCGCTCGCGAATCTGCTGCACGGCGATGCGATCCTGCGACGCCGGGCTGAAGTCCCGCAAGCCTAGCAGCTTCTTGTACGGATCGAAGTACCGCGCCAGCAGCTGGTACCTGCCGGCCGCCGTCGAGGACAGCCCTGGACGGATCTGCACCAGGCGGCGCGGGTGATCCCCGTAGCTGCTGAACAGCATCGGCGCCGCCGGCGTGCTGCCCACCAGCACGTTGTAGCCGTTGTCGGACTTGGCCAGCAGCCTGCGGCCCAGCTCGGACACGGCGAGGGTGTCGAGGAATGGCCTGATGTTCGGAGTGTCCATGTCAGCCATGCTTTCCCCCCGCTACTGCGTCGCGCACGTCATCGACCACCTCGGCCAGATCCTTGTCGCGCCGACGCTCAATGAAGTTGAACAGCCAACGTACCACCGCCCAGCCCGGCAGCCCGCAGCCGAAGACGAGGCCGAACAGCGCCACCAGGCCAATGTAGTCGCCAGTCCAGGCATGCAGGCCAAAGTGCTGGACCACCGCCGCCCCGCCGCCGACGCTCGACACCACGGTCGAGATGAGGGCGACGGCCCATTCCGCCGTGCTGCGCGGGCGCATCATGATCATGACGACGATGGTCGCCAGGCCACTCGCGCCTGCGGCCACGCCGGCGGTGCCACCGATGGCCTTGAATGCGGCGGCGCCCGCCGCGCCCGCTGCGGCACTGCCGCTGATTGGTTCGGACATATGGATCCCCGGAAATGAAAAAAACCGCCCTAACAGCGGAATGAAGAAAGCGATTGAAGGCTAGTTAGAATTGCGATGTAACGGGCCCGGATCAACCGCAGACAAATGGATGGGAGATATGGAGTGAACGAGCACAAAAAATCCACACCGAAGTTGCACTCCGAGAGGATTACGGTAACCAAGGCGGAAGCGGCTGAGCGGCAGCTCGTGATGGCAATCGATTTGTGGTTTCACGATAGAGACATCCTCGCGGTCCACACCCTTGCGTCAGCGGCCTACCACATCCTGCGCAAGCTGAACAAACATCGGCAAACGGGGTTCGTAGGTGCCCGCGACGCGCTGGTGTCACTCGGGAAATCCAAAGCCGAGCAAACCGAAATTGCGGACGTACTGAACCACCCGGCGAATTATCTAAAGCACGCCGACCGTGACGCGGACGAGTTGCTTGACTACAACCCCGACATGACTTTTCTTCTCTTGGTCGAGTGCTCTCAATCCCTTCAGTCATTGAACGGGCGCCATCCGCCTGAATGCAACGCTGTAATGATGTGGCTAGCTATTGCCTATATAAAGGTCTTCAACAAACGCCACCCCATCTTTGTTGCGACTGAGGGCCCCGTTGAGGAACTCACAAGGGACGGCATTCCCCCAAAGCTGGAAATGCTCGAACTGGCCCGAACCGCAGGGCGAAAGGAAGAAGCTACGCCCACACCCGATATGGCGTCCCCGGCACAGGGGTAACAACGAATCCGGCCAGCGCTGCCTGCTCGCCGACGGTCAGTGGCCGCTCCAGCCGCAGATTCACATGCCAGCCGGGCAGCGCCGTCGGCGGCGTGACCACGTTGCCCTCGGCATCCCACTCGCCACCCTCGTAGATCCTGCCGATGGTCGACAGGTTGACGCCCTCGGCCGGGACGCGGCGCGGCTCGTCGTCCTCGTCCTCGATCTCGATCGTCAGGCCAGCTGCCAGCAGCGCGGCTCGCGTGGTGTCGCGGTCGGGGCCGCGCAGGTAGTAGTCGTGGAACATGGGCACCTCAGATGGACAAGGACGGCAGGGCAGCATCGGCCCCCGGCGTTGGCAGGATGGTGAGTCGACGCATACACGAGCCGAGCGCGTCATCAAACTTCCCGAGCACCAACCGGGACAGGCCCGGCACAGGCGTGTAGGCGATCGACGAAGTGGCCGCACCGTTGACGGACATCGCCACATCGGTAGCACTCAGACGCATTGCGACCTTTGCAAACGAGCCGGCTGCAGGGAGCACCGGGAAATAGCTCAGGCCCGGACCATCGACGCCTGCCGTACGCGGCTGGAAAGTCAGGCGACCATTGGTGTTGTTCACGAATAGCCCAGCTCGATTTGCCGAAGTTCCAGCGTCGAACTGGAAGAGCCCCGGCCATTTCCCGCTGACTAGCGGAGGCACGATGAATTCAGCAATGACCGTGCAACTGGCAGGGTTGATGCCGACCGCCGAGAGAACGGTGCTGATCGCACTGTCGGCGGCGCGCGTCGTGGCGACGCCAGCTGTCGCTATCGGGGACCCCACGGACGCGGCCTGCTCCAATAGGAGCAAGCCAATCCTCAGCGTGAAATCAACGGCGAGCCCGCTGGAATATGTGAACACGGTACCATGACGCACGAAGCCAATGTCCGAGCGATTCGTCACGCGCACGGTCCCCTGCCCGGCCTGTCCAACGGTCCCCGTTGTAGGGACGGTGAACAGCGGGCCGTCGACGGTCCCTAGGAACGATCCGCCCGAGTTGTGCTGATAGAGCCCGTACTTGACGCCGATTCCACTGAGAGAGCCCGCGATCAACCGCATGAAGCCGGATACTGCCCAGGACTGGCCGTTGATGGCCGCAGCGTTCGCGTTGTCCGGATAGAACGCGCCGATTGTGTCGCCTGTGGTCCCTTGCCAACGGATGTCGATGCACGCCATACCATCCTCGACAACCGTGCCAAGGATCGTTCGCGTCAGGCCCAACAGGCCAGCAGTGTTCCAGTTGGTCGGCAGCGTTCCGGGCGAGCCAGCCACGGCACCGGCCATGGTGTTATTGCGAATCGCGTTCGTCCGCTGCTCTTCCATCAACAGCCCGCGCGCGGCAAGCGTGATCGGGTCATAGTCGAAGCGCGGGGCGTTGGCGGCCGACTGCACCAGCAAGCCGCCGGCGCTGAAACTCCAGCCGGCCGACGCGCGAGTGAAAGCGACGACATCAGAGAGGGGTGCGTTACCGAGCATGGTGCCGTTCCAGATCTTGTAGAGCTGATTCACGAAGTCGAGGGACATCGAGCCCTCGGCGTTCAACTGTGCGAGCCCCTGTGCCGCGCGACGCTGCATCATCTGCACCGCCGCGCGCTCTCGCTGCGCCTGAGACATCCTCGCCATGGGTCAGGGCTTCACCGGCCAGACGGTGTCGCGCGGGAAGCCGGCCTGCGCCGTCAGCGCGCGCAGGGCCTTGCGGTACTGGCTCAGCGCCTTCAGCAGCGTCTCGTCCGCCGGCTCCAGCTCGCCGAGCACGAAGCCATCCATCAGCGGCGCGATCCGGCCATCCGCCTCGACCAGCAGGGCATCGCGCTGGGCGCGCGCGGCGGCGGCCAGCTGCTCCGTCTCGAGCGCAACGTCGAGAGTCCATTCCTCGTCCACCCACTTGTGCGCGGGCGACGGCGGCGGCCCGTCGGTCAGGAACGGCGGTAGATCGCCCAGGCCGGAATACTCGGCGCCCAGCTGGAACAGCGAGCCGTCGGCCGTGCGATACAGCGGCACGGCGCGATAGTCGGGCGCCAGCGTCCAACTGCCTTCCGGCCAGTTCTGCGGCGCGTGGCCGGCGGCGTCACGGTAGATCGGTACCGCGCGCTCGGTGCGCGCCGGCGGCGGGGTCGGCGTAGCCCAGCCCGACACGATCGGATCGTCTTTGTCGAGAGGGTTCTCGTCGGCCAGGCCGTTGCACAGGAACTCGCCCGTGGCGGGGTGATAGTTGAAGATTTCCATGGGTTCCTCAGTACTTGATGCAGGCCAGCAGGCCAACGTTGCGCGGCCGGATTTCGCTGCCGGCACCCACAAACCCCTGCACGCCGCCGGAGAGCGCCGAGCCAACAGAGCCGGAAGCGGTAGTGCCGACAGCTGCGGTGCGGAACGTCGCGCTGAGCACGGCGGTGCCGTACAGAGGCGACACGCCTGCGCCGCTCGCATACAGCGGGTAGACGCCACTACCGTCCATCGCGAGCGGCAACAGATGGTTGTGGTCGCGCAGCTGCATGTCCTGCCAGCTGCCGAACGTGCGGCCCGAGTCGGCACCGCGGCCATCGTCCCACCCGCGCAGGAACTCGCCCCGCAGCTCGGGGAGGTTGAAGGTGGTCGAGCCGTCCCCGGCGCCGAACGTCGTGCCGATCTCCGCGAACAGGTCCGCGAAGGTGTTGCGCGACACGGCACCACCGTTCGCCTTCAGGAAGCCCGAGGGCGCCGCGCTCTTCGAATGGAAGACGATCGAGCCGGGCAGTAGGTGCCCGAAGTTCTGCACGCCCAACAGCCCGATGGTCACCCAAGCGGTGTTCCCGGCGTTGCGCATGCGCATGAGGCCCGCGCCCGTGTCCGCCCAGAACTGGTAGGGATAGGTCGTTGTGGGCGCCGACGAGCCGGACTGTTGCGACGCCTGCGCTTGTAGCGCGCCATTCAGGTCGGCGCGAAACGACGCCCCGGCCTGGTTGTCGATCACCAGATCGTTTTGAGACATGTGGCCCTCTCGAAGTTAGTAGCCGACGGCATCCCAGTCGAACCGCCGGGAGACTGCCGCGCCTGCGCTGCTGAAGAAGTTGACTGTGAAGCCGCTCGCGCTCTTCCCCGTCACGGTGAAGTAATCGCCCTGCGCCATGTTCTGAGCCGTGATGCCCAGCACCGGGACCACGCGGAAGGGCTTGCTGAAGGTGATGTTCTGCGGCCCGGCCGCCGACATGACATCGCGCCCGGCGTCGCGCCGATCAGGCATGTCCACCGTCACACTGAGCCCGGTCACCACCACGTTGTGCGTGGCAGATCCCGACTCCATCACCACCCGCCACTGGAACGCCCTGGCCTCGTAGTCCCCCAGCGTGAAGCGCTGCCAATCGCTCCAGGCCGGTGTGCCGGCCGGGTCATCGCTTGTGGTGCGCACATAGAGCGTCACGGCGGTGTCGTTGATGCGATCGCCGTCGACGGACTGCCAGGTATCGATCAAATCGACTCGGGCGTCGATCTGGTCGCCGGTGTCGAACGAGACGGCATCGATCGTCGCCGTGAGCCGCGACTTTTCCACGATGCCCAGATCCAGCGAGCCGGCGAAGTCGTAGGTGCCGCTGCTGACCAGGCCGCCCAGCGAATCGATCAGCCCCCAGCCGCCCGAGCCCACCACCGAGTCGATAGGCCCGAGCCCGTCGATGGCCGCTTGGTCGTCCCATTGGCCCGTCGCATCGATCATTCCCTGATCGTCAATCAGGCCTCGCCCAATCAGCTTGATGCCGTTCAGTGCCGGGTCCCGCACGATGCCCGCCTTTGCGCCCGCAAATGCCGGCTGCTCCACGATGGCAGCGACAACGTTGAGATCGACCAGCGAGGGTGCCGTGGTGACGACCTGCGCGGCCAGCGGCGATTCATTGCCACTGGAATCGACCCACTTCGCGAGGTAGACGCCTTCGAGTAGCGGAAGCTGCGCGCTGTTGGCCGCGCCGGAAATGTAGCCGCCGAAATCCACTGCGCTGCCCCACGTGGGCTGTAGCGTGTCCGACGTGTGCCGGACTCGCGCCTGGCCGCCGTTGCGCACGTCCAGGTCCAGGGACGCATCCCACGTCAGGTTGGCGAACCCGTTGAGCACCGACAGCGAGAAGCCCGTCAGGTTGCGCGGCGGCGCCGACTTGCCGATGACCCTGTGCCCGTAGGTATAGGTCCAGTCGGGGCTGCGCACCCCGAGGCTCGACACAAAGCGCGCACGCACGTAGTAGTAACCGCCGTCCTCCACCGGCGTCAGGTAGGTCCGGGTCGTCCCGGCCGACATCGGCTGTAGGCTGGTCCACTCGGCATCCTGCAGTCGCCGGTACTGCACCTCGACCGAACCGCGCTGCAGCAGCGTGCTTTCCGCCGGCGGCGGCCAGGTCACGAGGATGCGGGAGACCACCGTGCCGGTCTGGCTCAGGAGCAGCTGATCCTCGCCCGAGTCCATGCCGATCTGCCCCACCAGCTCCACCTTGAACGGGTTCGGGAGATTGGTGTCGGGGGCTGGGTCGACGAGGGTTGCGTTGCCGTAGTTCCAGTCATAGACCGCAGCAGCTTCCTCGTTGAGCACCAGGTCGATTCCACCGTCGTCGCTCATCTTCCACGACATGACGCGAAAGACCTTCTCGCTCCAGCCGAACTTTGCCAGCGACAGCTTCACCGTGCTGTAGGCCGAGAGTTGGAACGCCGTCAGCTTCGCCGGGAAGTCGACCACGATGCCCTGCCGCGATCGCTCCAGGATGATCTTCGCGAGGCGCTGCGCCATCACCGTGTCGGTGGTGTATGGCAGCTCGATGTCACGTTCGATCACCTCCCCGTCCTGCTGCGCGTAGAGCGTATTTCCTATTGGCGGGAAGTCGCCAGGCTGCCAGTACTTCGCCGGGTCGACAAAGGTGCCCTTCACTACGTTGAATAGATCCTTGCGCGACATGCGCGGCTGGACCTTCACTGGGCCGCGCAGATCTGACTCGGTCAGCGTCACGGTCGGAATGTCGTAGGCTCCTGCGAACACACGAAACACGCCGCCGGAGATCACCACCGCGCCAGCGCCGGCCGTTGTCATCTCCGTGAGGTTGTCGCGCGGTGACTTGTCCGACATGACGATGCCGTTGCACCGGTAACGCCGGTCGTATCGGCCCGGCGCCAGCGCCACGGACTCGTCGGCCACGTTCGCCGCGGCGATGACCGCGCTCAGGTCGATGTCGTCGTCGGTACAGCCGAATCCGCGCTCGTCGCGGAGGTAGTCGTAGACGCAAAGCGCCCAGTTGTCCGACCATACAGTGATGCCATTGCGCGGGTCGTAGACGCGTTTCCCCCTCACCACGGCCTTGATATTGGGCAGGCCGTTCGGAAAAATGTCGGCGTCGTACTCCAGCCGGATATACAGGTAGCACACCCCGCATAGCCGGTGAGCCGGCGTCCAGTAGTCTGGCATCTCGCCGATCAGATCGCCGTCTGCTGCTTGATTGATCGAGCCAAGATGCTTCTTGATCCGCACCAACGGCTTCGACCGCTGCGCCTCGTAGGTGATCTCGATGCTCGTGCAACCCGCAGCGATACCGCGCGCAGTGACCGTATCGCTGCCCGGCGACCATGTGTAGTCGCTCACTGGCTGGTGCGTCGGGCCGAATGTATCGCCCTCGATCGGCGGGATCACCCCGGCGATGGACGTGATGCTGCGAATCGCCTCTCCCACCGAGAACGTCGCAGTGGTCGAGTTGGGAGCGATCGGCACGCTGAACGTCCTGGATACCCCCCACGTCTTCAGGAACTTCCCGCCGGTCGGGTAGCCGGCGCTGAGGTCGCCCACCGGGTCCTCGCCGAGGTACACCTCTTCGATGTCCTCGCACTCATGGTCGGCCAGCGCAATCACCAGGTGCATGAACTGGTTCGTCTTACCATCGCCGTCGGTGCTGCCGGCGAACACCAGCGGGCCCGACGTCATCGCGCGGCCGTACACCATGTTGCGAGGCTGCACGTTGGATCGAACGATCTGCGTGCGTCCCTGTGCCTCCGCCGCAAAGCCGTTGTTGGAGCGCGGCTTGAAGATGGCCCCCATCAGGGCGCCCATGGCAAGCGAGAAGGCCAAGTACACAACCGCGGTGATTGCGTAGTAGGCGACCGTCCCCGCGGCCACGCCGACTGCCGCTGCGATAGCAGGAATGATTGCCGGTGGCATGTGCTCTCCCTATACCTTCCACGCGGCTTTCGCCTCGGACGCCGCAAGAAACTCGATGCCGTTCAGACCTTGTGCCGCGATCAAGCCTCCGAGGCACACGGCGAGGGCTTCCCCGTAGGGTGTATCGATCCGCACCACGTCGCCGCGCCCCGCCAGCGCAGGCGGCTGCGGCGCTCCCAGCACCATGGTTGCGATACCAGTCACACCGCTGTTGTCTCGCAGCACGCGACGCGCCCCCTTCTCACTCGCATAGAGGCCGCGCCACCGCGCGCCGGGGTCGGCGCCGGTCATTGCCTCGATCGCGTCGCACACGAACAGGCAGCAGTCACTGTCGCCCCATGAAAAAGCCCGCGCTTGGCGGGCTTCAATGAATGCAGCGAGGCGCCGCGGCCAGTCTTCCAATCGCACCATCAACGTCCCCACATGAGCTGCTTCTCAACCATCTGCGGCGTGTACTCGAGTCCCCGGTCGCCGGGATACCGGCTCTGCTGGTCCTCGTTGTTGTACCGCCGCACCCGCGCCTTGTCCCAGGACACCATCCTTGACTCCGCCGTCACCGTGATCGTCGCGGTGTCGCCCACCTCGGTTGACATGGTGTCCATACGGCCGCTAAAGATCCGCATGGGCTGATAGGCAATCTGCAAGTCCTCGCCCAATGGCGCGAACCAGACCTGACAGGGCTTACCTTGGTACTGTTCCGCGAGCGAGATAGCAATTACCTCGGTCGGGACACCCGAGATAGTCATCCGCACGCCCGTCGCCTCTAAAGTGGCTTGCTCCTGAATCGGCTCGATGCGTCCCAGCATGCCAGCACCGAGCCACGTGTACCCGTTCCAGTCGACGTTGTAGCCGGCGCTGCAAACGCGCAGCGGCTGCGTGAAATCCATCTGCGCGAAGAACAGGTGCGGAACATGCCCCGCCGTGACCGCGGCCGCGGTCGCGATGTCGAGCGCGCGCGTCATGAGGGAACCTCGATGAAGTCCACGGAGAAGGATTCATGCCGCCAGGCCGGCGTGCTCACGAATTCCCACACGTCGCTGGCGAGCCGCATCAGTGCCTTCGGCTTGTCGAGAGTCACTACCGCCAGGTTGGCCGGCGCCTTGCGGAATGGCGGCGCCACCGGAACCGACGCCAGCCCGGCCGCGTCGCTCGTGACGTCCGCCGTCACCATCTTCAGCTCACCGCCCACTTCGAGGAACTCGCCCGCGCGCAGCACGATGGTGGCGGCCGGCCAGTACTTCGTCGGCAGTAGCCGGAAGTCGGAGAGCGCGCCGTTCACCACCGGGTTGCCGTTGATCTGGTAGGACTGGTTGATGAAGTCCAGGATCATCGTCGCGGCCGGCGGCGTCGCGGCGATGTCCGCCACCGGCGAACCGTGGGGCCAGAGGTAGATCCGGCCCGCCATGCCATTGAGCGCGGCCAGCAGCCCCTTCAGGCGTCGCTGCTGTTGCAGGTTCATCGTGGTGAAGGTCAGGCGCGCCTTCCACAGCGCGCCCGGCCGCTCCACGGTCTGCGTCGCCCGGTTCAGCGGCGACGTGAAGCTCTCGGTGTTGGACTGCAGGCCGAACATGGCACTGGACGGCAGGATGTCGTCTGGAAAGGTCAGGATTGCCATGGGTTACCGTTTGGGCGCGAACTGCCCGCCGCGATTGATGCTGTCCAGAATCTGGGCCTTCGTCTGCTGCTGGCTCTGCTGGATCGCGGCGATCACGTCCGCGCGGTCCGTCCGGCTGTCGATGTTGTAGGTGTTGTGAAACTCGATCGACAACGGCGCGGCGGCTGGCGCAGCCTGCTTTGCAAGCAACTGATTCGGAACGACATTTCCGGAAGATGTAGGTACGACGATCTCCGGGCCTTGCTCGCCCACCAGGTACGGCAGCCCCTCTTGCATGCCGCCGCCACCCGCGCGCGTGCTCGCGCTTGCGACCAGGTTGTCCAGCCCGGCCTGCGTTTCCGGCCCGTAGACGCCGCCGACCGACGTGCCCGTCGCATCGCCATAGGCGCCAAGCACCGAATTGCCCAGCGCGCTCAGACCCATCTGGAACAGCCCCGACAGCGCCGCGCGCGTCTGGATCCGGATCAGGTCCGAGATCACCGACTTGGCGAAATCGCTGAAGTTGAGCTTCCCGGTCATTGCGAAGCTGACCAGTGCGTCTTCCATCGACGAGAACGCACGCGAGAACAGGCTTTCCACCTGGCCGGCCACGTTGGCAGCCGAATCGCGGTAGTTTTCCCACGCGCGCGACGCGCCGATGGTCCAATCCGACTGCATGTCCAGGCGCTGCTGGAAGTAGCCGCGCTCGCGCTCCAGCTGCGCCTGCATGGCCGAATCCAGCTCGGAGAGAGAATCCTTGTACTCCTGCGTATCCAGCAGGCCGGACTTGGACGCGCGCTTTGTCAGGGTCTCGCGCTGGCGACGGAACTCTTCTTCCGTGCGCGCCAGGATCTGGTTCAGCTCGCGCGCGTTATCGCCCAGCCCGAGGCTGCCGAGATCCCGGCTTGCCTCCCGGTCGCGTGACGCGGCGTAGGCCGCCACATTGAGCATCACCTCTTTGCGGGAGTCCTCCAGCTTCTTGTAGACCTCGCTGAGCGCCTTCGCGCGCTCTTTCTCGCTGTTGGCGAGCTTCTCCTCGATCTCTTCGACCTTGGCGGCATAGCGCTCGCGCTCGGCGAGTTGCTTCCGGCCGCCGGCGACGTCGGCCTGCTTCTCGGCGATCACCTTCTCGTCGATCAGCGCGCGCTGCTTGGCGTCGAAGCTCTTCTCGATGTACTCGCGCTCTGACAGCAGGCCCTGGTTGCGCAGCGTCTCCAGGTCGGTCAGCTCCCCCTTCAGGATGGCCTCGCGCTGCCGGGCCCTGCCTTCGAGCTGCGCGATCTCGCCGCCCAGGACATTCTGCTGCGCGCTGGAACTGGCGGACTTGCCCGCCTTGTTGTACTTGTCCCAGATCTCCTGCTTGCGCGCGGCCGCCGCTGCGACGGCTTTGTCGTACAGGTCGCTGCCCTTCTCGATGCCGGCGGTGGCCGTCTTAAAGCCGTCGTCGACTTCCTTCAGGTCCTTGTCGCGGTTCTCGGCCTTCGTGAGGTTCTTCCCGTCGGTCAGGAACTTGCGCGTACGCGCCTCCGCCTCATCCTGCTTGCGCTGGTCGACGCCCAGGCCCATCACGTCGGACAGATTCGGCGTGTTCGTCACTCGCTGCTGTTCAGCGACCGCCTGCGCTTCGGCCAGGCGCTTCTGCAGCTGCTGGAGGTTGTAGCCCTTCTGCCCGCGCTGGAACACGTCCAGGCTGGGATCCTTCAGGTCGGCCATCAGCTGGTCGCGCTGCTGCTGCAACCCCTTCAGCGACTGCGCGTCATAGCCGAACGCGTTGACCGGGTTCAGGAAGCGGCCTACAGCGCCTGTGCCGGCGCCGAGCTGCCCCCAGAAGCCTGCGCCTTCCGTCTTCGCGCGCCGGATCGACGACGTCACGTCGTTCATGGCGTCCGTGAGGATGTTCAGCTGGGCAGCGGCGGCCTGGCCGAGCCCGGAGTCGGCCACCGTGCGCTTCAGGTCCGTCCATGCGCTGTCGATGCGCCCGAGGGAGGCCTGCGTGCTGTTCGCCGCTTCCTCCACCGAGCCGGCCAGCTCCTTGCGCAGCTGGGCGGCAAACTTGGGCAGGAAGTCGGACGAGATCACCTGCCCCTGCTCGAGCATCTTGCTCAGCTCGGCCGTCGTGACGCCCACCGCGCGCGCCGCGGTCTGGAACGCGCCAGGCAAGCGCTCGCCGAGCTGGCCGCGCAACTCTTCGGACTGCACCGTGCCCTTGCTGATCATCTGGCTGATGGCCAGCAGCGCGCCCTCCGACTCAGTGGCCGACAGGTGCATGACCGCCGACGCCTCGCTAATGGCGAGGAAGATGTCCCGCGCGCCCTTCCCTTCGAGCGTCGTCTCGCGCGCAGCGGCGGAGAGCTTCACGAAGGAATTGGCCGCGACGTTCAGGTCCAGGCCGAGCCGGTTGGCCTCGTCCCGCAGGAATGACAGATCGCGCGCGCCGGTCGCCGCGTCGCCGCCGTTCGAGAACTTCAGGCCCACGGTGATCTTGTCGACCTGCGCCTGCAGCTCCGCCATGGCGCGGACGGAATCGAACACGCCTTTCGGGATCTCGGCCAGGCCGTCGATCAGCCCGCGCACCGCCTGGCCGACGGCGTTGAGCGCCGTGGCGCCGATGGCGAAGTCCTTCAGCGAGTCCGTGAACGAGCGGTTCTTCTCCTGCAGGTCGTCCATCGAGCGGCCGGCCTGGCGCGCGGACTGGTCGTATCGGTCCAGCGACACGCGCGCGCCGTCGGCTGCCGCACCGGTGCCGCCGATGCCGTCCGACGCCTTGCTGCCGCTGGTGCCGACCTTGTCCATGGCATCGGCCGTGCGCCCCGCCGTCTGGGTCGCCCGGTTGAGCGCATCTTCCCCGCGCTTCAGCCCGGCGGTATCCATGGCGATGCCGAGGGATGCGATGTCCATTTTTCTATGCCTTGGTGCGTTTTGCTGCGGCGGCCAGCACCACAGCGTCGAGGCGGCGGATCGCCGTGATCTGCCAGCGCGCCGGGTGCTCGCCGATCATGCTGAAGAACGCCTGCATGTCGGGGTAGGTGATGGGGGGCAGCCCCATGCCGGCCTGGCGCGTGTTGTTCAGCTCCATGAACCATTCCCAGACCTGGAATCCAGCCGGGGGGAGCACGGGGCCGTCCAGCCCCTCGGGGCGGCGACCGATCTGGCGCGCCACCGATTCGAGGTTCTGCCTGACGGTCGACCCATCAGGCAAGCGCTCGTCCAGCGCCGCCTGATGCTTCGCGTATTCAACGATCTCGGTCGTCAGGCCTTCAAAAAATTTCCCGACTCTGCCGCGGCGGCGTAGACCTGCGCGCGCGCCTCCGGGTTGACGGTGTGCAGCAGACGCGCGTTCTCGGGCGTGCACGGCTCGTCCAGGCCGCGCCAGCTGATCGTGCGCAGCACGGCGCCCTCGATCGCGCGGGCCTCGTCGTCCTCCACCGGATCGGGCCCGAGGGCCTCGCCCTTCTTGGCCGCCACGAAAGCGCGCTCGCGCCGCTCGTTGATCTGCTTGCGGTTGGCCGCCTTCACCGTGTCGGAGTGGTCACCGCGCACGGTAATGAAGACCCCCAGGCCTTCGCCGCCGGAACTCTTCAGCTCGAACTCGAAGCCTGTTTCGCTCGCCTTGACCAGGTTGAGGGATGCGATCGAGCGCGACGGCGCGGTCGTGTTCTGTTCCATGTTCCATTGCTCCAAAAAGATGCGGGCCAGCACAATTGCCGGCCCGCGAACTGCCCATGGGTGGGAGCTCTGTCCCGACCGCTCGTCTTACGCGAGCGAGTCCTGCACCGAGATGGTGGTCTTCTCGCTGGACGTGCCGGCGCCGCCGTTGATGGCCAGCAGTGCCTGGTAGCTGAAGGTCTGGATCAGCGCCTTCTCGCCGTCGTCCTTGCCTGCGCTGCCCAGCTTCACGCGCGCCATGTTCAGCCCGATGAAGTCGGCGGCGGCCGCGCCGCTGGTGGTCAACACCGCACCGATGGCCATCTCGGTTTCATTCACGAAGGCGTCACGCAGCACGCCATCCTGGAAGTAGGCCGTGAACTGGCCAGTCACCACCACACGCCCCGGGAACAGGTCCGGCAGCGTGTTCTGGCCGACCACCGGGTCGCCGGTCAGGTTCGCATTGATGGACGCACTCAGGCCGGTGACGAGGCCCACCGGCGCACCCGAGGCGAGCAGCACGCCGTTCACCGCCGCGACCGTGCCGGCCGTTGTTTCCACCGCGGGCGCCGTGAAGTAGGCCGAGGTGCCCGCGACCATGTCGAGGCCCTGCACCTGCGCTGCCACCGTGGCCATGCCGGTCGCCGGCAGGTTGATGTCGAGCTGCGCCAGCTTGCAGTCGACGAAGCGCTCGGACTGCGCGATGTCCGCGAACCAGTGTTCGAACGTCAGGTACTTGTCCAGATGCCCACTGGTCGGCACGAAAGTCTTCTTGCCCGGCACGGTGACCGTGGCGCTGGCAATCGGGCCCTCGGCGACGAGCGCCACGCCGTTCAGCGGCATCACAGTCAGCGCCAGCGCGGTCAGCGACAGCACCAGCAGGTTCTTGTTGATGTTGGCCGCGTTGAAGCCGCCAGCGGTCAGGCGCACGACGTCGCCAGCCTTGATCCCATCGGTCAGGTAGGAGCCGGCCGCGCGCGTGACCGTGTAGGTCTGCACGTTGCCCAACACCGAGCCCAGCGCAATGGTGATGCTGGCGCCGGCGATGGCCGTCACAGCGGCGAAATCGCGGCGCAGGATGGCTGCGAGCATGTCGGCGTAGGTGCCGGGCGAGATCTCGCCGTTGACCGTGCCGCCCACGCGGCGCACGCCGTGCCGGAAGTCGGAGATCTGCTGGTCGGACCGGATCTCGTTGGACTGGTAGGTGTCCTTGGTGAGCGACAGGTCCGAGGTGACGCGGCGCAGGATCTGCCCCCCGCTCGTGCCAGCCGCCACGCCCTGCCCGGACTGCACCTTGTAGCGCAGCTGCTTGAACAACCCCTTTGCGTTGGGCATTTTCTTGCTCCAAAAAAGAAATGCCCCGCGCGAGGCGAGGCGTTGATGATGCTGGCCGGCGTCAACCCGAGACGCTGGCGAAGAATGGGATGCTGATCGGCACGCGCCAGCGGTCGCCGTCCTGGTAACCGTCGGCGATGGCCGGCGTGCGCTCGATGATGACGTCGAGGCCCGGATCGAGCTGGTACACCTGGTTCACGAAGTCGAGCACCATCGAGGCGCCGTCCGGGAAGACGTGGATGGTGGTGCCGCGCTTGAACCAGTCACGGACCGCGGCGGCGCGCGCATCTGCGGCGGCCGGCCCAGTGCCTTGCGGATACATCAGCGAGACCTGGAACACGCCCACCTCACGGTAATAGCTGCCGAAGGCTGGATTCTCAGGCGCGCCCCATAGCAGGTGCACCTCTTGATACGGCGTGCCCGGCGGGGGCTTGAACGAGACGTTCTGCCAGGCGGTGGCCAGCGCCGGGGCCATGGCGTTCAGCCGCGTCTCCAGGCCCTTGCGCACCAGTGCATTGCTCATTGCTTCAGATCTCCCACCGCGCGGGTCAGGTACTGGTCGAATTCGGTCAGGGTGATGCGCACCATGCCGGCGGGCGCCTGCTGCGAATGGCCGTACTCCAGCGGCACGGCATACGGCAGATGGTTGATCAGGTAGACCGTCTCGCCGACCTGGAGATGCGAGAGGTCCAGCGCGGCGGCCGAGATCGTCGACGTGCCGGCGCGGTCCACCAGATCGAGCGTCTTGGGTGCCAGCGCGTACTGCACCTGCCAGTTGCCGCGAAAGCGCCCCGTGTCGACTGGCGACTTGAGCACCAGGCTGCTCAGGAGGTCCAGCCCGACCTTGCGCACCACCTGCTGCTGATTGCCTTTGGCGCGCTCCACGAAGGCGGCGAACTTCCGCCGGAACTCGTCGTTCTGGGCCATGGTCAGCGCCTCACGTGCAACTCGTACAGCACCGGGGTGCCGGCCGGGTTCACCGCCTTCACGTTCTGCACCTGCCACGTGTCGGCGCCGTCGATCACCAAGTCGCCAGTGACAGGCAGCGGCACGGCGGCGGGCGACATCAGGCACTGCTTGTCGCCCACCTGGATCACCGTGTCGGCGAGGAACGTCTGGCCGGCGGCCAGCAGCGCATAGTCGAACAGAGCGCCGGTCGCGGGATAGTCGGCGGTTGCCGGCTGGGCCGAGCTCGAGCCCGGGTCATAGGTGCCGGCCGTCACGCGGCGCAGCACCAGCGCCTTGCCGAACTCGCGCAGCAGCTCGTCGGCCATCGCGGCCATTTCATCGTAGATCGTCATACGCGCAGGAGCGGGACATTGCCGCCCGTCACCAGCAGCAGCGGGCGCAGCAGGCCGTCGACCAGCGGATAGCGCACGCGGCCGTCGTTGCGCTGGGCGCCGTATTTCTTGGTGATCGGGCCGACAGTCGTCTCGGTGACCTGGTCGGGCTTGACGTCCGCAGCCAGCGGCCCGGCCAGCGCGCGCAGCGCCAGCTCGCACACTGCGTCCTTCACGCGCTTCGGGATGCCAGTCACGCCAGCGCGCGGCCATTCCAGCGCCTGCGTGGTGCCGGCCGCCTGCCCCTGGAAGCGATACATGCTGTCCGCGTAGGCGGTGGCGTTGATCAGCTTGGCCTCTTTGGCCGTGGCGCTGGCCCAGGCGGTATTACCGCGATCCGCGTGGTAGGCGTCAGCCTCGGCCACGCTCACGTAGCTATTAGCATCGGGCTTGCCGGTGCCGTCTTCGACAACGATTGCCATGTTCGTTCCTTCATCAGCTCACCAGAGCCGCCCCGTCAGAAGCGGCAATGGTCAGCAGACGCTGATCAGGCGGGATCCTTCAGCACCTTGTCGGCCTCGGGCTTGGCCGGTCGGTACTCCGGCTTCAGGGTGACCTTCGGCACCTTGTCGGCCTCGCCGGTGCGGTCGTCGGTCACGTTGGCGTCGATGATGCGCAGGCCAGCGCGGCGCGCCTCGGCCTTCACGTCCTGCTCGTAGCGGAAGAACGGGCCCGCCAGATACCAGATGTCGTTCACTTCTTTTTCCATGGTCGCTCTCGTCAGTGCGATGGCCAGGCCCCGAAGGGCCCGGGGTCATCAGTTCTTGGACTGGTCGCCGATGGCGATCACGCCGGCAACGTCCTTGATACTGGTCACGATCTGGTCCCAATTGGTGCCAGTGGCCAGCGCCGCGTCCGACGGCGACTTGCCGCCGTTGGCCTCGTCCCACGTGAAGCCCTTCAGGCCCAGCGCGAACGAGTAGTCGATCTGCATCGTGGTCTCGATGCGCGTCTGGCCGTTGGTGGTCTGGATGTTCGTGATGACGTCGCTGCCGTCATGCACGATCGCGGCCGAATCCACCAGGCCTAGCACCTTCTGCTTGTTGGGCGTGCCTGCCTGGTACAGCGCCGGCGCATCGGTGACGATGTGCGCGCGGCCCAGGATGTCGATCACCTGCACGCCACCGGCCGCGTACAGATTCTGGGCGTTGGTGAGGTTCTGGCCGATCAGCTTGTGATAGACCTCGCCGGTCATCACGTTGGCCAGGATCAGCGGCGAGCGGTCGCCGAACTTGGCATAGGTGCTGTTCAGCACGCCCTGGCTGATGCCGGCAGTCGCGCTCACGTCGTTGGTGACCGCAGCGACGTTGCTCAGGGCCGCGACCAGCGACGCGATCGCGGTGTTGAGCTGGTCCTGCAGCAGCGCCTCGGCGAAGTTGCGGCTGGCCACCTCGATGCCTTCGGCGCTCGGCTTCTCCAGCCACGTCATCTGCGACGGCTCGTAGCGGATCGGGCCGAAGCCGCCGGCGATCTTCACCGACGAGCGCTTGAGCTGCGTCAGGTCGGTCGCCGTGGCGGCGGCCTGCGCGGCGTAGCGGTTCACGCGGCGGCGGGCCGAGTGGATCGACGCGAAGAACGATTCCTGCAGGAAGTCGCCCTCGAAGCCGTCCGTGGTCAGCCGGATGGTGCCGCGCGATGCGGCGTTGAACTTGTCGACTTCCTGCGCCAGCGTCTCGATGATCGCGGGCATGAAGTACTTGTTGAAGACCTGCATTTGCGACAGGGACATGATTCAAGACCTCGCTATTTCTGAAGTTCGGGATACTTGGCGGCGAGGGCTGCCTTGCGCTCTTCGCGCGTGCCGCCCATGTTGCCCGCCGGGGGATTGTTGTTGCCGTTGCCACCGGGGGCACCGCCCCCACCGTTCGCAGGCGCCGCAACGAAGTGCTTGCCTTGGTCGCTGGCCGCCCACTCCTTGACGTGATCGCCGAGCGCCTTGTCGCCGATCACCGCCGCGCCGTCCTTGATCGTGGCCGCGCCCTTCAGCAGGGCCTTGGCCGCGTCCATGAACTGCGGGGCGACGCCGGACTTCGCCAGCGCGTCGGTCAGGCCGCCGTCGATCAGGTGCTGCGACAGGGCGCCGTCCTTCGTGGCCAGGTCCTGCGTCAGCTTCTCGACCGTCTTGGCGCCGTCCTTCACGGCCTTGTCCAGCTTGGCCGTCAGGTCCTCGATCTGCTGCTGTAGAGCGGCGTGCTCTGCCGGGTCGATCTCGGCGCCTTTGGCCTTCACCTTCAGCGTCTTGACCTCGCCCAGCAGCTCGCGGTTCTTGGCGCTCAGCGCCTCGGTCGCGGCAGCCGTCACTTCCTCGATCAGTGCGATGACCTCGGGGTCTTTGCGGTCCAGTGGCATGGTTTCCCTCAGGGATGGGTTGCGGGGCTCGGCCCCAATGAAAAACGCCCGCGCGGCTCGGCCGGCGGGCGTCGGTTATTCGTACTTGGCGCGCAGCTGCACCAGCGTCAGCGGATTGCCGCGCTGGTCGAGCAGCTGCGCCAGCGTGATCTTTCCAGTGCGCCACATCTCGGCGCGGCCCTTGCCGAGCGCCTCGTCCTGGAACGCCTTGCCCTTGCCGGCGAGGAAGTCCGAGAACGAGAGGTCGGCAGCGACCTGCCCGTCCATGCTGGCGCGCGTGCTGGGCGAGAACTCGTCCGCATCCAGCCCCAGCTCACGGAACGACCGCAGGAGCGGGATGATCGTGCTCCGGCAGTTGAAGTGCCGCGGCGGCCCGCCGTTGTAGGGCAGCACGGTGCCGTTGATTGGCTTGCCTTGCAGGTCCCACGACGCGCCCGAGTAGGCGATGCATATGTCCGACGTGCGGCCGTCCAGCGTGCTGACCTGCTGCTTGCCCTTCACCAGGCTGTCGTTCTCTGCCCACGTCAGCTCGCGCGCACGGTTGCTGACCGTCTGCACCGCCGTGCGCACCAGCGCCTCCGCATTGCGCCGGCTGGTCTCGATGACGCCGGTCAGGCCCTTGCGCGTCGAGCCACCGATGCGCTGCACGATCTTGGCGTTGGTCTCGCCAGCGGCCACGCCCATGCGGATCTCGTTGACGAAGCGGAACGCGGTGTCGCCAGCCTGCCGCGCCAGCCAATCGCCCAGCGGCGCGCCCTGGAACAGGCCGGTATCCACCAGCGCGCGCAGTGTGACCGTGGGCGCGAGCGACTGCATCAGGTCGACGCCAACGGCGCCGTTCGTGCTCGACAGCACCCACTTCGTCTCCTGCTGGCCCAGATCCTTCAGATCGCCGAACAGGTCGCCCTGCATCTGGTCGTAGCTGTCGGACACCAGCCCGCGCACATCGGAGAGCAGGCGATTCAGCCGGTCCTTCTGGAAGTCGGTCAGCGCTCGGGCGCCGATCTTCTTCTCGACGTCGGCGAGCAGGCCTTCCATCACCGTCAGCACGAGGTTGGACTCGTGGCCGATCACACGATTCAGGTCCAGCTGCCGGGAGACAGCTTGCGCAGCCAGGATCTCCGAGAGGTTGCGCGGCATGGGTTACTCCCCGCCAGCCGGGGGCGTGGCCGAGCGCGGCGCCAGCGCAGGCATGCCGGCATCGATCCGCGCCCGCTCGTCGTCCGCCGTGGTGCCGTCGGCCACCACCTCACCGCGCACCAGGTTGTCGAACAGCGATTCCCAGCTGATCGCCCCCTGCATCCACGCAGCCACCAGCGCCGTGATCTCCTGCGCAGTGAGGCCGGTGGGCAGGAAGTCGGTGTTCAGGCGCGCGCCGACGTCACCGCCCTGCCCCATCCAGTCGCGCATCCACTCCAGCGCGCGGGTGATCGCCGCGCTGGCCGCGTTGGCCACCGAGGCCAGCACGCTGTTCTCGCCGGATCGGTGGATCTCGGCTGTCTGCGCGGCCTCGGCTTGCTTCTTCTCCTGCGCCAGCATGCGCGCGCCGAGCGTCACCATCATCTCGATCTTGCCCTGCAGCGCGTCCTTCAGCTGCGTCAGGCCGGCGCCCTGAAACTCGAGGTAGAACGCATTGGCGCCCTGTTCGGGCAGTACCCACACCTCGCCCGAGCCGATGGACCACATCTCATTGCTGACCGTGCCGTCGTCATTCACGCCCTGCGACGAGTGCCCGGTGATGACAGCGGTCGGCAGGCCGGTGAAGTGGAGGCCGTGCTCATAGTCGGCCGTGCCGCGGTAGTGCGACAGGTTGACGTTGACCAGGTCCAGCATCGGCGGCTTGGCCACCACCCAGCTGATGCCGTTCGGGTTGCAGATCACGAACGGGATGAAGCCCATCGGCTTGCCCTGCATCAGCGGGAAGATCTCGCTCACCGGCACGTTCTGTGCGATGTCGGGACGGTACAAGCGCACGCGGTAGACGCCGTCGAGCAGGTCCAGCACGCGGTATTGCGGCTTGGACTCCACCGTGAACTCGTCGGTCCGCACCTCGACCGACTCGACCAGCACCACCTGGGTCAGCACGGTCTGGTTGCCTACACGGCCGGTCGACCAGTTGATGATCGCCTCGGTCGTGTACACCGCCGCGAACGGGCGCAGGCCCATGCTCTCGGCCTGGCCGACGGTGATCGCGCCGTTCTGCTGCGTCGGATAGTCGACCAGCAGGCCGAAGCGGCCCACCTGCAGCAGCTCGTCCACGACGCGCTCGCAGAGCGTCAGCAGCGGCGTGCCGGCGCTGTCGGCGTCGTCTTGCACCGCGGCCATGCCAGCGGGCAGCTCCAGTGTCGGCGGCCGGCGGAACACGAGGCCGGTCAGCGCCTCCAGCGTCCGGCCAGTGGCGTTGTAGAGCATGGCGCGCATCTTGTACGCGCCATACGCGTCGTCGTCCTGGCCCGACAGTTTCGGCAGGTAGACCTCGCCCTTGGCATGCACGGCTTCCTCGCCCTTGACCAGGTCGCGGCACTTCTGCCACTTGGGCAGGGCCGCGGTGTAGTCGGGGTGCTTGGTGTCAACGGGCATGTCAGGCGCCTTGGAGCTTCGTGCGTTGGGCCGTCGGTTTGACGATCGGCCACAGGTTGACCAGCGGATAGCCGCCGGCGTCGTTCGGGTGGTCGTGCCCGGTAGTCTTGTCGGGCTCGCCGTTCTTGTCGTAGGGCTGCTGCTCCAGCGCCTCGGTGTAGACCGGGCACAGGTGCGTGTTGACCAGCAACCGGCGCTCGCCCTGGTCGTTCAGGATCAGGGCATTGACCGACGAGACGCGATCCTTCACCGCCGGGTTGGTCGTGCCCACGCGCACCAGGAAGCCAGCCGCGCGCAGGATGGACAGGTCCGACTCGCTGGCACTCTTGCTGCTGGTGGCGCGGCCGCTGGCGTCCGGGTAGATCACCACGTTGTGGCCCTTGTCCCGGTACCGTTCCTTCAGCAGGCGCGCCATCTCCGGCGTGTCGCGCACGCCAGTCAGCTCGGCCACCGCGCGGGGCCGGCCACCACGGATAACGTAGATGATCGCGGCCATCTTCAGCACGTTGAAGTCGAGGCCCACATGCAGCGGCTCGCCCTCCGCCATCGCCTCGTCGGTGTGGTTCAGCGCCGGTTGAACTCGGCATAGACGCTGCCGGCCGTCAGGTTGACGAACTGTCCCTTCAGGTAGGCCGCGATCAGCTGCGCCGGGTAGGACGAGCGGAGCGACGAGATGTAGTCGTCCGGCAGGTTCTTGGCGTTCTCGTAGGTGCTGGCTTGCACCAGACCGTAGAGCGCGCGCAGCTCGGGCTTCTCCCGCACCGCTTTGACGAACTGCTCGTAGACGAACTTGAAGCCCTCGGGCGTCGTCGTGACGTCGATGCCGTTCAGCAGCCCGGGCGCGACCTGGCGCATCCGCGCGATGATCTTGCGCCACGCCGTCTCTGCCTCGATCTTGCGCATGACGTCGAGCTCGTCGACCAGCGCCTTACCGATCTTGAAGCCGACGATCTTGCCCGGGTCGTCCATCGACCGGCAGATGATCGTGGTGCGGTACCGGCGCCCGCTGTACAGGTGAACCTCCTTGTTGGAGGTGTTCACCTTCGCGATCAGGCCCCAGTCGGCCGCCACTTCCTCGATCGTGGGATAGAAGATGTCCCGGATCTGGCCGTAGGTCGGCGCGAAGTAGCCGGCATTGATGCGCGGGAACTCCCATGCATGCCGGCACAGCCCGGCGCCGCCCACCCACGTCTTGCCCGAGCCGAAGCCCGCCACGAACGCCTTGAACTTGTGCGGCAGCGCCAGGAAGCGCGACTGCGGGACGTTGAGGCTAGGCATTGGGCTCGGGCTTGCTGGCGTCGTGCACGTTGACCGTGACCGATACCGGCGGCGGCACGTCGTCCCCATCCTTCGGGTCCGTCTTGTCGCGCCACTTCGCCGGCTGGCGGTTCTTCAGCCAGATGAACGCCGCCGCGGTGTCAGGCGGGTAGTACTTCCGGATCTTGGTCTTGCGGATCTTGCCGCCCACCACCCGGATGTCGAGATCGTCGTGCTCGAAGCCACATGCGCGCTGGTAGAGCCGCTCCGCCACGTTGGCGTCGGCCAGCGACTTGCCCATTTTTATGGCGAGCAGGAACTCGGGGTAGTCGGCGCTCCACTTCCGCAGGGTGGCGGTGCTCACGCCAAAGAAGTCGGCGAGCTCGTCATTGGTGGCGCCGAGTAGGGTCAGCTTCCGGGCTTGCTCAGCAAACTCCGGCTTGAAACTGGAAGGTCTTGCCATATGCGCGGTCCCTCAGGGAACGACGCCGCCGGCATCGACTCCGCGTGTGTGAGATTGGGGGGGTGCCGCTGCCCGTCGCCAGAAAGCCCCACTGCGGGGGAGGAGACATGGCTTACGCTCACGTCAGCGGCTGCCGGTGTTTTGCCCCACCGCCGGCCGGGGGTGACCTCGACTGTTATCGAGACGGTTGTGCCCGCAGGGACACGAATTCAGGATTGGGGCTCGGTGCTGTCGCCCAGGGGATGCGGTTCTGCCGCGATGGCCGGGCAGCACGCCCGCACCCAGACGCCGAGCCACAAGGCGAATGCAAGAGGTGAGAACATGGCCGCTCCAAAAGAAAAAGCCCGCTAGTACGGGCTTCTATTTGCTTGCGAGTGTCTCAGACTCTGACCTGCTTGAACTTCTTCTCTGCGACTTCAGAAAGGGAAGGGGTCCAACTTAAAGCGGCCCTATTCACAAGAAATGAGATCCGTTGCGCAGTGTGTTCGACTCCACCGTTGGGAACAGCATAACTCTCGCCCGAGCATGTAACCTCGATACCGTACCGAGTCTCTTTTAGGCTCACATCGACCGTCATTTCAACGGTGCCAACGCTCTGAATATAGCATTCGACAAGGATAGCGAAATCGAGTCCGCCATCACCCCTGAACTCGGTAAGTTCGTGCCTCGATTTGACCTTGTGGACGCTGCCGCTCTCGTTGTTTGCCAGGAAGACGAGTTCAGGCGCAACATCGAGAGCCTCAGCTGCTGCCTTCCTCACCTCCTCCGCTTGGCTTCGGAGGTCGTCAATCGTCTTTGCCGCTTTGGTCACGGCGTAGCCTAGGCTAGTTCTTGCTGATTCGAATGTTCCCACCAGGTCTTCTCCTCATTTGTCGGAGGAAAGATTCTAGCGGAACGAACGCGTGCGCCCAGCGAAGTCCAGTCGACCCGCGATAGGACCGCCCAATTGAAAAAGCCCGCTGGGCGAGCCATGCGGGCTTTTGTGACTCTGGTGGCGAGTCTGGACAAATACTATGCCAACTGTCCCAGAAACTCAAGCTGCCTGTAAGGAATCGTCCTCGATCACGCCGTGAGCCCGGAAACTGTCCGTCAGCGTCTCGTCGGCCCGCTGCTCCAGCGCCCGCAGGTGGGCGACCAACACCTTGTTCGCCCGCTCATAGGTGCTCTTGCTTCCGCCGCACTCGGCCGCGATCTGCCGGAACGAGAAATCCTGATCCGCCCTCTCCCGCCCCGCGTACCGACGCCAGACCAGCGCCAGCATGGCCAAGTCGTTGCCCACGCCGATCAGGCCCTGGTAGTAGCCGGCCAGGCCACGCACGCCGGCGGCGCGCTCGAGCTGGTAGGCATACCGCGCCCAGATGACGTTGCGCTCTGGCTCCGGCAACCGGTCGCGCACGGCCGCCGTGATCATGCTGCACTGCGCGCGGATCTCGTCCGGCGACAGCCCGCTGAAGTTGATCGTGCTGCCGCTGGCCACGCCGCGCAGTTGCTGCAGCCATACATCCTGCTGGCGGGTCGGGTGGTCCAGGTCCTCCAGCAGCCGGATCAGCATGTTCCGGAATGGCGCGCCCTGCCGCGGCGGCATGGACAGCACCAGGTAGGCCACATGGAGCGCCTGGCTCGTCGTCTTGAAAATCGCTTCCGTCATCCCCTCTCCCCGTAGAACTGGCAACGCTTGCCGTGGTTCCTTCGTTTGCCGCCCCGCAGCAGCTTCGTGCAGACCGTGTGCGTCGTGCCCATCAGCCGCGCAGTCTTCTCGTAGACGCAGCCCTTGCAGCTGCGCGCCTCGTTGCGCTCGTAGACCTCGGCCGGGTCCCGGAACATGTGGGCCGGCAGGGTCATCCGTGGACCCCGTCAAAGCTGACCCCGAACTCATTCGCCGCATGAGCCTGGACCTTAGTCACGTACTCGCTGAACTCCGCCACCGAGAATTCCGATGTCGACTTGCGGCGCGTGAAGAGCCGGCCGTCGGGCAGCGCGATCTCCACCTTCGGCGCGAACAGGTCGGCGAAGTACTCGTGCCAGGTGGCGCGCTTGAACTGCTGCCCATCGATCCAAGCCTGTTCCTCGACGTCGCGTAGCACCGGCCCGAAGTAGAAGCCGTTCTGCTCCGTGGTGCGCCGACGCTCTTCGGCCGTCACGATGATCCGCAGTGGCTTGCCTTTCTCGGCGAACGCCGCCGCGTTGGCCTTGATGAACGCCAGAACCGTCGGCCAGATGCCCGGGCTCTTCAGCGTGAACTCGCGGTACAGGGTGCTCATCAGCCCTTCCTCCCCCACGACCAGAGCAGCAGCCCGCCCATGAGCACCAGCACCACGACAACCCAGCCCATCATGTAATCGTCCATCAGGACACCTCCATCTCGTCTTCAGGCACATCGATGCGGTGCTGCACACAGGGCAGCGCGATGTCGACCAGCTCGATGCCCCACACGTCGAGCAGCGCGGAGAATCCTGCGCCACCACCCACAAAGCGAACGTGCTTCCCTGGCTCCATCGGCTGGTAGGCCTGCATCGCCTTCTCATCAATGCACGTCCAGACCATGGCCGCATTGCCGCGCCCATTGGGACGCACCATTTCGAACGAGATCATCCCGCGCTGGCTCATCCGCTTGAGTGCATCGCTCGTCCCCTGGCGCGTGTAGCCGCCGCGCTCGGAGAACGTTGAGGCCACCACCTTCTCGCCACGCAGGAAGGCGGCTCGCAGCGCCTGGGAGAGCGGCACGGCCGGCGCGGACTGTGCTGGTGCCGGCCGCGAACGCGGCTTCCAGTTCCGCATTTCCTCCATGCTGATGCAAACCAGCAGTCCGCCGATCCTGGTGCCGTTGGGTTGTTCTTCCCGGAGCAGCCCGGCGAAGTGCTCCCTCAGAGCGTTGCACACCGCCACCCGGGAGACTCCGATGCGCTTGGCGAACTCGGGCGGCGCGATCTTCTCGCCGCGGAGGAAGGCGGCGTGCAGCAGCTCCGCGACAGTGGCTTTCGGTTCGGTGTCCATCACGCTGCCTCCCCGAACAGTCCAGCCTGCGGCGAGTCCGTCATGAGCGGCGTGATCGTAACCACCAGGCGCGCGTCGCCGTCCGGCTCTGCCCGCTCGGCGGAGATCCGGCGCACCTGCCAGCCGTCGTCCTGGATCACCACACCCTTCAGCGCGTCCAGTAGCACCTTCTGCGCGTTGTCCAAGTCGATGCACTGCACGCCGTCGTCCCAATGCAGCGGGTCCTTGGCCATGCGCTTCTGCCAGTCCAGCGGGCGCTTCGGGAACAGCCTGTAGGCGATGGCAACGCGGCAGGCCAGCGGCGCGCGGACGCCGGCGGCCTTGGCCAGCCAGCCCACTTCGGTCTTGTAATCCTTGGCCTCCTGGCTCAGCGTCGTCACCGGCGCCTTGAAGCCCTTGGGCATGTAGGTGCGCCAGTAGCGGTTGGCGCTCACGGGATACGGCAGGGTCAGGATGATCTGGGTCATGGTTTCCTCACAGGTCTGCGGCAATGCCGCGCTTGCGCACGGCCGGGCCCGCCGACAGCATCGGCAGCGGCCCGGTCCATTCTTCGAACTTGGTCACGGCGCCGCGGTAGAGCAACGGCACGTCGCTGAGCGCGCCGTTGCGCTGCTTGCGGATCAGCACCTCGGCGTAGCCCTTCAGCTCGGTGTTGTTCGGCTCGTACATCTCCGGCCGGTGCACGAACATCACCACGTCGGCGTCCTGCTCGATGTCGCCCGAGTCGCGCAGGTCGGACAGGATCGGCTTCCGGTCCGGGCGGTCTTCGTTCTTGCGGCTGAGCTGCGCGAGCGCCACCACCGGCACGTTCAGTTCCTTGGCCAGCGCCTTCAGCCCGCGCGAGTAGGCGCCGATCTGCTGCGTGCGCATCTTTTCCTCGCCGCCAGTCATCAGGCCGAGGTAGTCGACGATCAGCACGTCCAGGCCGTGCTTGCGCTGGTGGGCCTTCGCCTTCATCCGCACCTCGAGCAGCGTCAGCGCAGGCGAGTCGTCGACCGCAAAGTTGAGCCCGTCGATGTGCTGGATCGATGCGGTCAGCTTCTGCCACGAGGTGGTGTCGTTCGGGTTGAGGCGGCCCAACAGGTGCGACAGCGCGATGTCGCCGCGGCTGGCCACCGAGCGCGCGACGATCTCCTGGTCGGACATCTCCATCGACAGGAGCAGCACGCCGTAGTCGGTCGAGATGTTCAGGCCGATGTCGGTGGTCAGCGCCGTCTTGCCCATCGAAGGCCGGCCGGCGACGATCACCAGGTTGCCCCGGCGCAGGCCGCCGTTCAGTGCACGGTCGAGCGAATCCAGCCCGGTCGAGATCGCCGTCTCGCCGCTGCCGTGAGCGCGGGCGTCGACGGCATCGCAGAACTCGGCCATCAGCTCGCGCAGCATCTTGGGCTCGCGGCGCACGCCGATTTGCGCCAGGCCGGACAGCAGTGCCTGTGCGCGATCGAGGATCTCCGCGCCCTTCAATGCGCTCGGGGTCTCGACCATCTCGAGCACCTTGCGCGCTGCGCTGGCGGTCTCGCGCAGCATGGCGCGGTCGCGCACGATCTCGGCATAGCGCGAGATATTCGCGGCGCTGGGCGTGCGATGCGCCAGCTCGGTGAGGTACGGCAGGCCGCCCACGCGCTCGGCCCGCCCTTCCGACTGCAGGCGCTCGAACACGGTCACCACGTCGGCAGGACGGTTCGAAACAACGAGCTGCAGGATGGCCACGAAGACGGCGCGGTGGTCCTCGCGGTAGAAGTGCGCCGGGTCGAGGCCGTTGATGCGGTCGACGGCATTGTTGTCGAGCAGCAGGCCGCCCAGCACCGCCTGCTCGGCTTCCACGCTGAACAGCGCGCGCGCCTGGGGGAAGTCCTCGGGCGTGTTCATGCTGCTGCGTCCTCGTGGTACTGCCCCTCGCGGATCTTGGCGAAGTTCTCAGCCTTGACGATCCAGTCCAAGCTGACCAGGAAGGGCTTTCGGCCATCGCGCGGCGAAACCTTGCCGGTCAGGAATGCAGAGCCGGCGACATAGCCAAAGAACCGGCGCCAGTACTCGAGGTTTTGCCGCTTGGGGTCTTCGTTCCACCGGGTGCGCAGATGGGCAGCTCGAGCAGGCGTCCAGTCACGAACCGCACGGCCCATCGGCAGCAGCTCGTGGTAGAGCCCGATGATTTCCTGATGCGGGCAGTCAGGGCGGGTGGTCTTTGCCCCGCCGGCGATTAGGGTCAAGTCGGCAGCGGACTCGCTGTCGACGAGTAACCCGTCAGGGTTACTTCTTTTATCCTGCTCCTGCTCCTGCTCCTGCTCCTGCTCCTGATTAGCGCATGTCTTACCGTATGGCATAGGCAAAGGCTTCTCGGAAGGCTTACCGAAAGCCTTATCGAAAGCCTTGGCGAAACTCTCTCCAAGCCCGTAAATACTGGCCTTCAGCGCTTCATAGGCTTCCCGCTTGAGGTCGCACTCGGGAATCAGGTCCCACTCTCCGCCCCAGGACAGCACCACGTTGGGGGACTCCGGGCGATTGCACTGGATCGCCTTTGGAATCCACACGACCTTAGCCTTCCAATCAGCTTTCGCCATCCCTTGCTGGAAGACTTCCCCGAAGGCTTCCTCGAAGGCTTCGACGTCCCAGTCGAGTTCCTCCGCCATGGCTGCCCGGCCGGCTCGGAATAGGCCGGGGATCGGCCCGGTATGAGGGCCCGTCAGCAGGAATACCCACAGGCCTTGACCGCAAGGCTGCAAAGGTGACAACGCGCGGAATCGCTCGTCACCCCACATGCGGACCTCGATCTTGCGATAGCGGTTCTTCGGCGCACTCTTTTGCCCGTCCTTGGTCATGCTGTGCTCCGGGACAATGCCAGGTGCTCAGCGATGGCCTGCTTCAGCTCGACGCAGAGCTGCATGCGCACGGCGCGCGAGTCGGCCACGGTCATGCGGTGGCAGAGCTCGTCGATGTGAGACTTCAGGCGATCCGCCGCGGTCAGCGCGGCCGCTGTGATGACGCGGCGCCGGCCGTTGCCGCTGGCGCGCCGCCTGGGCCATTGCTGGCCAGAGAGCTGTTCCATGATTCCCCCGGATGTCCGGTTCAAGTACTGCCGTTACCGCATCCCGGGCGCCTTGAGGCGCTCCAGGCTCAAGCCGCAGCGCGAGCTGCGATCACCTCTTCCATCAGCGTCAACTTCGCCTGATGCATCAGCCACTGCTGGACGCCCCAGTTCCCGACGGCAGCCGCCCACAAGTTCAGCTTCTCGGCAGGTAGGTTGCGGCGGGTGGACCGGTCGTCGGCATGCAGGTAGTCGGAGACGTGGGACGCATAGCACTCGGTCCGCTCGGCGAGCGTGCGCTGGGTCATCGCGTTGATCCGGCGATGCAGCCATGACGCCCGCACCGCCTGGCGATACGAGGCGCACCCGTCGATGATCTCGGCTGGCAGGAACGCCGGCCCGTTGACCACACCGCCCAGCAGCCTGAGTTCGTCCACACAGCCTCCTTAGTGAAAATTCATCGCGTAACCGGTTGAATAACCGGTTGGGCATTGCGTAAAAAGAAAGGCATCAGAGCGATGCCCGCTAAACTTTCCCTACGTCACCACATGGAACCCGGCCATGCCCAAATCCAAGCCCATCGAGATCCCGCACTGCGCGAGCTGCGGAAACCAGACGGACGTCCCCGCCGCTGCCAAGACCTGCCGCTTGTGCAGCGGACCGATCGTCGTTGGCGATCCCTGGATGACGGCGTTCAGAAAAGAGCTGATCGGGACGCAGGCCATGGTTCAGGTCGCCAAAGAGGACCCGGAGAGTTAGGAGGCCCATCCGTCGCCGTGGCTACAATCGAAGCTCTCACACACCGATTGACAGCCTTGGAGGCGACGTATGGACCAAAACACCGTTACCTATTACTCAAACTTCCAGACCGAACTGGAGCCACTGCTCGATTCGGTCAAACTCAGGATCCAATTCACTCCGACCCCTGGCGACGACGATCTGTACGCAACGCCGTGGATTGCGATCCCGCGAGAATTGCTTCCCGCCTTGCTAGAAGACCTTTCCAAACAAGCCGGACAACTTCAGGCGATGGCGAATCTCGCCCCTCAGAATCCGGATCAGCCGAACTGAGCAGGCACGCAACGACCCTCTGGTTTTGCATCGTCGTCTCCCCGTCAGGCAGGATGGGCTGGGACATCTGCCAACTCCGGCCAGATTTCCGCCCAGTCGTCGGGGCAGACCATCTGGCGGGTCACTCGGCCGCCGGTGAGTCGCTCCAGCTTCCGTGCGATCACGGGTCGCTTGTCTTGGGGGATGCCAGACTTCACCCAATTGGAAATGTTTTGCTGGGAGACGCCGAGCTCAGCTGCGAGCTTCGTTTGCGATCCAGCAATTGAAATGGCGATGTCGAGCGGGCCAGAGAGGGCTTCGGTCATGGTGAGTGAGCGCGTTGTCTACAAACGTATTTGTAGCACTCTACAAACCTTTTTGCAAGGCAAGGCTACAAAATGCCTTGTTATGAACACGTACGCCGAACGACTCGCCTGGGCTATGAAATGCGCGGGCCTCGACCCTCACACCGATCAAAGCGAACTCGCACGCCGAGTCGGTCATGGATGCAAGCCTCAGAACATCCAGCACCTGCTGGACCCCAACAAAAACGCCCGGTCCAGCAAGTACACCGTCCGCCTCGCAGAGGTGCTCAATTGCGACGTCAACTGGCTCGCTTACGGCGGCCCGAATAAGCCGAAGGTGAGGAGCACCCCTCCAAAGGCGGGTGACAATCCTGTGACAACCGAGGCTTACAATGAGCCTTCAAGTGCACCCCAGCCGACTCCGCTCAGCTACCCGGCGGACACAGCGAAGTTCAGGCGCGTGTTTGTTGTGGGGAGGGCAACGGGGGGCCTTCCTGATCGTATTTGGACGGATGGTGATTACCCAGTGGGAGCAACAGATCAGTACGCAGAGATTGCAAGTCCGGACCCCCATGCATTCCTGACGCCAGTTGTCGGGACATCGATGGTGCCGCGGTTCAATCCCGGCGAATTTGCACTTGTCGAACCCGGCACCGAGCCAGAGATTGAGGACGATGTGCTCGTGCGTCTGGCTACCGGCGAGACGATGATCAAGCGCCTACTCTCACGCCGCGCCGGCCTTCGCCTGGGCAGTTATAACGACCCCCAAGTTCTGACCTACGACCTGGAAGACGTGACTTGGGTCTATTACATCGCGCACCCCGTTCCCGCGCGAAAGATCAAGACGCGCCTGTAAAGCGCGGACAATGAGACCCACATGCGAGCACTTCTGCTACTTCCCATCGTTGCGGCTGGCGCGGCCGGCTGCATGACCATGCACGACCTGGACAAGCAGACCCCGGTGCGCACCGAAACGCTGCGCGGGGATTACCTAGAGGTCGCGCAATGCATCGAGGCGCGTCAGATCCGTGCGGGCCAGCCGGGCCAGATCAAGCTATCGAACGACAAGGCGCGCAAAGAGGCACTCATCACCTGGAACCATGACCTTGGCACCTTCGCCACGTTCATGTTTTCGGCGACGGGCCCGCAGGCGACAGAGATGAAGGTCTACTCGACCATCGGCTTCAACGAAGCCTGGATGACTACGATTAAGAGCTGCGAGCCAGCCGTGCTTGCGCAGTAACCATCGCGCAATCAAGTCGAGCCCACCCTCTGCGGTGGGCTTTTTTTACACCTCAATTTGCCCCACCACCCGCGCCCTCTTTCGGTGCGCGTCTTTTCGTTTGTAGGACTACATATTTATTTGTAGATTCTCCTTGCGCTAACTACAAACTTATTTGTAGAATGATCTCCATCGACACCCCAACCGATGGAGACGACAGTGACCCGCACCCTCACCCTGCCCCAGATGGCAGACCTGATCCGAGAGCAAGCCGTGGAAGCCACGGCTGAGAAGCTCGGCATGTCGCCTCCGGACGTCGCCTGCGCCCTGCGCGCTCGGAACGAGCAAGTCCTGAACACGTTCTGCGAGTTCGTCACCGCCGGCTCGAAAGCTGCCGAGCGTCTGCACGACCTCGGTCTCCTGGCCATCGCTTAAGGAGCCGCCATGCCGACCCTCAAATCCTTCGCCCGGATCTTTCCAGGCACGCAGCGTACCGATGAAGCACGTGTGATCGTGACGGCCGCCGGCTACGCATGGTCCGTGTCCGGCGAGCTCACCACGCCCGGCTTCGGCCAGACCCCTCGTTTCGCAGCCGCGAGCATCCGCGCGGTCAACGACGACGGCAGCGAGAACGGTGAGCTGCTGGACTACCTCGATTCGAACTTCGTTCAGCACCTCGAACTGCAGGCCGCCGAGTCGCTGGCCGAAGAGCGCGCAGAAGCCCGCGCCTTTATCCGCCAGTCGCACGCCGAGCAGGACCTGTGCGACCGGATCGATGCCGCCCGGAGCGTCGCATGAGCACCGACACCGACAACATCGCCTACGGCACACAGGCCGAGCGCGCATATCTCGATGGGCTGGCGAAGAAGCCGGAAGCCGCTCGCCTGCTGCGCAACTACATCGCCGCATCGGCCAAGCGTGTCGTCTGGAACTCGATCGACAAGGCCGAAGTTCTTGGCCACGCGTACCAGCTGCTGAGCGCCATCGAAGGCCGAGACCGCCTCGCCGCGTAACCCTACCCGCCCGCGCGACGCGGGCCAGGAGACCTCCATGACCACCCAGACCATCGAAGTGCAGGGCTTCATCCTCGGACAAAAGAACTCGTGGAGCGACAAGATCGACTACACGTGGTCGACCGTCGAAATGATCGAACACGGCTACATGACGATCGGTCGCCACACGCTGACGTTCGATCTGCCGGACGGCTTTGACGTCATCACCGAGCAGATCCGGATGCTCGAGCGCCAGCGCGACAAGATCCGCGCGCAACTGGCGAAGCGCATCAAGGAAATCAACGAGCAGATCCAGTCGCTGCAGGCCATCGAGTACACGCCGGCCGAGTCCGTCGCGAGCCCGCTCTGATGGATCGCGCCCGCATCGACCGCAACAACCGCGCGCTGGCCGTGGCCTTCTGGCTTGCCGTCGGTTACGCCACGGTGATGGCCGCGAAGGAGCTGCTGGCGTGATCTACGACCCTCGCTCAAACGCACTGCTGGCGGTCGCGAAGTGCTCGAGCGGCAAGCAATGGGCCGGTGCCATCGGCTTCGGCCTGGCCGCCGGCATCGTGTGGTGGCTCACCGTCGCGCTCGCTGCAGGAGGCTGACATGGACGACGGCGGCATCCAGTACTGGCAGTCCCTCGGCCAGCAAGAAGAGGCAGAGGCAGCTCCCACCCAATCCAACCAGGAGACCAATCATGGCATTCACGAAAGCAGTGCGGAAGAAGGCGAAGCTTCGCCTGGCACTGACCGGCCCCTCGGGCTCGGGTAAGACGCTCGGCGCGCTGATGATCGCGCGTGGCCTGGGCGGACGCGTCGCATGCATCGACACCGAGAACGGTAGCGCGTCGCTCTACAGCCACGTCGCCGACTTCGATGTGATGGAACTCGCACCGCCGTTCACCCCGGAGCGCTACATCGCCGCCATCCGCGAAGCCGAGAAAGCAGGATATGACGTGCTGATCGTCGACTCCACCACACACGAGTGGAGCGGTTCCGGCGGCATCTTGGAGCTGGTCGATCAGGTCGCATCGGCAAAGTTCCGCGGCAACTCGTGGAGCGCCTGGAACGAGCTGACGCCCCGCCACCGCGCTTTCATCGACGCCATGCTGCAGTCCCGCATGCACATCATCGCGACAGGCCGCAGCAAGACCGAGACCGCGCAGGTGGAAGAGAACGGCCGCAAGAAGGTGGCGAAGCTCGGGATGAAGACCGAGCAGCGCGACGGCTTCGAATACGAGTTCACCGTGGTCCTCGACATCGTGCACGACGGTCACTACGCCAATGCATCCAAGGACCGAACGGGCCTGTTCCGCGGCGACGCCAAGCCTATCAGCGAGGAAACAGGGAAGGTGCTCGTTGAGTGGCTGGAAAGCGGTGTCGAGCTGCCGGAGCCGTCCGCAGATGCCGCGCTGCCCCAGGACACCGTCGACCTCGATGACGCACTCCTGACGTTGCGTGAGTGCGCCAACCTGGACGAATTGAAGACCGTCTTCGGCACGCTCTGGCCCAAGGCTACTGCAGTCCAGCGCAACGACATCAAAGCGTCCTACGACAAGCGCAAGGCCGAACTCGAACCCCACGCCGAAGCGGCGTAACCCTTCCCCTCAAGTCAGCGGATTAGAACCATGATCATCACCATCGACATCGAGACCATCCCCGCGCAGCACCCCGCCGTGCGCGCAGCCATTGCCAAGGACATCACGCCGCCCGGCAACTATAAGAGCGCGGAGACCATCGCCAAGTGGGAAGCCGAAAGCAAGCCGGCTGCCGTCGAAGAAGCCTGGCGCAAGACGTCGTTCGATGGCGCCCTCGGCCACCTGGCTGTGATCAGCGTCGCGTTCGACGATTACCCGCCCGCCACGTTCCATGCGTCGGAGCCGACCGTCGACGCCGTGGTGGCGCAAGAGAGGACCGTGCTGCAGGCGTTCTTCAAGTACCTGAACGAGAACTACGATCCGAGCCGCAATCGTCCGCCGTGCTTCGTCGGGCACTACGTGACTGAGTTCGATCTGCGCTTCATCTTCCAGCGCGCGGTGGTCTTCGGCGAGCGCCCGCCAGCGTTCATTCCCTTCCACGCGAAGCCGTGGGATGAGACCGTGTTCGACACGATGACGCGCTGGGCCGGCGCGCGCGGCACGGTGAAGCTGGACAAGCTGTGCCAGGTCTTCGGCTTCTCAGGCAAGGGCGACATCGACGGCTCCAAGGTCTGGGACTACGTCAAGGCCGGCCGTCTGCCCGAGGTGGTTGAGTACTGCGCCGACGACGTCGCGCGCGCTCGCTCCGTCTACAAGCGGCTCACGTTCCAAGCAGCCTAAACGCCCCCTTTGGCCGGCGCGTTCCCGGCCCTTCCCTCCCACCACCGGAGCCCAGCATGCTCGAACTCGAAAACCAACTCACCAAGATCCTGCACATCAACACGCGCAACGAGAAGCACGGCGACGACAACGTGCTGGGCGTGGACCTGAAGCTCCAGGCGCGCGTATCGAACGACCTGCTCGCGCAGTTCTCGCCCACGCTGAAGGCCTCGTTCTATCACAAGGAAGAGTCGGTGCAGGGCAGCCTGGTGACCGATGCCGGCTACCTGCCGAACCTGAAGAATCCGGCGCTGGGCACGGTGAAGTGGGACGGCAACTGGGAGCACCAGAAGCTGACCATCCTGAGCGGCGTGCGCGCTGAGGATGACATCGAACTCGACGACGCCAAGGTCAACAAGCTGTCGTTCGACTTCCAAGAGGGCGGCACCGTCTTCATCAACTTCCGCGTGCAGGCACACCCCGACGAGACGACCACCGCGCGCATTCTCCAGCTGCTCGGCCAAGAGGTGCACATGAGCCTCTCCTACGACGAGCCCGAAGAGCTGAAGGAAGCGGCGTAACCATGAACTGGCCCCTACGCACCCCGGTCCGCGCGGCCGACCGACTGAACGGCGACGTCGTCGATCTCGCGCGCGACTCGTCCGACCTGAAGCGCCAGAACGCCGAGCTGCGTCAGCAGCTGGCCGAGACGCGATCGCTGCTCGACGTGGCGCGCGAACGCAACCTGGTGCTGAGCACTCGCATGCAGCAGATCGAGCGCCTGGCGCACTCGCTGAAGGCCGGCGCGGCCAAGAACCCGATGCAGGCGCTCTCGCGCTGGGTGAAGCACGGCCCGGAGTCGGAGCTGCTGGCAACGCTCACAACGAACAACAAGGACAAGGCATGATCCGCCGCGAGTACAAGACATTCGGTTTCTGCTGCGGCCTCGGCGGCGGCGCCAAGGGTTTCAAGAAGGCCGCTTCGCAGGTCGGCAACATGGTCGCCACCTGGAAGTGCATCGGCGGCATCGATGTCGACCCGGCAGCTGCCCGCGACTTCGAGAAGCTAGTGGGCGTGCCGTGCACGGTGATGGACCTTTTCACGCGCGAGATGTTCACCGCCTTCCACGGCAAAGAGCCGCCGGCGGGCTGGCGTGAGGCGACGCCGAATGACATCAAGCGCGCAGCGGGACACGAGCGCCCGAACTGCGTGTTCATCTCGTCGCCGTGCAAAGGCGCGTCCGGCCTGCTGTCGGAAGCGCTGAGCCGCACGCCGAAGTACCAGGCGCTCAACGAGCTGACGCTGCGCTGCGTCTGGCTGATGTGCGAGGCATGGAAGGATGATCCGGTCGAGCTGATCGTGTTCGAGAACGTGCCGCGGCTGGCGACGCGTGGCCGGCATCTGCTCGACCAGATCAACCAGATCCTGCGCCACTACGGCTATGCCGTGAACGAGACCACGCACGACTGTGGCCAGTTGGCCGGTCTGGCGCAGAGCCGCAAGCGGTTCTTGCTGGTCGCGCGGCACATGGAGAAGGTCCCGGCATTCCTGTACGAGCCCCCGCTGAAGCGCCTGCAGGGTGTCGGTACGGTGCTCGGCCGCATGCCGATGCCTGGCGCGCAGCCTGGTGGCCCGATGCATCGCGTTCCGTCGCTGCAGTGGAAGACCTGGGTGCGATTGGCATTCGTGGAGGCCGGTAGCGACTGGCGCAGTCTGAACAAGCTGGAGGTGCAAGACGGCCACCTGCGCGACTACCTGATCATGCCGGAGCGCCGCAACGGCGCGCTGGGTGTGCTTGGCTGGCAAGAGCACGCCGGCGCGGTGGCGGGCGAATCGCTGCCCAGCAATGGGACGTTCTCGATCGCGGATCCGCGCGGCCCGGCGAACGCTGCGCAATACCAGCAGTACGGCGTGCTGCGCTGGGCAGAAGCATCCGGCGCCATCACTGCCGGCACGAACCCTGGCCAGGGCACGTTCAGCGTCGCCGATCCTCGCCACGCAGGCCCGGCCAAGCACAACAACGAGTTCCGCATCGTGCCGTGGGCTGACGCTGCCGGCGCGGTCACCAGCGCGCACGGCACCGGCCAGTGCGTGCAGGATCCGCGCGCGTCGACGGGCTTCGAAGGCAAGGGCAAGTACCGGATCACAGGCTTCGACGAGCCGGCCGGCACGGTCATCGCGCGCAGCGACACCGGCCAGGGCGCATATGCCGTGGCCGACCCGCGCCCAGGCATGCGCCGCGAGTCGGGCGACCACTACCTGACCGGCGGGCACTACGGCGTTGTGGCGTGGGAACAGCCGAGCGGTGCAGTGTCAGCAGCTGCCGGCCACGACAACGGCCGCTGGTCGGTGGCGGATCCGCGCATCCCCGCGGTGAACGACAAGCTGGTGGCGATCATCCGCGCGCTGGATGGCACGTGGCACCGCCCGTTCACCACGCTGGAGCTCGCTGCGCTGCAGTCGCTGATCGAGCCCGAGGAATATCTCGAGTTGGATGGTCTGAGCGATCAGGCCTGGCGCGAGCGCATCGGCAACGCCGTGCCGCCGGACGCCGCGCAGGCGATCGCCGAGGTGATGGGCACCACTCTGCTGCTGGCAGAGACGGGCGAGACGTTCATGCTGTCGGCCACGCCGGTGTGGGTGCGCTCGGTGGCTGTGGCGCTGTCGGTGTCGCAGCAATCGGAGGTTGTATGAAGATGCATGCCGCATTCGGTTCAATCAAGATCTCCCCAGACCTCCTGACCATCCGGCATAGGGGCACTCAGTTCCGAAGCCGCCTCACATTCTCGGTTTGCCACCGCCAGCAAATTCCCAGCATCATGTGCCGCATTTGCCCAATGCTCAATGCGGTCAACCCGGCCGCTCGGACTCTGCGCAAGCGCGTGCGCGGAACGGTCGAAGAGCCACGCGTTTCGCCCCATGTCTCGCTCGACATATCGCAACAGAGCCCCCGCCCGTGCAATCCTGTGAGCGCAGCGATTTGGAAGCGCAACCAGGGCTGCGAGATCGCTGTGGGTGAGATCAATATGGGCCAACTGGATGTGTTCTTTGATGACGTCGTAGGTATTGCTGTACTTGTCCTTGGGATCGTCATAGAAGTCCAGAAGTGCAGTCGCGAAGGAAATCTCTCGAATAGCAACCGAGATGCTCACACTGGCACGCGCAGCAACCAGATTGGCCTGATCGGCCGCTGCTCGGCGCCTCCGCTTCCCATCAAGAAGGGATATAGCGAGGGCTGTGAACACAGCGCCAATAGTGCCCAATGCCGTGAGGATGTCCCAAGCATCCTTCTCCGGCTTGAAAGTGAACTTCCATGCGGTGGCAATAGCGATGCCGCCAAAGAGGCCACCCAGAAGGCAGCCGATGATCACACGGCTATCGTCACGCAGGTTCACGATCACCCCTCCATTTTTTGGAGGGCATCGTAGCATGACGGTAACCCGCCCCGTCCTCCGGTATCACGGCAGCAAGTTCCGCCTGGCGCCGTGGGTGATGAGCTTCTTCCCGGCGCACAGTTGCTATGTTGAGCCGTACGGTGGTGGCGCCGGCATCCTGCTGCAGAAAGAGCGCGTGCCGGCCGAGTGCTACAACGATCTCGACGGCTTAGTGGTGAATGTGTTCCGCGTGCTACGCGACCAGGACAAGGCGCTCGAGCTGCAGCGACGGGTGTCGCTTACACCTTTCTCGCGCGAGGAATTCGACTGGTCCTATGAGCCGGCCGTCGACGACATCGACAGCGCGCACAAGTTGATCGTCCGCTCGTTCTTCGGCCACGGCTCCGACAGCGCCACGCGCGGGTGCCGCACCGGTTTTCGGTCGAAACTAACCGACGGCCGCGGCCTGCCGTCGGCAGAGTGGATGCGCTGGCCCGATGCCATCCCGACCTTCACGCGGCGCCTGCAGGGAGTACTGCTGGAGAACCGAGACGCGATCGAGGTGGTCGCCCGCATGGACAACCCTGGCACGCTGATCTACGCGGACCCGCCCTATGCGCACACCACCAGGTCGGCAATCCAGGGCAGATCGGCGAAGACGCACGGGTACCGGCACGAAATGACCGACGACGACCATCGCCGACTGGCCGCAGTACTCCGCCGCTCGAGCGCGATGGTAGTGCTGTCCGGCTACCCCAGCAGCCTCTACGACGACGAGTTGTTTCCCGACTGGGAGCGCCACGAGCGCCGGCATATGGCCGACGGCGGCCGCGCGCGCACCGAAGTGGTCTGGCTCAACCCGGCATGCTCGTCCGCGATCGAGCGGCAGCGTGCGCAGATGGAATTGATCGCATGACGCGCGCTACTCATTCAAGGCCGCTTGTCTTCACCAGGTGCGGGCGGAAGGTACGAGAGCATCTCCGTCAGGAACGCTTCCTCGACATCATCGTACTCAGGCGTGCCACGCACGCAGTCCTCTGGGTTCTTCAACCCCTTCGCCTTGCGGATCGCGCGAACGGAGTCTTCGAAGTTGCGGGCCTCTTCCCGAAGGGGATGGTCGTAGGGGAGTTCATGGAGCGGCTTGGAAGTCATGCATCCGTTGACGGCCGCATTCCCGAATACTTGAGATGTAGTAAGCGCCATTTATCCCGAATTATTCAAAATCGATAATTAGCAACCACATGCGTATCTGCCAATGAAGTGAGTATGGAAGCAGCAGCGCGCTCTATTATCGAAACAACCCGGCAGGACTGGGAGAAGCGGATGGAATCACTGACCCTAAGCAAAGAAGAGATCATCGAGGCCACCGGCTACCGGCGCGCCGCCGAGCAGCTGGAGGCGCTCAACAAGGCCGGTATCCCGGCGGACCGCCGTCCCGATGGCAGCGTGCGCGTCTGGCGCCACCACATCATGGGTGTCGGCAGCCAGCCGGCGCAGAAGCAACAACGCCGCCGCGGCCCCGAACTCGCGTCGGATAGGAAGGCAGCATGATCGGTCGCCGGAAAAAGGCCTCGCCGCTTCCCTCGCGCGTCTATGAGAAGCACGGATCTTGGTGGTTCGTGGACATCAAGCGGAAGTGGCACAAACTGTGCCGTGTCGAGGAGGGGCTAACCAAGCTCTACACGGAGCTGGCGCGGTTCAGCCGGGAGGCCGATGCCAAGCCGACGAACAACATGCCGGCGCTCATCGATGAATGGCTGGTGCAGAAACTGCCGAAATATGCTCTGGGCACGCGCGAGGAATATCGGCGCATGGCCACCTTCCTCAAGGCCGAATTCGACCGAGAGTGGATGCCTGAGGACGTGAAGCCGCGGCATGTGGCGCGATTCCTCGATAAGCACTTTTCCACCAAGCCGAACGCCAGCAACAGTACCGCGCCCTGCTCTCGGTGATCTTCACCTATGCCGTGCGCAAGGGGCTGTGCGATCGAAACCCGGTTCGGGAGGTGGCCGGAGCCAGCGAAGGCAAGCGGGATCGCTATATCACGGACGCCGAGCTGGACGCTGTCCGGGCCGCGGCGCAGATTGGCAAGGACGGGAAGTCGACGCCATCCGGCCTGGCCATCATGGCGCTGATCGACCTGGCATATCAAACGGCCCAGCGCATCGGGGATTTGCTCGAGCTGAAGTGGTCAGACGTGAGCGACGAAGGCATCCTATTCCACCCGGCCAAGACGGTGAATAGCAGCGGCGTGCGGATGCTCGTAGAGATGACTCCCGAGTTACAAGCCACGCTGAACATGGCCAAGGGCGGCAAGGTGAAGGCGATCGGCCCCGTGATCAGCACCCAGACGGGCGGCAAATTCACCTATAGCGGCGCCCAGACGGCCTGGAAGCGAGCATGCCAGCGGGCGCTGGAGAGCTATGAGGCTAGCTGCAAGAATGTGGGGAAAGAGCCTGATGCATTACACCTGACGGGTATGCATTTCCATGACCTGCGGGCCAAGGCACTAACTGACAAGGGAAGAACGGAGGGTGCCGCAGCGGCCCAAGCACTCGGTGGGCACACTACGGCTGAGATGACGGCGCACTACACGAAGGCTCGGACACTAGAGCGAGTCACGCCGGTATCGAGAACTCGAATGAACTAGGGCTCAACGACCTGCCTTCCAGGCTACACGTTCCATCTTTATAGGAATGGCTCGCAGGATCTCGTTGATGATCTGGTGGTACTGAACATCTTTATGGAGGTACTGCTCCATCATTTCGATCACTGCCCCCTTCTTCCCGTCTTCAGTTTGCATCAACAATGGAACTATGGCGAAGCGATCACCCTTTTTTCGCTTCTCGGCCATTGCATGGTCAACCTCCGTCGCCAACCAATCTTTATCTTGGAAATGCGGAGTCACGAAAAACACTGCAGCACATGAAGACACCATACCCTCTTTGATTGCGCGCTCGAGATTCGCTCCGGCGGGCATCATGTCCTCATCAAGCCAGGGGTCTAGTCCAATCTCCCTAAGCGTCTTCGCTACGTCCCGGACGATCCCCTTGTCGATAGACTTATGGCTAAGAAAGATCCGCTTCGGACGATCCTGCTCAACTTCTGCCACGTATCTCTCCTTTTCTGCTTCGAACAAGATTGCAGCAGCCTCTTGAACCACACGGACCGCCCGTCCATCGCCTTGCACTGAAAACTCGATGCCCGGCAAAGCGATGACCTTAGGTACGATGAATGAGATTTGCTGCATGACCCGCAGGAAATCCTCGGGCAGTTCCCCTACTCCGAGCAGCGTAGCAGCGTCATCTACCACACCCAGACACGCATCGGCTAGGCCGATCTCTGCCAGCGGACCGGCAATATGCGTCGGAATATGACGTGATGAACCGCCCGAAACGACGAGGAGAGAACCTTGATCACCAAAACAAAAGATCAGATCCCGTTTATGGAGGGGAATGTAGCCTCGCGCTATATCCGGGTGACCACCCAGCATTTGATCCAGATGGCGTTCGATTTCGGCGAGGGTGTCCGAGTAGGGACGAAAGACAACGGTACCAAAGACTTTCGCGTGCGTGTAGTCGGTCCAAGACATCGAGTACCCCTGCTATATGCAGTACATAACAGATCGCCGCAAACCAACCCATACGTCAGCCAACCGGACGGCCGGGATGGCTCGTTGGCAGCCAAGTTAGACAACGCTGCTCAAGTTAGACAAAAGGCCTAGCGAGTAAAACCCGCTAGGCCTTCTTAATACTGGTCGGGGCGAGAGGATTTGAACCTCCGACCACCTGCACCCCATGCAGGTACGCTACCAGGCTGCGCTACGCCCCGAAAGAAAAAGATTATAGCAGAAGCAATTCTCAGCTGGCTAGACCTTAATGCACTTTTTATTCGTGCCGCGCGATCTGCCTGAGTTGCGCGAGCAGGTGCTGGACTTCCACCAGCTCATTGCGCAGGTTGTTGATGTCGAGCGAGAAGACCGGTGCCTCGTCGGCCGGCACCGCTGCGACCACTTCCTGCTCGTCTTCGGCGGGCGCATGGCTTTGCTGGCGGCCTTCGTCGAGGCGATTGCGCGCGCCGTTGATGGTGAAGCCCTGCTCGTACAGCAGATCGCGGATGCGACGGATCAGCAGGACTTCGTGATGCTGGTAGTAGCGCCGGTTGCCGCGCCGCTTGACGGGCTTGAGCTGCGTGAACTCCTGCTCCCAATAGCGCAGCACATGCGGCTTGACAGCGCAAAGCTCGCTGACTTCGCCGATGGTGAAGTAGCGCTTGGCGGGAATCGGCGGCAACGAAATGCGTTCGCTGGGTCTTTCCGACATACGGTGAATGGGCGGGCTTCAGGCCGTGCCGGCAGTGGTTGTGGTGTCCGCGCAGGCAGGCACGCGGACGTGCGAGCCGATGCGGATCGGCAGATAGCTGGACAGGATAGCGACTGGCCGTGCTGCTGGCAAACGATCAGCCCGGCACCGCCAGGCCGGCGCGCTCTTCCACCAGGCCCTTGAGCTTCTGGCTGGCGTGGAAGGTCACCACGCGCCGTGCGGTGATGGGAATGATCTCGCCGGTCTTGGGATTGCGCCCGGGGCGTTGCGGCTTGTCTCGCAACTGGAAGTTGCCGAAGCCGGACAGCTTGACGCTGTCGCCATGTTCCAGCGCTTCGCGAATCACGTCGAAGAAGGCCTCGACCATGTCCTTGGATTCGCGCTTGTTGAGACCGACCTGGTCGAACAGCATTTCGGCGAGTTCGGCCTTGGTGAGCGTGGGTACCTCGGCTGCGCGGGCGTCGGAGGCCTCGTCATCGAGAGATGCTGCCTGCCGGTCGCCTGCCTCACCCATTGCTGCGGCCATGAGATGCGCGTGTCGATCGTTCATTGTCATTCAGTGTGCGATCCGCCCGGATGCGGAGGTCCGGGCGCTCCATTGTCATGTCAGCTGGTGGATCAGCCGCGCAGCCGCGCCTGGAATGCGGCGCCTGCGGCTTCGACCATGCAACGCACCGCGCTGTCGACGGTTTCGTCCTGGAGGGTCGCCCCAGTATCTTGCAAGGTCAGGCGGAACGCAAGGCTTTTCTCGTCCGCGCCGATGGCCGCCGAAGCCGCCTTCGGGCGGAATTCGTCGAACAGCACGAGGCTCTGGCAGTAGCGGCCGTAGCCTTGTTTTTCCAGGGCATCGCGCATGGCGTCGAGCAGGTCCTGCACGCGCACGGGCTGCTTCACCACCAGCGCCAGGTCGCGCACGGCGGCCGGGAACTTGGAGATTTCGGTGTAGCCCGGCAGCCCTGCTTCGCGCAGCGCCTGCAGGTCCAGCTCGAACACCACCGGCGCCTGGCTGAGCTCATACTCCTGCAGCCAGCGCGGATGCAGTTCGCCGATCACGCCGGCCACCTTGCCGTCGATCACCACTTGCGCGGCCCGGCCCGGATGCAGCGCGGGATGCGAGACCGGCTCGAAGCGCGCCACGCGCGGATGCAGCAGCGCCTCGACATCGCCCTTGACGTCGAAGAAGTCCACCGGGCGCGTTGCCACGCCCCATTGCTCTTCAGAGGCCGGGCCATAGGCGATGCCACCTGCCACCATCGGCTGACGATAGCCGGCCACGGTCAGTCCGCCGTCCGCCACCGATGCATCGCGATGGAACACGCGGCCCACCTCGAACATGCGCACGCGCGCGGCCTTGCGGTTGAGGTTGTAGCGCACCTTGTCGAGCAGGCCGCCGATCAGCGTCGAGCGCATCACCGCAAGCTGGCTGGCGATCGGGTTGAGCAGGCGGATCGGATTGTCGTTGCTGGCGAAGTCGCGTTCCCACTTCTCTTCGACGAAGGCGAAGTTGATCACTTCCTGGTAGTCGCGCGCGGCGATCGCGTGGCGCACCACGTGGGTGGAGCGGCGCGCCTCGTCGGTCGGGCGCATCTCGCTCTCGGCCACCGGAGGACGTGCCGGGATGCGCTCGAAGCCGTAGATGCGGGCCACTTCCTCGATCAGGTCTTCCTCGATCTCGATGTCGAAGCGGTAGCTCGGCGGCGTCACCACGAACACCTCGCCATCCGCGCCCTGCTCGCGCGTGAAGGAGAGCTGCAGGCGCTGGAACACGTCGGCGATTTCCGCCGGCGACAGTTCGATGCCGAGCACGCGCTCGGCGCGCGCCACGCGCAGATGCACCGGCTTGCGCTGCGGCAGGTTGACGACCTGGTCGTCGACCGGGCCGGCCTGGCCGCCGCAGATGTCGAGGATGAGCGCGCTGATGCGCTCGATGTGCTCGACCGTGGTGGCGTAGTCCACGCCGCGCTCGAAGCGGTGTCCGGCATCGGTCGCGAAATTGAAGCGGCGCGAGCGGCCCTGGATCGCTTCCGGCCACCAGAAGGCGGCTTCGAGGTAGATGTTGGTGGTGTCGAGCGTGACCGCGGTGCTGTCGCCGCCCATGATGCCGGCCAGGCTCTCGATTTCCTTGTCGTCGGCGATCACGCCGACCTGCTCGTCGAGTTCCACGGTATTGCCGTTGAGCAGCTTGAGCTGTTCACCCTTGCGGGCCCAGCGCACGTCCAGCCCGCCGTGGATCTTGTCCAGGTCGAACACGTGCGACGGGCGGCCCAGTTCGAGCATCACGTAGTTGGAGATGTCCACCAGCGCCGAGATGCTGCGCTGGCCGGCGCGCTCGAGGCGCTGGACCATCCATGCCGGCGTGGCCGCGCGTGCGTTCACGCCGCGGATCACGCGGCCGGAGAAACGGCCGCACAGGTCGGGCGCCGACACCTTGACCGGCAGCTTGTCGGCCAGCGTCACTGCGACCGGCTTCATCTCCGGCAGCGTCAGCGCCGCGCCGGTGAGCGCGGCGACTTCGCGCGCCACGCCGTGGATCGACAGGCAGTCCGCCTTGTTGGGCGTGAGCTTGATGACGAAGACCTGGTCATCCAGGTCCAGGTACTGGCGGATGTCCTGGCCGATCTTTGCATCCTCGGGCAGGATCATCAGGCCGCCGTGGTCTTCCGACAGCTTGAGCTCGCGCGCGGAGCACAGCATGCCGAAGCTGTCTACGCCGCGCAGCTTGCCCACCTTGATCTCGAACGGCTTGCCGCCCGCCTCGGACGGCGGCAGCACCGCGCCGACCAGCGCGCACGGCACCAGGATGCCGGGCGCCACGTTGGGCGCGCCGCACACGATCTGCAGCGTCTCGCCGGTGCCGGCATCGACCTGGCAGACATTGAGGCGGTCGGCGTTGGGATGGCGTTCGGTGGAGAGCACGCGGGCCACCACCACCTTGTCGAACGGCGGCGCGACCGGACCGACCTCTTCCACTTCGAGCCCGGCCATGGTCAGGCTGTGCGAGAGCGCATCGGTGGAGATCTTGTCGGGATTGACGAAACTGCGAAGCCAGGATTCCGAGAATTGCATGGCGCTTCTGATCCGGTAAGTATTCTGTTCTGTTGAGTCGGTGACGTAATGCTCGGACGCGTGCGCGGCCTCAGGCGAACTGGCGCAGGAAACGCGCGTCGCCTTCGAAGAACAGGCGCAGGTCGTTGATGCCGTAGCGGAGCATGGTCAGGCGTTCGAGGCCGGAGCCGAAGGCGAAGCCGATGTAGCGCTCGGGGTCCAGCCCCATGTTGCGCAGCACGTTCGGGTGCACCTGGCCCGAGCCGGAGATCTCCAGCCACTTGCCCGCATTTTTCCCCTCCTCGAAGGCCATGTCGATTTCCGCCGACGGCTCCGTGAACGGGAAATACGACGGGCGGAAGCGCACCTGGATGTCATCGCGCTCGAAGAACTTGCGCAGGAAATCTGCGTAGACGCCCTTGAGGTCGGCAAAGCTCACGTCCTCGCCGATCCACAGGCCTTCGACCTGGTTGAACATGGGCGAGTGCGTGGCGTCGCTGTCGACGCGGTAGGTGCGCCCCGGGCAGATCACCTTGATCGGCGGCATGTCGCGGCCCTTGTACTTCTCCACGTGCATGCGCGCATAGCGGACCTGCATCGGGCTGGTGTGGGTGCGCAACAGCAGGAGCTTGTCCTCGCTGTCGCGGCCGTCCACGTAGAAGGTGTCCTGCATCGAACGGGCCGGATGGTTGTCCGGATTGTTCAACGCGGTGAAGTTCATCCAGTCGGTCTCGATCTCGGGGCCGTCGGCCACGTCAAAGCCGACCGAGCCGAAGATCTGCTCGACGCGTTCCCAGGTACGCATCACCGGGTGCAGGCTGCCGCGCGCCACCGCGCGGCCGGGCAGCGTCACGTCGATGGCCTCGGCGGCCAGCCGCGCGTTCATCAGTGCATCGGCCAGCGCCTGGCGGCGCGCGTTCAGCGCGGCTTCGACCCGCTGCTTGGCCTGGTTGATGCGCGCGCCTTCGCTCTTGCGCGTTTCCGGGTCGAGCTTGCCGAGGCTCTTGAGCAACTCGGTAAGCGCGCCGGTCTTGCCGAGAAAGCGGGCTTTCTCGTTTTCCAGCGTGGCGTTGTCGTTGGCGGCGGCGAAGGCGGCCTGGGCGTCGGCGACGATTTGATCCGGATCCAGAGACATGGCGGCGGTCGGCGATAGATTTGGCGTCCGGGTCACGCGGGGCCCGGGCGTGGGGTTGGCACTAAGTGCGATGTAGATGCCGGGCCCCGCGCGGCACCGGGCGGCGCGGAGCTCGTTTCGGATGCCGTCTTGCCCACCGCGCTTCGCAGCCCGGCGTAGCACACGCAAAAACGGCATTCGAAATAAAAACGGGGCTCGGTGAGGAGCCCCGTTTCTTGCAGGTCCGCCGGAAGTCGAGTCCGGTGGAGATGCTGTCGACCTTGCGGTCGGTGCTTGCCCCCGGCCTGCCACGCGGTTAGCGCGGCAGGCCGGAGCCGGCATCAGGCAACGGAGGCTTTCACCTGGTTGACGATGGCGGCAAAGGCAGGCTTGTCATGGATAGCCATGTCCGACAGCACCTTGCGGTCCAGTTCAATCGAGGCCTTCTTCAGACCGTTCATGAACACGCTGTAGGTCATGCCATGCTCGCGCGTAGCAGCATTGATACGCGCAATCCACAGAGCGCGGAACACGCGCTTCTTGTTGCGGCGATCGCGGTACGCGTACTGGCCAGCACGCATGACCGCCTGCTTGGCGATACGGTAGACGTTATTGCGACGGCCGCGGTAACCCTTGGCAGCGTCAATGACTTTCTTGTGGCGGGCCCGTGCAGTGACCCCACGCTTTACTCGAGGCATGAAATGCTCCTTTCGTTTTCGTTAGGGGTTATGCGTAAGGCATCATTGCGCGAACGGACTTCAGGTTCGTCTCATGGACGTCCTGGGTGCCGCGCAGTTGACGCTTATTCTTGGTGGTCTTCTTGGTCAGAATGTGACGCTTGAAGGCCTGGCCACGCTTGAACGAACCATTCGGACGCGCAGTAAAGCGCTTGGAAGCGCTTTTCTTGGTCTTCATCTTCGGCATGAAAAACTCCAGCTCTTTGACATGCATGCAGGTGGCCGGCTAGCGCCGACGCTTGCATAACCCGCATCCACTTATTGTTGCGCGAGGCCGCGAGCGGCCATCTGCGCTGCATTCGCACGCCGCCACGCCCGGCGGAATTCTCCACCGGGCCGCGGCAACGCGCAGAATCTTACTTCTTCTTCTTGGGAGCCAGCACCATCACCATCTGGCGCCCTTCCATCTTCGGCATCTGCTCGACCTGGCCGACTTCTTCCAGATCCGCCTTCAGGCGTTCGAGCACACGCGCGCCGATTTCCTGGTGCGCCATCTCATGGCCGCGGAAACGCAGCGTGATCTTGGTCTTGTCGCCGTCTTCAAGGAAGCGCTTAAGGTTGCGCAGCTTGACGTTGTAGTCGCCATCATCCGTACCCGGCCGGAACTTGACTTCCTTGACCTGGATGATCTTCTGCTTCAACTTGGCGTCGTGCGCGCGCTTGGCTTCCTCGTACTTGAACTTGCCGTAGTCCATGATACGGGCAACCGGAGGCACCGCGGTCGGCGCGATCTCCACCAAGTCCAAGTCCTTATCCTCAGCCAGGCGAAGCGCGTCCATGAACTTGACGATGCCGAGTTGCTCATTATCAACCCCGACCAGGCGCAATTCGGGTGCGCTGATTTCGCGATTGATGCGATGACCTTTGTCTGTAGCGATGTTGCGTTACCTCAAGAAGACAAAAAACAAGCCGTGCTCATCCCATCAGGCTTTGCTGGCAACGTCCTGTTGCAGACGCTCCACAAACGCGGAAACAGGCATCACACCCAGATCCGCATTGCCACGGGCACGCACGGCCACTTGATTGGCATCCCGCTCCTTGTCGCCCACCACTAGCAGGTAGGGAATCTTCTGAAGGGAATGCTCGCGGATTTTATACGTAATTTTCTCGTTACGCAAATCCGCCTTAGCCCTAAATCCTTGTTTTTGCAGAAGTTGCACGACGTTTTCGGCATATTCTGCCTGTGAGTCGGCAATATTCAGCACTACGACCTGATCCGGCGCCAGCCAGGCTGGCAGCGCGCCCGCATGGTTTTCCAGCAGGATGCCCAGGAAGCGCTCGAAGGAGCCCAGGATGGCCCGGTGCAGCATCACGGGACGCTTGCGCGAATTGTCCTCGGAGACGTATTCCGCACCCAGGCGCTCCGGCAGCACCAGGTCGAGCTGCAGCGTACCGCACTGCCACGAGCGGCCGATGGCATCCTTGATGTGGTATTCGACCTTCGGGCCGTAGAAGGCACCCTCGCCCGGCAGTTCTTCCCACTCCACGCCACAGGCGCGCAACGCCAGCCGCAGGCCTTCCTCGGCGTGATCCCACACCTCGTCCGAACCGGCGCGCTGCTCGGGGCGCAGCGACAACTTGACCGCCACGTCCTTGAAGCCGAAGTCGTCGTAGACGGAGAAGGCCAGCTCGTTGAAAGCCTTGGCCTCGGCGACGATCTGCTCTTCGGTGCAGAAGATATGCGCATCATCCTGCACGAAACCGCGCACGCGCATCAGGCCGTGCAGCGCGCCCGAGGGCTCGTTGCGGTGGCAGGCGCCGAACTCGGCCAGGCGCAGCGGCAGGTCGCGGTAGGAGCGCAGGCCGTGGTTGAAGATCTGCACGTGGCCGGGACAGTTCATCGGCTTGATCGCGTAGTCGCGCTTCTCCGACTCCGTGACGAACATGTTCTCCTTGTAGTTCTGCCAGTGGCCCGACTTCTCCCACAGCGAACGGTCCATCACCTGCGGCGTGCGCACTTCCTCATAACCGGCCTGCGTCAGGCGGCCGCGCATGTATTGCTCCACCGCCTGCCACACCTGCCAGCCCTTCGGGTGCCAGAACACCATGCCAGGCGCCTCTTCCTGCAGGTGGAATAGGTCGAGCAGCTTGCCCAGCTTGCGGTGGTCGCGCTTCTCGGCTTCCTCCAGCATGTGCAGGTAGGCTTCCTGGTCTTCCTTCTTGGCCCAGGCCGTGCCGTAGATACGCTGCAGCATCTCGTTCTTGGCGTCGCCGCGCCAGTAGGCGCCGGCCACCTTCATCAGCTTGAAGACCTTGAGCTTGCCCGTGGAAGGCACGTGCGGGCCGCGGCACAGGTCGACGAACTCGCCTTCGCGGTACAGGCCGATTTCCTGGTCCTGCGGAATCGAGGCAATGATCTCGGCCTTGTACTTCTCGCCCATCGACTCGAACAGCTTCACCGCCTCGTCGCGACTCCAGACCTCGCGCGTCACCTTCTCGTCCTTCTTGGCGAGCTCGGCCATCTTCTTCTCGATGGCAACGAGGTCCTCGGGCGTGAAGGGGCGCTTGTAGGCGAAGTCGTAGTAGAAGCCGTTCTCGATCACCGGACCGATCGTCACCTGCGCTTCCGGATACAACTCCTTGACGGCGTAGGCCAGCAAGTGCGCCGTCGAATGGCGGATCACGTCGACGCCGTCGGCGTCCTTGTCAGTCACGATGGCCAGGCCGGCGTCCTGCTCGATCAGGTAGCTCGTGTCGACCATGCGGCCGTCCACCTTGCCGGCCAGGGCCGCCTTGGCCAGGCCGGCGCCAATGCTCTGCGCCACTTCTGCGACCGTCACCGGGCCGGGAAACTCGCGGCGGGAACCATCCGGCAGCGTGATTGCGATCATCTTGCACCTCATCAGGAATCCGCCCGCCGGTCTCGTTGTCTCGGCAAGCGGATGAAAAGCATCTTGTAGCACCGGGCGACCATGCATCGGCACGGGCCAGGCAGCGGGGACTTTCACCCGGTCGGATCCACCGGGGACCGGGCAGCATATCAGGCAGCTAACGAGCGACAGACGAAAAAAAACGCAGCCAAGGCTGCGTTATTCTCAATTCAACCCCGGACGATCCGGGATCAAGGCGCACCTCGACTACTGTCGCTAATTAGCGGTAGTAGTTCGCGATGTCTTCATCATGGCGCCTTCCATTCCTGTGAACGGGTTGAACCGGGTACTGCGATACTGCGTTTGCTGCTGCTTACTGCCAAGCTACTTCTTGCTGCAATGCTTTTGGTAGGCTCGATTGGACTCGAACCAACGACCCCCACCATGTCAAGGTGGTGCTCTAACCAGCTGAGCTACGAGCCTACTGCCACACTACTGCCGCCTTACTTCATTACTTCATTACTTCTTTTTCTGCTGCACGCTAGTGCACTACCAGAATTGCTTACCACTGCGAATTCATTGGTAGGCTCGATTGGACTCGAACCAACGACCCCCACCATGTCAAGGTGGTGCTCTAACCAGCTGAGCTACGAGCCTAGCGAAAGCGCGAGTATAGCATCACTTTCTTTTCGCCTGCAAGACCCCTGCCACGTCTTCTATCAATCCGAGTGCGCGCTGCAACTGCGTCGCCTCCGACACCTCGGCCGTGAACTGCATGCGCGCCACGCCCTTGCTCGACAGCGTCTTCACGCCGGTAACATTGATCTTCTCGCGCGACAGCACTTCGGAGATATCGCGCAGCAGGCCTTGCCGGTCGACTGCCTCCACGTGGATGTCCACCGGATACACCGCATCGCTCTTCTTGCCCCACTCGGTCTGGATCACGCGCTCCGGCGCGCGCGCCGAAAGCTGGCAGAACGTGTGGCAGTTGCGGCGGTGAATGGAGACGCCGCGCCCGCGCGTGACGAAGCCGACGATATCGTCCGGCGGCGCCGGCTTGCAGCACCTGGACATCTGCGTCATCAGCGAGTCCACGCCCACCACCAGCACGCCGCTCTTGGCGCCACGCGCCACGCTGGTGGCGCGGCTCTTCTTGGTGACGGCCTCTTCCTCGCTCAGCGCGGTGACGGGCCCCGCGCCTTCCGGATGGCGCAGGGCCTGCTCCACATGGCGCAGGCTGAATTCTTCCTTGGCGACGGCAGCGAACAGGTCGTCCGGCGTCTTGAAGCCAAGCCGCGTGGCCAGGTCGTCGAGGTTGACCGCGGTCTTGCCTTCGCGCTGCAGCGACTTGTCGATCAGCGCCCGCCCCTGCGAAATGGTCTCCTGCGAGTCGAGCGCGTTGAACCAGGCCCGCACCTTGGCCCGCGCGCGCGGCGCGGCAAGATAGCCGAGCTCGGCGTTGAGCCAGTCGCGCGACGGCCCGCCCTGCTTGACGGCGATGATCTCCACCGTCTGCCCGTTCTTGAGCGGCGTATTGAGCGGCACCATGGTGCCGTCCGCGCGCGCGCCGCGGCAGCGGTGGCCCAGGTCGGTATGCAGGTAGTAGGCAAAGTCCACCGGCGTGGCGCCCTGCGGCAGCGCGACCACGCGCGCCTGCGGCGTCAGCACGTAGATGTGGTCGTCGATGGCGGCGTGCTTGAGCTGCTCCCACGATTCATCGTGCGCCACCGAGTGGTCGGCGTCGTCTTTCCAGGCCAGCAGCTGGCGCAGCCAGGCGATCTTCTCGTCGTAGCGCTCGCTGGCCGAGAACTGGCCGCTATAGCCCTTGGAACCGGCCTCCTTGTAGCGCCAGTGCGCCGCCACGCCGTACTCGGCGAAATGATGCATCTCCTGGGTGCGGATCTGCACCTCGAAGGCGCGCCCGTCGTCGCCGATCACCACCGTGTGCAGCGACTTGTAGCCGTTGGACTTGGGCCGGGAGATATAGTCATCGAACTCGCGCGGGATCGGCTGCCAGATATGGTGCACGATGCCCAGCACGGTGTAGCAATCCTTGATGTCGTCCACGATCACGCGGAAGGCGCGCACGTCGTAGAGGTCGGCAAAGTCGAGTTCCTTGCCGCGCATCTTCTTCCAGATGCTGTAGATATGCTTAGGCCGGCCCGTCACCTCGGCGCGGATGCCGGCCGTCTCGAGCTCGGATTGCAGCCGCGCGATGGCGCTGGCGATATAGCCCTCGCGCTCGATGCGCTTCTCGTCGAGCAGCCTGGCGATGCGCTTGTAGGTATCGGGCTGCTCGAAGCGGAATGCCAGGTCCTCCAGCTCCCACTTCATCTGCCAGATACCGAGCCGGTTGGCCAGCGGCGCGTAGATGTCCAGCGTTTCGCGCGCCACCCCGGGCAGCGGCTGCGCCTTGACCTGCGCCAGCCAGCGCAGCGTCTGCAGGCGCGAGGCCAGCCGCACCAGCACCACGCGGATATCCTGCGCGAAGGCAAGCAGCATCTTGCGCAGCGCTTCCACCTGTTCCTGGCGCGCGGCGATCTCGTCCTTGGTCGTTTCCGGCGCCCCGCTGTGGCCCACCGCGATGGCGCCGATGCGCAGCAGCTGGCGCACGCCCTTGACCAGCCGCGCGACTTCCTCGCCGAAGCGTGGCTCGATTTCCGCCTCGCAGCCAGGCACGAAGGCCGCCACCGCAAACAGGCACGCGGCGGCGCGCGCGGCATCGTCGACGCGCAGGCCGTCGAGCACCTTCAGCATGCCCTCGGCATGCGTCAGCACGGGCTCCCCGGTCGGCAGCAGCGCGGCGCTGCCGCGCTCGCGCACATAGGCCAGCGCCCGCTCCACCAGTCCGGCATCGGGCGTACCGGCAACCTGCCCGGTCAGGTCAGTCGACGTCACCATCTTGCAGCACCAGCCCTCACTTGAGCGCGGCGGTCACGACCACTTCGATCAGGTACTGCGGATTGGCCAGGCGCGCTTCCACCGTAGCGCGCGGCGGCGTGTGGCCCTGCACCACCCACTCGTCCCACACCTCGTTCATCTCGCCGATGTTGTCCACATTGGTAAGGAAGATCTGGCATGAGAGGATCCGGCTCTTGTCGCTGCCGGCTTCGTTGAGCAGCCGCTCGATATGGCCCAGCACCTCGCGGGTCTGGCCACGCAGGTCGGCGGCGGGATCGACTTCCGGCACCTGGCCGGCAAGGTAGACCACGCCGTTGTAGATCGCGTATTCGGACAGGCGCTTGCCCACGTGGGCGCGCTTCAGTTCATCGGTACTCATGGCAATACTCTGGTCTCTGATGCTTGGTTCATTCGCTTGAAAGGCGGCCGGCCCCGGCCGGCCTCAGGCCGCGCCCAGGAAAAACTGCTTGGCGATGGCCACCTGCGCCGGATCGATGAAGGTCGGCGCATGGCCCACATCCTGCACCTCCACGGCACTGACATTGCGCCCGCGCGCCACCATCTCGGCCACGGTCTCGCGCGTGAGCAGGTCGGACTGGGCGCCGCGCACCACCAGCGTCGGCGCCTGGATGGCCTCGAACATATGCCACAGCGCCGCCTCGCCCGCCGCCACCTGCTCGGGCGTGGTCTCGCGGAACGGCAGCGCCATCGCCGGATCGTAATGCAAGCCCCATTCCAGGCCTTCGGCGCCCTGCACCGGCTTGAGGATGGCGCCGTTGAGCTCGCGCCACTGCTCGGGCGTATGCCGGCCGAACGAGGCGCTGATGGTCTGCAGGTAGGCCAGGCCTTCCTCGAAGGTCTTGAAGCGCACCGGCAGGCCCAGGTAGGCGCCGATCCGCTCCACCGCCGAGGCCGCCAGGCGCGGGCCCACGTCGTTGAGCAGCAGCTTGCGCACCGGCGACTTGGGCAGGCCGGCCAGGCCCATGCCGATCAGCCCGCCCATCGAGGTGCCGAACCAGTCGACCTGCTCGACGTTGAGCCGCGCGATCAGCGTGATCATGTCCGACGCGTACTGCGGCACGACATAGCGGCGCGGATCGGCCAGCCAGTCCGAGCGGCCGCGCCCGACCACGTCGGGGCAGACCACGCGGTACTCACCGCACAGCGCGGCCGCCACGGTATCGAAATCGCGGCCGGTGCGCGTCAGGCCATGCACGCACATCAGGACACGGGGATTGGCGGGGTCGCCCCACTCGTGATACGCCATGCGGTGGAGCCCCGCCGGGCTGATGCACTGGACGAAGCCGAGGCGCGGACTGGCTGACATCTGAACTCCCTGGCAAGACGTTATCGAAGCAGCGCCGCCGGCAGGCGGCGCGCGATTGGGCAAAGCTGGATTGTACGCTGCAGCAGTTACAATGCCACAGCATCGGGCTGGCGCCGCCACGCATGCGCTGCCAGCGCGCGCAGCCGCGATCTTCGGACAACCACACTCCCGCGTCCATTACATTTTCCGACGGAGACATCCATGCTTGAAGGCAAGACGGCACTGGTCACTGGCTCGACCAGCGGTATCGGTCTGGGCATCGCGCAGGCGCTCGCCGCCCAAGGCGCCAATATCATCGTCAACGGCTTCGGCGACGCCGAGGCCGCCAAGCGCGAAATCGCGCAAGCCGGCGCGCAAGCCGGCGCGGGCATCCGCGTGGGCTACCACGGCGCCGACATGAGCAAGTCCGCCGAGATCGAGGACATGATGCGCTACGCCGAGGCGGAATTCGGCGGTGCCGACATCCTCGTCAACAACGCCGGCATCCAGCACGTCGCCAATATCGAGGATTTCCCGCCCGAGCGCTGGGATGCCATCATCGCCATCAACCTGACCTCCGCCTTCCACACCACGCGCCTGGCGCTGCCCGGCATGAAGCGCAAGGACTGGGGCCGCATCATCAATATCGCCTCCGTCCACGGCCTGGTGGCGTCGGCGCAGAAGTCGGCCTACGTGGCCGCCAAGCACGGCATCGTCGGCTTCACCAAGGTGACCGCGCTGGAGACCGCGCAGACCGGCGTTACCGCCAATGCGATCTGCCCGGGCTGGGTGCTGACCCCGCTGGTGCAAAAACAGGTGGAAGCGCGCGCGCAGAAGGACGGCATCCCGGTGGAACAGGCCAAGCAGGACCTGGTCATCGAGAAGCAGCCGTCCGGCCAGTTCGTCACGCCGGAGGAGCTCGGCGCGCTGGCGGTGTTCCTCTCCAGCGATGCCGCGCGCCAGGTGCGCGGCGTGGCCTGGAACATGGACGGCGGCTGGGTGGCGCAGTAAGCGCAGGGAGCCGCCATGCAAAGACGCCGCTTCATCGGGGCCCTGGCGACGGGCGCCACCGCCGCGCTTGCGCTGCGCGGCGCCCAGGCCGCGCCGGTGCTGGCCATCGAAGTCTTCAAGAACCCGGATTGCGGCTGCTGCGAAGGCTGGGTCGAGCACTTGCGGGCGAATGGCTTCGCCGTCACGGTGCGCAATGTGGACGATACGGAACCGCATCGCGCGCGGGCCGGCATTCCCGCGCGCTTCGGATCCTGCCACACCGGGCGCATCGCCGGCTACGGCATCGAGGGGCATGTGCCCGCGGCCGACATCAAGCGGCTGCTGGCCGCCAAGCCTGATGCCGCGGGCCTCGCGGTGCCGGGCATGCCGGTCGGCTCGCCGGGCATGGAACAAGGCCCGCGCAAGGACCCGTTCGACGTCCTGCTGATCCGCAGGGATGGCGCAGCCTCGGTCTTCGCCAGCTACAACCGGCGCAGCGCATAAGGCAAGAATGGCCGCGTCGCGGCCATTCCGGGGTGCGGGCGAGGCCCGTGCGAGCGCCATCTCCGCGCTGGTATGCTCCCCGCTCCCGCAAGCGGGAACGGGGAGACTACACATGGCATTGCTGCCATCGGCAGATCAGAGCAGCGTCGCGCCGGTCTTGCTCTGGATCTCTTCGCGGCTTACGCCAGGCGCCGTTTCCACCAGCTTGAGACCTGCATCGGTGATGTCGATCACGCCGAGGTCGGTGATGATGCGGTTGATCACGCCCACGCCCGTCAGCGGCAGGTTGCAGGACTTCAGGATCTTGATGTCTTCGCTGCCGTCCTTCTTCTTGGCGGTGTGCTCCATCAGCACCACCACACGGCCGACGCCGGCAACGAGGTCCATCGCGCCACCCATGCCCTTGACCATCTTGCCCGGGATCATCCAGTTGGCCAGGTCGCCGCGCTCGCTGACCTGCATCGCACCCAGGATGGCCAGGTTGATATGACCGCCGCGGATCATCGCGAACGAGTCCGCCGAGGAGAAGATCGACGAGCCCGGCAGCGTGGTCACGGTCTGCTTGCCGGCGTTGATCATGTCGGCGTCGACTTCCGCCTCGGTCGGGAACGGGCCGATGCCAAGCAGGCCGTTCTCGGATTGCAGCCACACCTCCATCCCTGCCGGGACGTGGTTTGCCACCAGGGTCGGCAGGCCGATACCCAGGTTGACGTAGAAGCCGTCCTGCAGTTCGGTCGCGGCGCGCGCCGCCATTTCGTCACGTGTCCATGCCATGATGTCTCTCCTCAGCTGGCGGCACGCACGGTGCGCTGCTCGATGCGTTTCTCGGGGGTGGCGTTCACCACGATGCGCTGCACGAAAATGCCCGGCGTATGGACCTCGTCCGGGTCCAGCGTGCCGGTCTCGACCAGGTGCTCGACCTCGACCAGGGTGACCTTGCCCGCCATCGCGCACATCGGGTTGAAGTTGCGCGCCGTGCGGCGGAATACCAGGTTGCCTGCGCGGTCCGCCTTGTAGGCCTTGACCAGCGCCACGTCGGCAGTCAGGGCGCGCTCCATCACGTATTGCTGCCCGTCGAACTCGCGGATTTCCTTGCCTTCCGCGACGATGGTGCCGACGCCGGTCTTGGTAAAGAAAGCCGGGATGCCCGAGCCGCCGGCGCGCAGCTTCTCGGCAAGCGTGCCCTGCGGCGTGAATTCCAGCTCCAGTTCACCGGCCAGGTACTGGCGCTCGAACTCCTTGTTCTCGCCCACGTAGGACGAGATCATCTTCCTGATCTGGCGCGTGGCGAGCAGCATGCCCAGGCCGAAGCCATCCACGCCGGCGTTGTTCGAGATGCAGGTTAGCTGCTTGGCGCCGCTGTCGCGCAGCGCCTCGATCAGAGCCTCGGGGATGCCGCACAGACCGAAGCCGCCGACCGCGATCGTCTGGCCGTCGCGGACGACGCCCGCGAGCGCCTCTGCGGCGCTGGCGTAGACCTTGTTCATCTTTATCTCCTTCCTCGGTGATTTTCCTGTCGCTGCGCCCGCCTTCCGGAGTGCCGCCGGCGAGCCACGCAGGGAAATTGTAACGGTACAATCGGGCGGAGATCGCCCGCTGCCCAACGTCCGACAGCATACGCATGGGCGGCATCCCGCGCCAATACGTAAAACTACATAAGCCAATGTCCGCCATCGACTACCAGACCGCCTTCCAGCTCGCCCCCGTCGGACTCGTGCTGTCGCGCGAGCGCGTGATAGAGGACTGCAACGACGAGCTGTGCCGCATCTTCGGCACCACGCGGCAGGCACTGCTCGGGGAATCGTTCCAGGTACTCTACCCCACCGCCGACGAATTCGAGCGCACCGGCGCACGGATCGTGCCGATCATGAACGCAAAGGGAGCCTACTCGGACGAGCGCATCATGAAGCGCGCCGGAGGCGAACTGTTCTGGTGCCACGTCACCGGCCGCTCGCTGGACCGACAGACTCCGCTTGGCGCGGGCATCTGGACCTTCGAGGATCTCTCGCAGAAGCGTCCCGTCACCGCCGAACTGACGGCGCGCGAGCGCGATATTGCCGCGCAGCTGGTGGACGGCAAGACCAGCAAGCAGATCGGCAAGCTGCTGTCGATCAGCCCGCGCACCGTGGACATCTACCGTGCGCGCCTGATGAAGAAATACGGGGCCCACACCGCGGTGGACCTGGTGCAGCGCCTGGTCAACCACTGAGCGGCGCGGTAGCGCCCCGCCCGGCCCTACGCCATCAGCGCCCGGATCGCCGCCGGTACCGGAACCGATTTTTCCGCCTCGTAGTCGCACCACACCACCTTGGCGCCGCCCTCGGCGTAGACCACGTCAGGCTGGTCCGTGCGGCGGATCTCCATGCGGGTCTCGAAGCTGGTGCGGCCCAGTTCGCCGGCGGACATGCGGCACTCGATGTCGCCGGGATAGCGCAGCTGCCGGATAAAGGTCATGTGCGCATTGATGATGACCGGGCCGTGGCCGGCGGCATCCTTGCCGCCATGCCCGAGCGACTCGAACCAGGCGATGCGCGCCTGTTCCAGGTAGCGGAAGTAGACCGTGTTGTTGACATGGCCCATGGCGTCCATGTCGCCCCACCGGATGGGCATGCGCAGAGTGAATACGGGTTTCATGGCCGCTAGCCTACCACCCGTGGCGCGTTGCTTCCATCGGCCAAAGCGATGATTCCAGGCCTCAGCCGCCGCTCAGGCGGGTGTGCGCGGGCAATTCGAATGGCGTATCGGGCGGCAGGTAGGCAGACGCGCTGGGACGTGGCCAGCCCTCGAAGGCGCCGGACTCCGGCGCCTCGTCGTCGCCGGCCGGATCGACGGCAACGCCGTAGTGCCCGAAATCGTTGCGGCTGGCCACGGCTCGCGCCGGCACCGGCCGCGGCCGCATCGGCAACCGGGGCTCGACCTGCGGCGCATTCGCGGCGGGGGCGGCGGCACCGAGTGGGACGGGAGGCCGGGCGGCGGCGGCAAATGCCGAAACCAGCGGCGACACGGCCGCAACGGCCGCGACGGCCTCGGGGACGAAGGACGGGACAGCTTCCGGCTCGCCCTGCGCCACGGGCACCGGCACCGGCGATTGCGGGGCAACCACAGCCGGCGTCTCCGGGGCAGCCACAGCCGGCGCCTGCTTCGTCAGGACGGCCGGCGAGGCTTCGTCGCGCAACGCCACGCTGGCAAGCCAGGCCACCAGCACCAGCATGCCCCCGCCCAGGGTGCCGGCCACCAGGCTGCGCTGCCGCGCCAGGCGCAGCACGCGTGCCTGGCGCGGTCCGGCTTCCGCCAGATGCCGCCTGACGGCGGCGGTGCGCATGGCCTCAAGCGACTCGCGCACCGCGAAATTCGTACCCCACGGCGGCGGCACGTCATGGCTTGCCGGCAACGGCGAGGCGCCGGAAGCCGGGCTGGAAGCTCGGTTGGCAGCTGGACTGGTGACAGATCTGGCGAGAGAGCTGGAACGGGACACGGCGTACCCCCTGGAGCGCGATGGCGACACAGTCTCGCCGGCCCGTCCGGAAGAAACTGTCAGCGCAGGATCTTAGGCCCGCGACGACGGCATGCGATTCGGACGAAACGCATTCTGGCTGGGGAAAATTCGGAAAACGCCGCCAGCGGAGGACGGCTTCGGCATCAGCCGCAGGGGAGGCGGGATGGGCTCCACCCGCGGCGCCACCGGCGGCAAGTCCGGCGGATCGGGACGAACTGCCGGCAGCCCGCGCCACAGGTGGCGGGCGGCCCGGCCGCTCAGTGGCGCGGCTGGCGGCTGCCGTGCGCCGGCGGCGAGGCCAGGCCAGAATCCACCAGCGAAGACTCCATGCGGCGGATCTGCTGCTGCAACTGATCCAGACGGACGCGCGAAGCACGGCTCTCGACTTCGGCGCTCTGCACTTCGGCACGGTTGGCCTGCTGCTCTTCGGCAATGCGCTGGCGCTGGGCCTGCATCACCCGCAGGTCTTCATTGAGGGCGTTGGCACGCGCCTCGGTGTCCTGCAAGGCACGGTCATAGGCACGCTTCTGCGATGCCAGCACCTGGCGCCGGATATCATCGCTGGCCCAGGCCGCGCTCTGCCTGGTCACCTGGCGGTAAGCCTGCTCGGCGGCGCCGATCGACTCGAAGCGGAAGACCCGCCACAGATTCTTCTGATAGAACAGCGCCACGTAGCACACCACCTGATCGTCGGCCAGCATCAGGGTGGTGCCGTAGTCGCCGTTGTAGCTGGTGCGCAGCTCGCGCACGGTGCGGTCGCGCAAGCGCTGCTGCAGTTCGGACACCAGCCCCAGCGAGGCAGACGACGCCTGCAGGTTGTCGGCCGGTGCCGCACCCGCGCCCAGCGACGCTGCCGATGCCGTTACGGGCTCGACGGCCGCCAGCACGCCAGCGGCGGACATCGACAACGCCAGGCCGATCAGGCTGGCTAGCAAGGGGGCGCGGCGGGAGTTGTTCAACATGGCGTTCCGGCTTGGACTGGGCGAGGGTTCGGGTTCTGGGACATAACCATGGCGGCAAAGCCACGGCAGCATGCCAAGGACACCGTCGCGACCGCGATGATGCGCCACGCGCACACGGTCACCGGCGAATTCTAGCAAGCATGTGTATTAACGGCCGCGTTTTGTCACGCTTGATAGCAAATGCAGCCTTACCTCGCAACAAAAAAGGGGGGAAGCGTCAGCCTCCCCCCCTTTGGACCAAACCTTTGGACCAAGCATGAACGACCGTTGCGCTCAGCGCTTGGCGATCGAGGCTTCCGCCTTGGCCACCAGGTCGGTACCGATCTGCTTCTTCCACTTGTCGTAGACCTTGGCGGTCGCCTTGCGGAAAGCGTCGTGCTCGGCCGGCGTCAGCTGGGTCACCTTCACGCCATGGGTCTCCATGTCCTTCCAGGCCGGGGCGCCGGCTTCCACCAGGCCCTTGCGCGCCAGTGCCGTCTCCTGCTTGCCGGCGTCGATGGCAGCAAGCCTGACGATCTCGCGGTCGGCCGGGGTCCAGCTTTCCCAGATCTGCTTGTTGACCACGAAGATCAGCGGGTCGGCCACGTAGCCCCAGGTGGTGACGAATTTCTGGCCCACGGTGTAGAGCTTGGCGGCGGCGAACACCGACTGCGGGTTCTCCTGGCCGTCCACCGCGCCCGAAGCCATGGCCGGCTGCGCATCGGCCCAGCTCATCTGCGTCGGGTTGGCGCCCAGTGCGTTGAAGGTCTCGATGTACAGCGGCGAGCCCACCACGCGCAGCTTCATGCCCTTGAGATCTTCCGGCTTGCGGATCTCATGCTTGGAGTTGGAGACTTCGCGGAAGCCGTTCTCGCCCCAGGCCAGCGGCACCACGCCGGCCTTGTCCAGCGTGGCGAAGATCGACTTGCCGACATCGCCTTGCGTGAGCGCGTCCAGCGCCTTGTAGTCCGGCATCAGGAACGGCAGCGAGAACAGGTTCAGTTCCCTGACCTGGGGCGACCAGTTGATGGTCGAGCCTACCGCCATGTCGATCACGCCCTGGCGGATCGCCGAGAACTCGCGGGTCTGGTCGCCGGCCACCAGCGAAGTACCCGGGTAGAGCTTGATATTGATGCGGCCGCTGGTGCGCTGGCGCACCAGGTCGGCCCAGATCTCGCCGCCCTTGCCCCACGGGAACGCGGGACCGAGCACCAGCGACATCTTGTATTCGGACTTGTAGCTCTGCGCCATGGCGCCAGCGGGCGCGAGGGCAGCGGCGGCGATGGTGGCTGCCAGCGACAGCATCAGGGCACGACGTTTCATCTGTTCTCTCCTCTCAGGATGTGTTGTGCGTTTCTTATGTACTGCTCCAGCACTGCCCGCGGATGGCGGCCGGGGCAGCATCGCCGCCCCGTCGCAACACGGTCAATGCCGCTCAATAACCGAGACGGTCCGGCAGCCAGGTCGCCAGCGGCGGATAGGCCAGCACCATCAGCATGGCGATGAACATGGCCAGCAGCATCCAGACCACCCAGGGCACGGTCTCTTCCATGCGCACGCGCGCGATCCGGCACGAGACCATCAGGTTCACCGCCAGCGGCGGCGTGAACTGCCCCAGCGCCACCTTGAGCGTGAGCACCACGCCGAACCACACCGGGTTCCAGTGGAAGGCGTTGGCGATCGGCAGCAGCAGCGGCACGAAGATCAGGAAGATCGAGATGCCGTCGAGGAACATCCCCACCGTCATCAGCAAGGCCACGATCAGCGCCAGCACGCCGTACTCGCCCAGGCCGGAATGCGCGATGGCATTGGCCAGCGGATCGATCACGCCGAGCGTGGACAGCGCATAGGCGAAGATGCCGGCCAGCGCCACCACCAGCAAGATCACCGCGGAGGTCTCCGCCGCCTCCTGGAAGATCACGAAGAGGTCGCGCATGCCGATGCTGCGGTAGATCACCATGCCGACGAACAGGCCGTACACCACCGCCACCACGGCGGCCTCGGTCGGCGTGAACCAGCCCGCGCGCATGCCGCCCAGGATCAGGAACGGCGCGACCAGGCCCCAGGCCGCCTCGCGCAGGCTCTTCCAGAACGGCGGGCGCGGCAAGCCGGCCTCGATGGCGCCCATATTGTGCTTGCGCGCCAGCCACACCGCCGGCACGATCAGCGCCAAGCCGGCCAGGATGCCGGGGATCATGCCGGCGGCAAACAGTGCCGGCACCGAGGCGCCGGGCACCAGCACGCTGTAGATGATGAAGGCCACCGAGGGCGGGATCAGGATGTCGGTAGCGGCGGCCGCGCCGACCACGGCCGCGCTGTACGCGCCGGGATAGCCCGCGCGCGACATCGCCGCGATCATCACGCCGCCCACCGCCGCCGCGTTGGCCGGGCCGGAGCCCGAGATGCCGCCCAGGAACATCGCCACCAGGATCGCCACCAGCGGCAGCATGCCGGGGCCGCGGCCGACGATGGCAATGGCGAAGGTGACCAGCCGCTGCGCCACGCCGGAGCGGTCGAAGATCGAGCCGACCAGCACGAACATCGGGATGGCCAGCAAGGGATACTTGGCCAGCCCGGCGTAGAAATTCTGCGGCACGGCCAGCAGGCCGAACATCTGCGTGTCGAGGTTGGACAGGCCGATCGCCACCAGGCCGCCAAGGCCCAGCGAGACGCCGATCGGCACCCCGAGCATCATCAGCCCGAGGAACACCACGAACAAGGTAATCGCAACGAGAGTCATGGCGCGGACTCCGACGCCGGCGCGCCATTGACGCGCTGCGCATGCAGCGCCCTGAGCGCGCGCAGGTTGCGCGCCGCCAGGCCCAACGCCCGCAATGCGATGGCCCCCGACAGCACCGGCAGCCAGACCGAGTACCACCAGCTCGGGATGCCGATGCCGGGCGACGTTTCGCCGAAGGCGTACTCGTCCCACGTCACGCGCGCGCCCAGCACCGCCAGCGCGACGAACATGACCGCCACCATCAGTGCCGAGAACACGCCAAGGCGCCGTTGCCGCGCCGCGCTGCCGCGCTCGAAGAAGAACTCGATGCGGATATTGCGGTCGCGCGCCACCGCCGCGCTGCCGGCCACCAGGGCCAGCACGATCATCAGGAAGACCGAGAATTCCTCGGTCCAGGCAAACGATTCGTCGGTGAAATAGCGCACCACCACATTGGCGAACGTGATGCACACCAGCAGCGCCATGACGATCACGCCGATCCAGTCCTCGATGCGCGGCGGGACCCTGAAACCGATGTCGCCGCCGTCCGTGGTGTTTTCCAGTGGCTGGCTGGCACCAGCTTCGTCCGGCACGGCCGTGACGTGTTGCGGGCCGGCATCGCGCCGCCCCTCCCTGTCTGCTTGCATCTCCCCGGCCTCCGGTCCGGTCCGCGCGGCACGCCGGCCGCTTGCGGATTTTCTTCTGAATTATGTAAAGACTTAATCTCAAGACATGGCGGATTATGCCAAGTCTGCGCAACATGGGGGAATTTTTACGCCCGCCAGCGACCGCAGGCCGGGCTGCCGCCAGGCCATTCGCGCCTCGCGCCCAAGGGGACCGGATAAGCCCTGGGCCGGGAAAACGCGCGTCCCGCCCGCACTTCTGGCGCGCAGCGGGACCGGCCTGGCAGGACGCGGGCGAAGCCGCCCGCGTCCGCTTACACCATGCCGTCGTCGGCGGTGATCACCGCGCCGTTGATGAACTGCGACTGGTCGGAGGCCAGCAGCAGCAGCAGGCCATCGAGATCTTCCGGCTTGCCCACGCGCTTGCGCGGCAGCATCTGGATCAGCTTCTGGCCGGCATCGGTATCCCAGTGATGGTGATTGATGTCGGTATCGATATAGCCCGGGCAGATCGCATTGACGTTGATGCCGTGGCGCGCCCATTCGAGCGCCATGGCCTTGGTCATGTGCACCACCGACGCCTTGCTCATGCAGTACACGCCGATCTGCGACAGCACCTTGAGCCCCGCCACCGAGGCGATGTTCACGATGCGCGACTGCGGCAGCGGATTGCCGTTCTTCTCGGCGCCCTTGGCGCGCGCGATCATGCGCTTTGCCACTTCCTGCGCCACGAAGAAAGCGCCGCGCGTGTTGGTGTCGAAGACGAAATCGAAGTCGTCCGGCGTCACATCAGTCAGCTTCTGCGTGGTGGAGACGCCCGAATTGTTGACCAGGATATCGATCGCGCCGGCCTCGGTCTCGGCGTGCGCCACCGCGGCGCGGATGCTGTCCGGATCGGTCACGTCAAGCCGCACCACATGGGCGCTGCCGCCTTCGGCCTCGATCGCGGCGCGCAGCTCCTTGAGACGCTCGGTACGGCGCGATGCCAGTATCACCTTGGCGCCCGCGGCCGCCATGACGTGGGCAAAGCGCGTGCCCAGACCGCTCGAAGCGCCCGTTACCAGCGCAACCTTGCCTTCCAGATTGATCGACAAACCCATGATGACCTCTATATTCGGAGCCCCCGCCGTCACCTGCCATGGCCCGGGCCGGGGGGCGCTCCTCACGAAAACTGCCTGGCAAAACGAAAGGCAGCATATCAAAAAAAAGAACGGTCGTTCCAAAAAAAATCTTGCCTGACCATGGCGAGTCCCGGACAATGCCGGAGATTCTAAGAACTCGGGCCTCAAAGGGAAAGAGGAAAAACGCGCAGATGGCCGCGATTGGCTCTGCGCCACCACTTTCCGCGTCGCCTTGACCGGCCCGGCCACCGCATTCCCCGAATCACCGCACACGGATTTCCCACAATTGCGCGCAAGTTGCCAAGAATAGAGGGTTAGAGACAATGAATCAGCAGCAGCTCCTGGAGCAATACGGCCCCCGCGAGGCCATGGAATACGACGTTGTCATCGTCGGCGGCGGTCCCGCCGGCCTGGCAACCGCCATCCGCCTGAAGCAACTCGCCCAGGAGAAAGGCAACGACGTCAACGTATGCGTGCTGGAAAAAGGCTCCGAGCCCGGCGCCCATATCCTGTCCGGCGCCATCATGGACCCGCGCGCGCTGAACGAGTTGTTCCCCAACTGGAAGGAACTGGGCGCGCCGCTGAACCAGCCCGTGACCGAGGACAAGTTCCTGTTCCTCGATGAAACCGGCGCCAAGGGCGCCCCGCTGCTGCCCGACTGCTTCCAGAACCACGGCAACTATATCGTCAGCCTGTCGAACTTCGTGCGCTGGCTCGGCCAGCAGGCCGAAGCGCTCGGCATCGAGATTTTCCCGGGCTTCCCGGCCGCCGAAGTGCTCTACAACGAGGACGGCTCGGTCAAGGGCGTGGCCACCGGCAACATGGGGATCGACAAGGACGGCGAGCCCACCGAGAACTTCCAGCTCGGCATGGAGCTGCACGCCAAGTACACCATCTTCGCCGAAGGCGCGCGCGGCCACCTCGGCAAGCAATTGATCGCCCACTTCAAGCTCGACGACGGCAAGGACCCGCAGAGCTACGGCATCGGCCTGAAGGAGCTGTGGGAGATCGATCCCGCCAAGCACCAGCCCGGCCTGGTGGTGCACACCGCCGGCTGGCCGCTGGACCCGGCCACCTACGGCGGCTCCTTCCTCTACCACATGGAAGACAACAAGGTGGCGGTCGGCTTCGTGGTCGGCCTGGACTACACCAATCCCTGGCTGTCGCCGTTCGAGGAATTCCAGCGCTTCAAGACCCACCCGGAGATCCGCAAGTACTTCGAAGGCGGCAAGCGCATCGGCTACGGCGCGCGCGCCATCACCGCCGGCGGCCTGCTGTCGCTGCCCAAGACCGTGTTCCCGGGCGGCGCGCTGGTCGGCTGCGACGCCGGCTACCTGAACGCGTCGCGCATCAAGGGCAGCCACGCCGCCATCAAGACCGGCATGATGGCCGCCGAAGCCGCCTACGACGCCCTGCAGGCCGGCCGCCAGCACGACGAGCTGACAGCCTACCCGGTGGCGTTCGAGAACAGCTGGCTGCACAAGGAACTGCTGCAGGCCAAGAACTTCAAGCAGTGGTTCAAGAAGGGCCGCACCACCGCCACGCTGATGACCGGCATCGAGCAATGGCTGCTGCCCAAGCTTGGCATCCGCAACCCGCCCTGGACCATCCACCGCACCAAGCCGGACCACGTCTACCTCAAGCCAGCCGCCGAATGCGAGCAGATCGCCTATCCGAAGCCGGATGGCAAGCTGACCTTCGACCGCCTCAGCTCGGTGTTCATCAGCAACACCAACCACGAGGAAAACCAGCCGGCCCACCTGACGCTGAAGGACGCCAGCGTGCCGGTCAACGTCAACTGGGACAAGTTCGCCGGCCCTGAGAGCCGCTACTGCCCGGCCGGCGTGTACGAGTTCGTCAAGAACGACGACGGCAAGGAACGCCTGCAGATCAATGCGCAGAACTGCGTGCACTGCAAGACCTGCGACATCAAGGACCCCACGCAGAACATCGTGTGGGTGACGCCGGAAGGCGGCGGCGGCCCGAACTACGTGGGCATGTAAGCCAGCGCGGCGCCCCCTTGCCTTCGGGCCCCGGGGCGCGGCAACAAAAAAACGGCACCGTAACCCGGTGCCGTTTTTTGTTGGCGGGATAACTGGCCCGGCCGCCTCAGGCCCTCGATGCCTGCGTCTGCGGCAACGTCAGTGAATCGTGGAAGAGCGGCCTGTCCTCGGAGGCTTCCCCCATCCACCCGATCACATCCGCCACGCCGGCGATCAGGCTCACCAGAGCCGGGCCGGCCAGCGGCACCTGGCCGATGCCGTCGATCAACTCCAGCACCGCCTCGGCCACACCACCACGGCCTTGCGCGCCGATCGCGGTACGCGTCGCCACCTCGTCCGGCGACATGGCAATCACGCCACCGGCCGCCGGCATGGCAACGGCAAACAGGCAAGCCGCGGCAAGCGCGCACAGGCGCGCGCCGCAACGAATATTGCGCTTCATACGGTCTCCTGTCGGGCGCGGCGACGACCAAGGCCGGCAGGCCCGTCCGCGCCCCTGTTTTTCTGCTGCGAGCAGTAAAGACGAAGCGCGCGTTGGCGGCAAGATGGCGCGTTAGGCGGTTGACTCCAAACGCCGGCATGAACGGGCCGGCGGCACTGCGCCATCAGGCCGGGACCTGCATGCTGGCGCTGGTCAGCAACTGCTCGTAGATATAGCACTGCAGCAGGGTCAGCTCGCGCTCGCCCAGCACGTCGAAGGCCACGCCGAACACCGGGAAGCCGGAAGCGGCGGAGATCGGGGTCGCGTTGCGCGCCACGCCATCGACCATGATCTCGCTGTCGAGCGCGGCGGTCCGCAAGTGGAAGCACAGCCGCACCGGCGTGCCGGGCGCGGGCACGGCATCGGCGGCCTCGATCTGCGCGCCGCCGGTGCTGAGGTCGGTCAGCATCACCAGCCGCGACGCCTTGCGCTCGTGCGGCGCGCCGGCCTCTTCAGCGGCGCCCTCCTCTGCGCTCCCCGGGTCCACCATATAGGCAGCCAGCCGTGTCGGCACGCGGGTTGCCTTGCGCACCGGCAACTGCTGCATCTGCGCCGGCGCGGACAAGACCAGATAGCGGAACGGACTGCGGCAGATCGCGGTCACCGTGCATTCGAAGCTGAGAATGGCGTGGCCGGAGAAGCCACGCAGCAGCACGGTTTCCCCCGGCTTCATCTGCAGCTCCTTGCCGCCCAGCTGCGGCCAGGTCACGAACATGCCCTGGTCGACAAAGCCGATCAGGCGGCTGGCCGCCGCGCGGCCGACATGGCCCTGGGTCTTGATCTGCAGCAGCGTGCCGACCTGCAGGCCAAAGGGCCCGGCGCTGGCCTGGCGCTCGTTGTCGGCGGGTTCGCCGGGTTCGTCCGCGGGCCGGCAGACCGCGCCGTGGCGGAACACCAGCGCGACGTCGCGATCCTCGGGGATCACGCTGCCGCTGCCGAGCACGAGGTTTCCGCTTTCGTCCAGCAAGGACCAGGGCAACGGCTGGCCAACCGGGAGATCGTCAGGAGTAAGTGCAATCATGGGAAGCAGCGGTAGACGCCCATCTGTGGGACGTGACAGATCCAACGGCAAGCCGGCGGGACGCATGCCCCCCGGCCGCCACCTAGCGAAGCGCTCAGCGCGTGATGCGGCTGCCCGGGGCCGCCGCCAAACCGCGCGGGCGGACCGCCATGCAGGCGTCCGCGATGTCCCAGGTGAATAGCGCATCTCATCTGACTTGCTATCGGCCGCCGCCGGAAAACCTTGAGCACCGGCTTGCACCGCATCAGCCTTGCGCCTTGACGCCGGCCGGCTTTCCGCCGAGAATGCCGTAAAGCTGTCTGACAGCCTTACAGATAACCATGACAATCCTGAACCGCCCCGAATCGCTGGCCTCCCGCATTGCCGATGCCCTGCGCGCCGACATCGCCACCGGCCGCTTCGCCGCCGGCGCCCGCCTGCCGGCCGAGGCCGCGCTGGGCGAGACCTTCGGCGTGAGCCGCCCCATCGTGCGCGAAGCCATCGCGCAGTTGAAGGCGGACGGCGTGCTGGTCACCCGCAAAGGCTCCGGCGCCTATGTCTCGCAGACCCCTGGCGGCCAGGTATGGCGCATGCCCAGCGCGCCACAGGGCGGCCCGACGCTCGTGCAATTGTTCGAACTGCGCATGGTGGTGGAGTGCGCCTGCGCCGAAATGGCTGCCCTGCGCCGCTCGGAGAGCGACCTGCAAGCCATCCGCGCGGCCCTGGCCGCCATGCGCGAGCACGGGCAGGACTTCGCCAGCGCCGCGGCGGCCGACGTAGCCTTCCACCATGCCATCGCCCAGGCCGCGCACAACCCCTGCTTTACCGGCCTGACGGACTTCGTCGGCCAGCATCTGCTGTCGGCGCGGCAAACCGCGTGGGAAAACGCCGCGCGCTTTCGTGGCGGCTCGCTGGGTGCCGACGGAGAACACGCGGCGCTGGTCGAAGCCATCGCCGCCGGCAGCGCCAGCGCCGCACGCCAGGCCGCGCGCCGGCACCTGGCTGCGGCGGCAAAACGCATGGGGCTGGAGCTCGGCCAGTCCTGACGCGACCGCGAGACGACAGAGAATCCGCCGCCAGGCGCGCGATGCACGGCGGCACAAGCAACGACACAAGGGGAGGACGATGGAAAAGGTAGATTGCGTGGTGATCGGCGCGGGCGTGGTGGGCCTGGCGATCGCCAGGGCGCTGGCCATGCAGGGCCGCGAGGTAATCGTGCTGGAAGCCGAGAATGCCTTCGGCACCATCACCAGCGCGCGCAACAGCGAAGTGATCCACGCCGGCATCTACTATCCGGCGGGCTCGCTGAAGGCGGAAATGTGCGTGCGTGGCAAGGCGATGCTTTATGACTATTGCGCCTCGCACCACGTCAGCCACCAGCGCTGCGGCAAGCTGATCGTGGCGACCACGCAGGGCCAGGTCGCCACGCTGGAAGGAATCCGCGCCAAGGCCGCCGCCAACGGCGTGCACGACCTGCAGCTGATCAGCCAGGCCGAGGCGCAGGCGCTGGAGCCCAACCTGCATTGCCACGCCGCCCTGCTCTCGCCCTCCACCGGCATCGTCGACAGCCATGGCCTGATGCTGGCCCTGCTGGGCGACGCCGAGAATGCCGGCGCGATGCTGGCGGTACAGTCGCCGGTGGCGCGCGGCGCGATCACGCCGGACGGCATCCGGCTGGAGGTCGGCGGCGCGGACGGCGCGGCCGACACCACGCTGCTGGCCCGTACTGTCATCAATTGCGCCGGGCTCACGGCACCGGCGCTGGCGCGCAGCATCGAAGGCATGCCGCCCGCGCACATTCCTCCGCAGTACTACGCCAAGGGCTGCTATTTCACGCTGGCCGGGCGCGCGCCGTTCTCGCGGCTGATCTACCCGGTACCGGAAGCCGCCGGCCTGGGCGTGCACCTGACCATCGACCTGGGCGGCCAGGCGCGCTTCGGCCCCAATGTGCGCTGGATCGACGAAATCGAGTACGGCGTGGATCCGTCCGACGCGGACAGCTTCTACGACGAAGTGCGGCGCTACTGGCCCGCGCTGGCCGATGGCGCGCTGCAGCCGGGCTATGCCGGCATCCGCCCCAAGATCAGCGGCCCCGGCGAGCCGGCCGCCGACTTCCGCATCGACGGCCCGGCCACCCATGGCGTGCCGGGGCTGGTCAACCTGTTCGGCATCGAGTCGCCGGGGCTCACCTCATCGCTGGCGCTGGCCGAGCGCGTGGCGAGCCTGCTTTGAGCGCCTAGCTTCCGGCGCCGGCGCTCTCGGCAGCCTCGGCGGCCTCGGCCCGGAAAGTCATCAGCGCGCACAACGCGCCGCCGGCGGCCGCCAGCGCGGCGAGGCCGAAGGTATGGGAGGGCCCCAGCGCCTTCCAGGTCCAGCCCATCGCCAGGCCGCCCAAGGTACCGCCCAGGCCGTAGGAGATCCCGGTGTAGAGCGCCTGGCCGCGCCCCTGCAAGGGACCGCCGAACCAGCGCTGCAGGCGCTTGAGGCTGGCGCTGTGATGCGCGCCGAAGGTGGCCGCGTGCAGCACCTGCACCAGCGCCATCAGCCACGCCAGCCGGGCCAGGTAGCCGGTCAGCCCGAAACGCAGCGCGGCCAGCACGAAGGTGCCGGCGAGGATGGCGCGCAGCGGCAGCGCGGCGAACAGCCGGCCCTGGTAGAAGAAAAACACGATCTCCGCCACCACTCCGATGGTCCACATCACCCCGATGGCGAACTTGCTGTAGCCGAGCTGCTCCAGGTAGAGCGAATAGAACACGTATAGCGCGGCATGGGCGAACATCATCAGGAAGGCCGAGCCGAAGAACCAGCGCACATCGGCACGCCGCAGCAGCGGCAGCGCCGGCGGCGGCTTCACGCGCGGGCCCTCCTCGACGGCGTCGCGCATGCCGAATACCACCACCAGGAACAGCGCCAGCATGGCGCTCGCCAGCCACGGGAAGGCTTCCATGCCGAGCCGCTCGAACAGTGCCCCGCCCAGCAGCACGGCCGCGATAAAGCCGGCCGAACCGAACATGCGGATGCGCCCGTAGCGGTGATCGAAGGCGCCGTAGCGGCGCAGCGTGGAAATGGTGAGCGCGTCGCCCAGCGGCGACATGGCACTGGTGATCAGGTTGAGCCCGATCATCATCGCCATCATGCCGCCATAGCTGGTAATGCCGGGCACCATCAGGAAGGCAAGCAAGGCGGTGACGCCGGCCAGGCGCAGCAGCCGCACCCGGGTATGCATGACATCGGACAGCCAGCCCCAGAAGTACGGTCCGACGATGCGGCTGACCTGGAAGCATGCCATCAGCACGCCGATCTGCACGGGCGTGAAGCCACGCCCGGCGAAGAACAGGCTTACATAGGGCGAGATAACGCCGACATAGCCATAGTAGCCAAGATAGAACAAGCCGAAGCGCGTCTCGGAGACGCGCGCGGCCTGCGCGCTACCGGCCTTCTCCTTGGCCTGCGGCCGGGCCTGCGCCAACTCAGCGCGGCTGGCCGGACTGCGGCGCCTGGGCGGGGATGCGCGGCGTGTCGACCTTGACGTCGCCGCACTGGGCGCGCTGGCGCAGCGCATGGTCGATCAGCACCAGCGCCAGCATGGCTTCGGCGATCGGCGTGGCGCGGATGCCCACGCAGGGATCGTGGCGGCCGAAGGTTTCCACGGTGGCCGGCTGGCCGGTCTTGTCGATCGACTCGCGCGGGGTGCGGATGCTGGAAGTGGGCTTGATCGCCAGCGAGACGGTCACGTCCTGGCCGGTCGAGATGCCGCCCAGCACGCCGCCGGAGTTATTGGTGCGAAAGCCCTCGGCGGTCAGTTCGTCGCCATGCACGCTGCCGCGCTGGCTGACGCTGTCGAAACCGGCGCCGATCTCCACGCCCTTGACGGCATTGATGCCCATCATGGCGTGCGCGATATCGGCGTCGAGGCGGTCGAACAGGGGTTCGCCCAGCCCGACCGGCACGCCGCTGGCCACGACTTCGATGCGCGCGCCGACGGAGTCGCCGTCGCGGCGCAGCGCGTCCATATAGGTTTCCAGCTCCGGCACGATCTCGGCATTGGCCGCGAAGAACGGATTCTGCGGCACCTCGGCCCAGTCCGTGAACGGCACGCGGATCTCGCCAAGTTGCGACATATAGCCCCGGATCTCGGTGCCGTACTGCTCGCGCAGCCACTTCTTGGCCACCGCGCCCGCCGCCACCACCGGCGCGGTCAGGCGTGCCGACGAGCGGCCGCCGCCGCGATGGTCGCGGATGCCGTACTTCTGCCAGTAGGTGTAGTCGGCGTGGCCCGGGCGGAAGGTCTCGACGATATTGCCGTAGTCCTTGCTGCGCTGGTCGGTGTTGCGGATCAGCAGGCAGATCGGCGTGCCGGTGGTCTTGCCTTCGAACACGCCGGACAGGATCTCGACCTGGTCGGCCTCCTGGCGCTGCGTGACGTGACGCGACGTGCCCGGCTTGCGGCGGTCCAGGTCGATCTGGATGTCGGCCTCCGTCAGGGCCATGCCCGGCGGGCAGCCGTCCACGACCGCGCCGATGGCCGGGCCGTGCGATTCGCCGAACGTGGTGACTGTGAAGAGCAGGCCGAGGGTATTGCCGGACATGATGGAGATCCGCGACAGCGCGTGAAAATTGGAGGACGGGCTACATTGTAAGGCCTTTGCCGCCCATCCGGCCCCGCCCCTGCCTGGCGCCTCCGATTCCGCTATGCGGACGCGGCTTCCGGGTAGTAGCGCCCGCGCATCCGTGCCACGTAGGCCACCAGGTTGGGATGCGACTCCGCCGCCGCGCGGATCGGCGTGTCGAATACCGGGCACAAGGCGCCGGCGATGAAGGCAAAGACGGTGGCATCCGCGCCGCAGGGCCGCTCGCCCAGCAGGAAGGGCTTGTCGCCCAGCAGGTCGGACACGGCGGCCACGTCGCGCGCGGCAATGGCCGCCAGGTCGGCCGCGCTATGGCGGCCCAGGCCCTGTGCCCACAGGATGCGGCGAATACGGGCCCGCACGAAGCGCATCGCCAGCCCGCGCAGGGGCCAGGGCACCGCGCGGAAGAACATGGCCGGACCCTTGGCGAAATTGCCGTCGTGGTTCCAGCGCGCATCGGCAACCGCCCAGTAGAAGTTGTCTTCGAGCATCTTTTCCACGGCCCAGGCCGTGCCGCGGTCGGCCGGCGAGAGGCCATCGTCGAAGTCGACGTGGTAGGTCTTTTCGAGATGCCAGCGGATCAGCGTGGAATCCGCCACCACCCTGCCCTCGTCGTCGAGAAAGGGCAGCTTGCCCTTGGGCGCGCGCCGCAGGCCGCCCTGGGCGGTGCGGTAGGGCAGCCCGGCCAGCTTGAGCAGCATCTCGGCCTTGGTGACAAAGGGACTGGCGTCGGGCAGGCCGAACGCCGGCCCGAAGGTATAGAGCGTAATCACGATTGGTGATTCCTTTCGGCGGATTGAGCGGGAGGCTGGCGACGGCCTAGCGCCACTCGCCGCGCAGGCCCTGCACCACCTGCTGCAGGCTTTCCGGCGTGGCCTGCTCCGGCGCGATCGGGTCGCCCACCACCAGTTCGAGCCGGTTGAGGATGCCGCGCCGGAACGGCCTGGACATGGCCGCACCGCCCTTGCGCGAGAAAAAGCTGCCCCACAGCCCGCGCAGCGCCATCGGCACCACCGGCACCGGGGTACGGCGGATGATCTGCTGCACGCCCTGCTTGAAGGGATTGATCTCGCCGTCGGCGGTGATCTTGCCTTCAGGGAAGATGCAGACCAGGTCGCCCTCGCCCAACGCGCGCGCCACCTCGTCGTAGGCGCGCTCGAGCATCTGCGGATCTTCGTGCGCGGGCGCGATCGGGATCGCCTTGGCCTGGCGGAAGAACCACGACAGCAGCGGCACCTTGAAGATGCGGTAGTCCATGACGAAGCGCACCGGACGCGGACTGCCAGCCATCAGCACCACCGCATCGGCAAAGCTGACATGGTTGCAGACCAGCACCGCGGGCCCTTCGGCCGGGATGCGCTCGGCGTTGACCTGCTGCAGGCGGTACACCGTGTGCACGAGTATCCAGGCGACGAAGCGCAGCAGGAATTCCGGCACCAGGCTGTAGATGTAGATGGCGACCACCGCGTTGAGCAGCCCCACCACCAGGAACAGCTGCGGGATGCTGTAGCCAGCCTGGGTCATGACCACCGCCAGCAGCGACGAGGCAATCATGAAAAAGCTGTTGAGGATGTTGTTGGCCGCGATGATGCGGGCGCGGTGCGTGGGCGCGCAACGGCTCTGGATCAGCGCGTACAGCGGCACGCTGTAGAAGCCGCCGAACATTGCCAGCAGGAACAGGTCGACCAGCACGCGCCAGTGGCCCGGATCGGCGACGAAGCCGGCCAGCCCGGAAAGCTCGGCATGGTGCTCGCCGCGGCTGCCGAAGAACAGGTCCAGCGCGAACACCGTCATGCCGATCGAGCCGAACGGCACCAGCCCGATCTCCACGTGACGCCCGGACAGGCGCTCGCACAGCAGCGAGCCGGTGCCGATGCCCAGCGAAAACACCGCCAGCAGCAGCGTCACCACGTTCTGGTCGCCGCCCAGCACGTCCTTGGCAAAGCTGAAGAACGAGGTCAGGAAGGTCGCGCCCAGGAACCACAGCCAGGAGATGCCCAGCAGGCTCAGGAACACCGTGCGGTCGGTGCGCGCCAGCCCGAGGTTGCGCCAGGTCTCGGTAAAGGGGTTCCAGTTGATGCGCAGGTCCGGCTGCGGCGCCGGCGAATCCGGCACGCGCGCGGACACCATGCGCCCGGCCAGGGCCAGCAGCACGCAGGCAGCGCCCACGTAGATCGGCCCCACCACCTTGCCGTCATGCGCGAGGCCGGCCAGCTCGCCGCCCAGCAGGGTGCCGAGCAGGATGGCGACGAAGGTGCCCATTTCCACCAGTCCGTTGCCGCCCACCAGCTCCGTTTCGTCCAGGTGCTGCGGCAGGTAGGCGAACTTGACCGGACCGAACACCGTCGAATGCAGGCCCATCAGGAAGGTGCCGAGGTAGAGCAGCGGCGCGCTGTGCCAGGCGAAGCCGGCCAGCCCCAGCGCCATGATGCCGATCTCCAGCGTCTTCACCAGCCGGATCAGCCTGGACTTCTCGATCTTGTCGGCGATCTGCCCGCTGGTGGCGGAGAACAGCACGAAGGGCGCGATGAAGATGGCGGAGATCAGGAACGCCGCGCTCTTGGCGTCGACGCCCTCGAACAGGGCCGTGTGGTAGGTGACGAGGGAAGTGAAGGCAACCTTGAACAGGTTGTCGTTCATGGCCCCGAGGAACTGGGTCCAGAAGAACGGGGCGAAACGGCGCGAGCGGAGCAGTCGAAATTGGTTTTGTTGGCTCATGTAGACAGGAAAAAGGTGACCCCGGCGAACCGGAAGCCCGGGTAAGGCCCCCGCGACACTGCTGGCAATGCCCTGCCGCCGCGGGCATGCCCGCGGCGCTTGCTTGCGCTTGTTTCGCCGCGGCGCCGCCCGTCCGGCGCCCCGCGGTACTGCGGCCGCGCACCAGCCCCCGATCTCAATCCGTCTTTTCTTCCGGCCAGTCGCGGATATAGGCCTTGAGCATGCGGTTCTCGAAACTCTGCTCCTCGACCACGGCCTTGGCCACGTCGTAGAAGGAAATCACGCCCATCAGGGTGCGGTTGTCCAGCACCGGCAGGTAGCGGGTGTGGCGCTCCAGCATCATGCGGCGCACTTCGTTGACGTCGGTCTCCATGGTGCAGGTGAGCGGCGCGTCGTCCATCACCTTGCGCAGGCTGAAGGTACCCACCGAACCGTTGTTGGCGGCCAGCGTATTGATGATTTCGCGGAAGGTCAGCATGCCGACCAGCTCGCCGTACTCCATCACCACCAGCGAGCCGATGTCGTGCTCGGCCATGGTCTTGACCGCCAGCAGCAGTGAGGTGTCAGGCGTCACGGTAAAGAGCGTATTGCCCTTGATCTGCAGGATGTCGCTGACTTTCATGGTGGTCTCCGCTTGCTGAATCTACTGTATGTATATGCTGGTGTACTGCCGCTATCGTGCCGGTTCGCTGCCGGTTCGCTGCCGGCCGCGACCCGCACGGGCGCGGCACGGACGTGGAGCGGCACCGCCGGATGGGCCGATGCTAGCCGAAACCGGCCGCCCAAGTAAAGCGCGCGGGCCTCGAAACCCGCCCCGGCGCTTCGTTTGCCGCGCCCCGGGGCGCGGCAGCGGATGCTACGATGCGCACCGGAGACAACTCTTGCCCTGGAAGCCATGTCCGGTACCCGTTTCGACACCCTGGCGCTGCACGCCGGCGCCGCCCCCGACCCCGCCACCGGCGCGCGGGCCACGCCCATCCACCTGACCACGTCCTTCGTCTTCCGCGACAGCGAGCATGCCGCCTCGCTGTTCAATATGGAACGCGCCGGCCATGTCTACTCGCGCATCTCGAACCCCACCGTGGCGGTGTTCGAGGAGCGCGTCGCGGCGCTGGAGAACGGTGCCGGCGCGATCGGCGTGGCCTCGGGCCAGGCCGCGCTGCACCTGGCGGTGGCCACCCTGATGGGGGCCGGCTCGCACGTGGTGGCGTCCAGCGCGCTGTACGGCGGCTCGCACAACCTGCTGCACTACACGCTGCGCCGCTTCGGCATCGAGACCACCTTCGTGCAGGCGCGCGACATCGACGCCTGGCGCGCGGCCATCCGGCCCGAGACCAAGCTGCTGTTCGGCGAGACGCTGGGCAATCCCGGCCTCGACGTGCTCGACATCCCGACCCTGGCCGAGCTCGGCCGGGACAACGGCATCCCGCTGCTGGTCGATTCCACCTTCACCACGCCCTACCTGCTCAAGCCATTCGACCACGGCGCCGGCCTGCTCTATCACTCGGCCACGAAGTTCCTGGGCGGCCACGGCACCACCATCGGCGGCGTGCTGGCCGAAGGCGGCACCTTCGACTTCGAGGCGTCCGGGCGCTTCCCCGAGCTGTCCGAGCCCTATGCCGGCTTCCACAACATGGTGTTTACCGAGGAAAGCACGGTGGCGCCCTTCCTGCTGCGCGCCCGCCGCGAAGGCCTGCGCGATTTCGGCGCCTGCCTCAACCCGATGGCCGCCTGGCAGTTGCTGCAGGGCATCGAGACCCTGCCGCTGCGCATGGCCCGCCACGTGGAAAACGCCCGGCGCGTGGTGCAGTTCCTGGTCTCGCACCCGATGGTCGAGTCAGTGGCCTACCCCGAACTCGAGTCCCACCCCGACTACGAACTCGCCAAGCGCCTGCTGCCGCGTGGCGCGGGCGCCGTGTTCAGCTTCAACCTCAAGGGCAACCGCGCCGCGGGCCAGCGCTTCATCGAAAGCCTCGCGCTGTTCTCGCACCTGGCCAATGTGGGCGACGCCCGCTCGCTGGTGATCCATCCCGCCTCGACCACGCACTTCCGCATGGACGCCGCGGCGCTGCAGGCCGCGGGCATCGGCGAAGGCACCATCCGCCTGTCGGTCGGCCTGGAAGACCCGGACGACCTGATCGACGATCTCAAGCGCGGCCTCAAGGCCGCCGAGCGCGCCATGAGCGGCAAGGGAGGGCAAGCCTGATGGAACTGACGATCGCGGGCCGCAAGGCCTACGCCTATACCGGCGGCAAACCCTTCAACCCGGCCCTGCCGTGCGCCGTGTTCGTGCACGGCGCGCAGAACGACCACAGCGTGTGGGCCCTGCAGACGCGCTGGTTCGCCCACCACGGCTTCGGCGTGCTGGCGGTAGACCTGCCTGGCCACAACCGCAGCGAAGGCGAGCCGCTCAAGACCATCGAGGCCATGGCTGACTGGGTGGCGGAGCTGGTGCGCGCCGCCGGCGTAACCGCGCCGGCCCTGGTGTTCGGCCACAGCATGGGATCGCTGATCGCGCTCGAAACCGCGGCGCGCCACCCGGATGCGGTGCGCGGCATCGCCCTGCTCGCCACGGCTTTTCCGATGAAGGTGTCCGACGCGCTGCTCGAAGCGTCGCTCAAGCAGGTGGACCAGGCCATCGCCATGGTCAACGACTGGTCGCACTCCAGCCTCGCCAACAAGCCGTCATCGCCAGGGCCGGGCTCGTGGATGCAGGGCGGCAGCCAGCGCCTGATGGAGCGCGTGGCGCAGCGCAACCCGCAGGGCCATGTCTTCCACAATGACTTCTCGGCCTGCAACGCCTACGCCAACGGCGATGCCGCGGCCACCGCGGTGCGTTGCCCGGCGCTGTTCGTCAGCGGCAGCAAGGACATGATGACCTCGCCCAAGGCTGCGCAGGCGCTGGCGGCAAGGATGGCGTCGGCGAGCACCGTCACGGTGCCGTGCGGGCACGCGCTGATGGGCGAGCGGCCCGACGAGGTGCTGGACGCGCTGGCTGCGTTCGCGCGCAAGGTCGTGGCGGCGGCCTGAGCGGGCCGCGGCCTGGGCGCGGGGACCGGGAAGATCCTCTCTGGACACTTCCCGCGCCCCGGCTAGACTGGAAGCACCCGAGAATCCCAGCAAGGAGCCTGATATGTCCCAGGCGCATGCCCGCGAGTTCGAGAACTTCGCCGCCTTCTACCCGTTCTACCTGAACGAGCATCGCAACCTCACTTGCCGCCGGCTGCATTTCGCGGGGTCGACGGTGGCGCTGCTGTGCCTGCTGGCGCTGGTGCTCAGCGGCAACTGGTGGTGGCTGGCCGCGGCGGCGGTCTCCGGCTACGCCTTTGCCTGGGTCGGCCACTTCGTCTTCGAGAAGAACCGCCCCGCCACGTTCCGCCATCCGCTCTACAGCCTCATGGGGGACTGGGTGATGTACGCCGACATCTGGCGCGGCAGGATCCCGCTCTAGCCGACGCCAGCCATCGGCGCAGGCCATCGGCGCAGGCCATCAGATCTGGCCGTGCCAGCCCGGCGGCACCACCTCCAGCGTGCGGCGCGCGCCCGCTGCCGGCGATGAGGCGGACGCATCTTCCCGCGCCTCCCGCGCTTCCTGCACTTCCTGCTGCACTTGCTGAGCTTGCTCCGCCTGCCGGCGCCCGAACACGGCCTCCAGTGGCTGGTCCAGGCGCGGGTTGTCCAGCACCTGCTTGAGCACGTCGGCACCCTCCAGTTGCTGCGCCAGCGCCGTGCGCGGCAGGCGCGGCAGGTTCAGCACCAGCCTGTCGTGCAGCGACCTCAGCGTCACCTGGGCGGGATCGCACAACAGCGCCCAATGGGCCTGCCCGCCATCCTGCGCCAGCTTGCCGACCAGGTGCATCGCCTTGAGCTTGCCCAGCAGGCCAGCCAGATAGTCGGCTTCCACCCTCAGCTTGCGCCCGAGATCCAGTTCCCCGATGCAGCGTGGCACGTCCTCGCGCGCGCGATACAGCAGGTAGAGCACGCCAAGCGCGTCGAAGAACTCGCTGCCGGCAAAGGTGCGGCGCCGCCAGTAGCCCTGGCGGATCACCGGCAGGTTGGCTGCGATGGTGGCGCCCAGCAGCGTGACGAGCCAGCTCAGGTAGATCCACAGCAAGAAGGTGGGGAGTGCCGCAAAAGTGCCATAGACCGCCGTGTAGGTCGGGATATGCATGACGAAATAGCCAAAGCCACGCTTGGCGCATTCGAAGGCCAGGGCGGCGACCAGGCCGGCGGTGATGGCGTCGCGCCATTCCACGCTGGCATTGGGCACGGCAATGTACAGGAGGGCGAAGGCGAGCGCGGACAGCACCACCGGCGTCAGGCTCACCATCAGGCCGAGCCCCAGCGGCATGGTGCCCACGTAGCCGGCCGAGACAGAAATCAGGTAGGAACTGATCGACAGGCTCGCGCCGATCAGCACCGGCCCCAGCGTCAGCACCGCCCAGAACACCAGCACCCGCTGCGCCAGCGGGCGCCGCTGCTTGACGCGCCAGATCGCGTTGAGCGCGTCTTCGACCGTCAGCATGGTCAGCACCGAGGTCACCATCAGGCCGCCCAGGCCGACCGCGGTCAGGCCCTTGGCGTTCTTGGCAAACTGGCCCAGATAGCTGGTGATGGAATTGCTGACGTTGCCGGGAATCAGGTTCTGGAACAGGAAGGTCTCGATGGCGCTGCGGAACTCGCGGAACACCGGGAACGCCGCCAGCAGCGCAAATGCCACCGTCAGCACCGGCACCACCGCCAGCACGGTGGTGAAGGTGAGGCTGGCCGATACCTGCGGCAGCCGGTCCTCGCCCGCGCGACGCAGCGCGTAGCGGGTGAGCGCGCGCAGTTTCTGCAGATTCCATTCCCTGCGCAGGCGAACGATGCGGGCGGCGAACATGCGGGGACTAACTCCTTACCTGATTCAGTGAAAGCGCGCCGGCACACTGCGGCGGCAGCCCTGGCGGCACCCCTGGACGGGCCACGCCGGGGCCACAACTATAATACGCGCATTGCCCTGCGCGCCGCGCCGGGCACCAACCCGGCACCAGAGCCGCCGCCGCCCGGCGCGGCACGCCGCAGCCTCGTCAATGACCGAAATCCTCGTCCTCTACTACAGCCGCCACGGCAGCACCCGCAAGCTGGCCGAACTGATCGCCAACGGCATCGACAGCGTACCCGGGGCCCATGCCCGGCTGCGCACGGTACCGCCGGTTTCCACCGTCAGCGAGGCTACCGCCCCCGACATTCCCGGCGAAGGCCCGCCCTATGCCGAACTGCGCGACCTGGAAGAGTGCCAGGGCCTGGCGCTGGGCAGCCCCACCCGCTTCGGCAACATGGCCGCGCCGATGAAGTACTTCCTCGACGGCACCGTGGCGCAATGGCTGTCGGGCGCGCTCAGCGGCAAGCCCGCCTGCGTGTTCACCGCCACCGGCAGCCTGCACGGCGGCCAGGAAACCACCCTGCTGTCGATGATGCTCCCCCTGCTGCATCACGGCATGCTGCTGATGGGCCTGCCCTATTCGGAGAGCGCGCTGATGACCACCACCAGCGGCGGCACGCCTTATGGCCCGAGCCACCATGCACGCGTGGACAACAGCGCACCGGTCTCCGAGGACGAAGCCGTGCTGGCGCGCGCCATGGGCCGCCGCCTGGCCGAGACTGCCGTGCGGCTGGCCGCCGGGAGCCGCGCATGAGCGCCGCCGAGACGGCCGGCGCCGGGGGCGCCGACGGCGCGCTGCACAGCGCCGCGCTGTTCCGCCTGAGCGCCGGCAGCCTGATCGCGCTGATCCTGTTGTGCATCGGCTGGGAATGGTTTCTTGCCCCGCTGCGCCCAGGCGGCTCGTGGCTGATCCTGAAATTCCTGCCGCTGCTGCTGCCGCTGCGTGGCGTACTCGCCCGCAACCGCTACACCATGCAGTGGTCGTCGATGCTGATCCTGCTGTTCTTTACCGAAGGCATCGTGCGCGCCACCAGCGACCGCTCGCCCTCCTCCACGCTCGCGTGGATCGAGGTGGCGCTGTCGCTGCTGTTCTTCTTCGCCACCATCCTTTACCTGCGCCCGTACAAGCGCCGCGCCAAGGCGCTGCAGCCGGGCAAGCCGCGCAAACAGGCTCGCAAGTAGCCGCACCGGACCCACCGCCATGAACGCCACGCAGCTCGAATCCTTCCTTGCGCTCTGCCGCGCCGCGCTGGGCAGCCAGCATGTGCTGACCGAAGACGCCGACAAGGCTCCCTACCTGACCGACTGGCGCAAGCGCTATACCGGCGAAGCAGTCGCGGTGCTGCGCCCCGGCAACACCGAAGAGGTGGCCGCCGCCGTGCACGCCTGCCACGCGCACAAGCTCGCCATGGTGCCGCAGGGCGGCAATACCGGGTTGTGCGGCGGCGCCACGCCGGCGGCGGGCACGGAATCGGTGGTGATCTCGCTGCAGCGGCTGAACCGCGTGCGCCAGCTCGACCCGCTCAACAACACGGTCACCGTGGAAGCCGGCGTGATCCTGCAGCAGCTGCAGGATGCCGCGCGCGAGCACGGCCGCCTGTTCCCGCTCAGCCTGGCGGCCGAAGGCAGCTGCACCATCGGCGGCAACCTCGGCACCAACGCGGGCGGCACCGGGGTGCTGCGCTATGGCAATACGCGCGAGCTATGCCTGGGGCTGGAAGTGGTGACGCCCGCCGGCGAGATCTGGGACGGCCTGCGCGGCCTGCGCAAGGACAATACCGGCTATGACCTGCGCGACCTCTTCATCGGCGCCGAAGGCACGCTAGGCATCATCACCGCCGCCGTGATGAAGCTCTATCCGCTGCCGCGTGCGCGCGTGACCGCGCTGGCCGCGGTGGCCAGCCCGCGCGCCGCGCTGGCCCTGCTGGCCATCGCCCAGCAGCGCGGCGGCGCCTTGCTGACCGGCTTCGAGCTGATGTCGCAGACATGCCTGTCGCTCGTCACCACGCACTTCCCGCAACTGCGCTACCCGTTCGACCGGCCGCACCCGCAGGTCGTATTGCTGGAGCTGTCCGACAGCGAAAGCGAGGACCACGCGCGCGCCATCTTCGAGGCGATGATGGAGACCGCTTTCGAAGCCGGCGTGGCCGCGGATGCGGTGGTCGCCGAATCCGTGCAGCAGTCGCGCGACTTCTGGAACCTGCGCGAGCACATTCCGCTGGCGCAGGTGGAGGAAGGCAAGAACATCAAGCACGATATCGCCGTGCCGATCTCGCGCGTCGCCGATTTCATCGACACCACCGACGCGCTCATCCAGCAGGCCTTTCCGGGCGCGCGCATGGTCACCTTCGGCCATCTCGGCGACGGCAACCTGCACTACAACGTGTCGCCACCGGTGGGCGAAAACCACGACGCCTTCCTCGACAACAGCAAGGCCATCAACGCGATCGTGCACGACAGCGTGCACGCCCACCGCGGTTCGATCTCCGCCGAGCATGGCCTGGGCCAGCTCAAGCGCGAGGAAAACCGCCGCTACAAGAGCGAGGTGGAACTGGCCATGATGCGGGCCATCAAGCAAGCGCTGGACCCGCAAGGCCTGATGAATCCCGGCAAGGTCATCTAAGCCGCACCGCGGACAGGGCGCGCTTCAGGCGTCGCCCTGCTCCGCGATATGCTGGTCCTTCAGTTTCACGTAGTTGGCCGCCGTGTAGCTGAAGAAGGCGCGCTCCTTCCCGGTGAGCTGCCGCGCCTGCCGCGCCGGGCTGCCGACGTAGAGATGGCCGCCTTTGAGCACCTTGCCCGGCGGCACCAGGGTGCCGGCGCCGAGAATCACCTCGTCCTCGATCACCGCGCCGTCCATCACGATGGCGCCCATGCCGATCAGGATGCGGCTGCCGACCGTGCAGCCATGCAGCAGCGCCTTGTGGCCGATGGTGACATCGTCGCCGATCGTGAGCGGGAAACCATCCGGATTGAACGGCCCCGCATGCGTGATATGCAGTACGCTGCCATCCTGCACGCTGGTGCGCGCGCCGATGCGGATGCGGTGCATGTCGCCGCGGATGGTCACCAGCGGCCAGACGGAACTGTCGGCGCCGATCTCGATGTCGCCGATCAGCACGGCACTGGCATCGACGAACACGCGGTCGCCGAGTTGGGGGGCTTTGCCCTGGAAGCTGCGGATGGTCACGATGAAATCCTGGAATACGGGAATACGGGAATGCCGGAAAACTGAACTGCCTTCTCTGCTGTACCGCCGATAATTGGATGAGCGCGGCGGCCCAGGCACCGGAACACGGCCCGGCGCCGGGGCGAGACTCTCATGAATTGCATTCCGGCTGCAAGTCCCCAGGCCTGCGCCACAGCCAGCCACTGGCGCAATTGCGCCTGGAACTGCGCCAGCGCCTGTTGGACGGGGCAATGTGCGCCAGCGTGACCTCGCCTTGCTCGCGGGCCGCCCGTACTGCCCGGCAGTGCGTCACCAGCTCCGTCGCGCCAATGTCCACCGTGCCGGCCAGGCCATGCGCCAGCCCGCTTGCGAACCGAAGGAATCGACGGCTTCTCGATTGCCGCCGTCGCAGCAGGATCGGGCTTGCCGGTAGCCAATATCTACCGCCGCTTTCGCGCCAAGGAAGACATCCTGGCGGCCATCAAGCAGGAAGTAACCGACCGGATCGAGCGGGCCGTCATCGAAAGACTGCAAAACGAACAGTTCACCGATATCCGAGGCCTGGTGCTCGCGCTTGTCGATGCATTGGTGAAAGGGTTTTGCCGTGATGAACCGTTGCATAAGGTCTTGTCCGATCCTCGCGTGAAATCCGCGGCATTGAGCCAGATAGGCACTCTCGGTCGACGGCATATCTACCTTCAATATCGCGCCTCCCTTGGCTCAATTCTTCCGCCGCTGACGGCAGCCCGTGCCAACTTGATCGCGGCCTTTTCATTTCAGATCATTGCTTCAGCGCTTGTTGGAAAGGTCAGCGAGAATGACGGGGCGTTCGTTTCCATGTCCTGGAAGACTGTCGGTACCGAAGCCGCGACGGCTGCGATCGCCTAGATGAACCTCTTTTTTTCGTGGGTTATCGCATGCGCTCATGCGACGCCTACCGCATCACCGACAAGGGCGTGCGGGCCATTTCTGGCTGGATTTTTTATTCGTAAAATCAGCACGTTAGAAGACAACCGGGTCAACCTTGGCTCAATTCCCCCAAAAAATATGAGTCATCAAGCCAATCCTGGCTCAATCCTCCCCGAAAACCGCGGATGGCGGAGCCTGCGGGAACCCTGGGCCGCTCGGCCAATTCCGAAATTACTACATAACTCGTTGTTTCTTAAAGTGTCTTTAAGCCACTAAGGAGATTGGCATGGCGTTTGCGATAGACCCTCTGTCATCAGCGATGGCATCCCGGCCCATCAGGCCATTTTCACGACAACGGAGTCTGTCATGCCTACACCCGCCTATATCAGCATCCAGGGCAAGACCCAGGGCAACATCACCCAGGGCGCCTTCACCGCCGACTCGGTCGGCAACGTCTACGTCGAAGGCCACGAGGACCAGATCCTGGTCCAGGAAATCGAACACCGCATCGCCACCCCGACCGATCCGCAGAGCGGCCAGCCCTCGGGCCAGCGCGTGCACAAGCCCTTCACCTTCACCAGCCCGCTGAACAAGTCCACGCCGCTGCTGTACCAGGCCCTGGCCACCGGCGAGATGCTGCCGACCGTGGAAATCAAGTGGTACCGCACCTCCACCGAAGGCAAGCAGGAGCACTTCTTCACCACCAAGCTCGAAGACGCCACCATCGTCGACATCAACCAGGTGCTGCCGCATGCGCAGGACCCGAGCAAGGCGGAGTACACCCAGTTGGTCAAGGTCGCCATGGCCTACCGCAAGATCACCTGGACGCATGCCATCGCAGGCACCGAAGCCTCCGACGACTGGCGCAAGCCGCAGGAAGCCTGACAGCCCGGGCGAACCCATGCAGCCGGCGGCACGCGCCGGCCGCGTTTTCCTCTGGCCAGTAAACGATCGGTGCTCGCGCCCCGATCGGCAAGGAGCACACCATGGCACGCCAGTCCGACCTGCGCTTCAGCTTCGCCGTCGTCGGCGGGGTGGACTTCGAGGTCATCGAGTTCGATCTCGACGAAGCCCTCTCCGAGACCTTCCGCCTCGACGTGCAGTTGGCCCATGCCGACCCCGACCTCGACTTCGCCACCATCCTCGACCAGCCCGCCCTGCTCACCCTCTGGCGTGGCGACGAACCGGTGCGCCATGTCCATGGGCTGGTCAGCCGCTTCGAGCAAGGCGACACCGGCTTTCGCCGCACGCGCTACCGCGCCGTGGTCGAGCCCGCCCTCGCCCGCCTGCGCCTGTCCTCCGACTGGCGCATCTTCCAGACCCTGTCCGTGCCCGAGATCCTCCAGCACGTGCTCAAGGACCACGGCCTGACCACCCACTACGAGCAGATCGTCACCACCGAGCACCTGCCCCGCGAATACTGCGTGCAGGCCGGCGACACCGACCTGCATTTCCTCGAACGCATTGCCCGCGAGGAAGCCTTCTACTTTGCCTTCCGCCATGACGCCGACGGCCACCGCATGATCCACAGCGACCGCCTGTTCGTGCAGGGCCGCATCGCCGGCGGACCCGTGCGCTACAACCCCACCCCCGGCGGCGACCAGCCCGAGCCCGCCCTGCACCGCTTCACCTACACCGAGAACGTGCGTACGGCACGCCAGACCCAGCGCGATTACACGTTCACCCATCCACAGTACGACCAGGAGCATTCTCGCCTCGGCTCCGACCTAGATCACCAGGCGTCCGCCTACGCGCGTTACGACTATCCCGGTCGCTACAAGCGCGACGAAGCCGGCAAGCCCTTCACCGAAGCGCGCCTGCGCGGCCACCGCCGCGACGCCCGCCTTGCCCGCGTGGAGGGCGACGACCCGCGCCTCGTGCCAGGCCTGTCCTTCGAGCTCACCGGCCACCCCCGCGACGACATGAACCACGGCTGGCGCCCCATACGCATGCGCCACCACGGCGTGCAGCACACCAGCCAGGCCGAAGAGAGCGCCGGCAGCGAACAAGGTACTCGCTACAACTACACCGCCGAACTGGTCCCCGACCGGAC